>JAZDDV010000018.1:0-19388 GCA_043809425.1 Microcaldota archaeon | reverse complement strand
TCATCGCTCCGGTTTTCCTCTGGAAGGCAAAGAAGATAATGATAGTATCCCGCGTCACCTCCTGGAAAATAGAAAAGGAAGTGGACCAGAAAAAACTGGTTTACGTACCAAATGGCATAGAAGATGAGTTCAACTGTAAGGATGACTATGAAAAGAAAAACAAGATAACCTACATCGGTCGCCTTGACGAAGATAAGGGCATAGACGTACTGATAAGGGCATTTGCCGCAGTAAAGGCAAAACACCCTGAACTCACGCTGCAAATAGTTGGAAAGGATGAAGGCGTAAGAAAGCAGCTTGAGGAACTTGCCAATTCAGTTGGCGTCAGACCGGCATTTGTTGAAGTGCCCTATGAGCAGATACCGTCTGTTTACTGTGAAAGCAAGGCAATAGTACTGCCAAGCAAATATGAAGGTTTCAGCTTAGTATGGCTGGAAGCTATGGCATCCGGGCGGGCAATGTTTACAACACCGGTGGGCGAAGCTCCGAACCTTTTCGAACAGGCCTATGAGAAAAACAAGGAAGATTTCCTTGTTAAGGACGAAAAAGACCTGGCTAAAAAGCTTGAAAATTTCATTGATAACCAGGAAAAATACAAGAAAGTGATTGAGCGGGCAAAATATATGATAAAAGAGGAATACTCCTGGGAAAACGTGGCACTGCAGACGCAAAACGTCTACAATGAAGCTGCGAAAAAGGCGTAATGTTTTAATTTTAAGCATCCCTAAGCCTGCCATGCTTCCATTGAAACTGTTGCTAGTGCTAGTAGCAATACTTGGTTTGCTGCTGCCGCAATTTGGTATCATCGGAAAAGACCTACTTACGCCGTGCTTGGCAATATCCGTATTCTTCTCGCTCCTTGCAACCAAGCAGCAGTTCAAACTGGAAATGGAGCCGATAAAGACGGGTTTCATCTACAACTATCTGGTACTGACCGTAGTCCTCGTGGCATTCGCATTCTTCCTGCCTACAGGCATAAAGGAAGGAGTAATCCTTTATGCGATCTTTCCCCCGGCGATAGGCCTTATCGTTCTGAGCCATGACTGGGGAGGAAACGCCAGAGGCGTGTTTATTTTCCAGCTGGTCAGCTATGCGGCAAGCATCGTTTTCATTCCCCTGGCCTCATTGCTTCTTCTCGGAACAGCTGTAGACGCAATGGCACTTACAAAGTACCTGATATTTGTTTTTGGACTCCCGGCAGCCCTTAGTTTCTTTTTTAATTTTAAAAACAAGGAACTAATGTCAGATATCTCGAATGTCTCTCTGGCTGCTATGTTCTACATAGCCATAGCAGTTGCGCAGGCAAACATACTGGCAAGCGCATCGACACTGCTTGTCTACTCTGCTGTATTTTTCGTACTATCGCTGGCAGTATCCTATCTGGTGGCGCGATATACCAAAGACCCGGATGCAGTGCTCTATTCGTTCATGAAAAACGGTGGTGCTGCAGCTGGCATAGCCACGGCTCTGGCCTTACCTGCCGCAGCAACGTTGATTATCTCTGCCAAGATATTCATGGATATAATACTAATAGTCATCTTGGCTGCGGTAGTTGAGAAACTACGCCCTAAGCCAAGCTGATTTAAATCAGGATCTCGCTTCTGGAAGCCTGATAAAGCGCAAGTGTATCGTTCGAGAGCCCGAAGACCTTTGATAAAGGTTTCGATTACACTGGAAACCTTGGTATAGACTTGGTAGGGGAAGGCGAAGGCCCCAAGCAGCAGGTATCGCTTGCGCGGAAGTTTCTTGAGGCGAAATGGCTGACAGTCCGTTAATACAAAAATCCGAAGGCGTACAGGGGGATTTCCTTCTCCTGGAAAAGTAGGGATTCTTTGACCAGATATGCGTTGCTCCTTTCTTTCAGCTGCGCCCAGCCCTTCGAAGCCCCTCCGATTTCGAAAATGCAATCCCCAACGAGAAAATCAGGCGTTCTCCTTTCAACCCCTGTTTTGAGGTATTTCGCGCTCTTTACGTGCTGTATGAAGAAATCCTCCCTTATCCCGCCTGTGGAAGGCGATACCCCATAACTTCCGCATAATGCGCTCCTGAACGAAAGCGGCATCAGGATTTTGTCTTCGCTCCTTACTGCCTTATGCCCTGCACCTTCGGGCGGAACAATGTAAAACAAACCAGAATAGGAAAGCAGTCGTATCATTTCCTGGACGACCCTCGTACTGCTCCGGATGCTGCTTGCCAAACCGCTATAACTCACGTCACCAGGGCTTGACGTTGCAACAAATTTGATGGCTTTGAATGCGGCATCGATGTACTGCGCGTCCATTTCATGCAAAGACTGCAGGTCATAGCGGACTGTTCTTTCGACGATGTTTAGGTAAACTGCAGGGTTATCCTCAAAATAGGCGGCCGGTAGGGCGTTTCTTCTGGTATAAAGCTCGAAATCGCCCGTGTGTGGGGTGATCTGTTTTACGATAACCGGCAGTTTTTCCCTGTCCAGGAGGTCTTCCATCCGGATCCTCTTGAACTGTTTTCCTGTTTTAAAATACAGGTATTCCCTGAAAGAAAGCGGTTCAAGGTTAAAGACCGTTGCACGGCGTGACAGTTCCGATCCCCGCACTTTCAGGGCTGCTGCAGATGAGCCTGTGATAACTGTATTGTGATGCGTTTCATCGTAGAAGATTTTGATGTCTTTTTCCCAGTTTGGAAGGGCGTGTATTTCATCGACCATAAATGTGGAATAACCGGCCCTTTCCGAATGATGGAGCATATCCAGAAGATCAGCACCGTATTTCAGGATTATTTCCCCGTTCAGGCAGATGGATTTTCCGGCCGAGGCGGATATCTCGGCTAGTATTGTTGTTTTTCCGACTCCTCTTAAGCCGCATATGACATAAAGCCCCTTTTTGGCTTTTATTTTTCCGGCGATTTCCATGCTGGTTTCCCTGAGCGAGCCGACCCTTGCAGTTTCGATGCTTCTTGCCGAAGCAGAAACAATATTTGAAAACAGTGTTTCATCCATTCCATCTTTTTGGGAGGTAATATTTATATTTGTTACGGTATAGCTATAAACTCAGCTTAGTTTGTGCTTTCAAAAGACAGAAAATGCTGTTTTGAGGGAATTTGTGCTATTCATGATACAAACTTCTAATATTTTGTGCTATCTAAGACATAAACTCCTTGCACGCGTAATGGTGGCTTCGGTTATGCTGGAAACTGTGTTGTTCACCCGGTCTTCGGAAGGCGAAAATCCTGGAAAAATACAAGAAACTAGTAGACCGGGCAAAATACATGATAAAAGAGGAATGCTCCTGGGAAAACGCAGCGCTGCAGACTGAAAACGTATACAAGGAAGCCTTATCCAGAGCATAGAAACATCTATAAATAACCTCATTTTAATATATTCAGAATATAGTAAAAACGCCAAAATAAGTATATCGTGATACATTAGATTGATGACAGAATAGAATTGATAAACGGCAGTATAGTTGATAGAGTATTGGTTGAGAAAGCTGTTGAAGGAGTGTATAGTTTTCATGTGGTTGCGCAGACTCTTAATTTGTCAAGAATTTTAAAATTCGGAAAACATAAGAAAATGAATTTAAAACAGAAAAAAGATAAAAACAACCAGGAAATTTCTTAAAATGAATTTTAAAATTCAGAAAATAGTAATTCCGGATTTTTAAACAGATAAATATGAAGGTGAAAAAATGAAGGTTCTTGTAACAGGCGGAGCAGGATTCATCGGTTCGCATATAGCCGATGCGCTGCTTGCAAAGGGCCATGAAGTACGGATAATAGACGATTTCTCAACAGGCAGCGAAGACAACCTGAGGCACTCGCAAGGCAAGATAGAGCTGATAAGGGGGAGCATAACTGACAGGCAGTTGCTGGAAAAGGCAATTGAAGGCGTTGACTACGTATTCCACGAAGCTGCGCAAGTATCAGTCGTGGATTCCATAAAAAATCCAGCACGGACATGGGAGATTAACGTTACAGGAACAAACCGACTGCTAAATGCAGCGGTGGAATATAAGGTAAATAAAGTTGTACTTGCATCTTCTGCTGCAGTTTATGGAAACGAACCAGGTCTACCAAAAACAGAGAATATGAAAACAAAACCGACCTCAAACTATGGCACTTCTAAGAGTATGAATGAGATCAGGGCCGAAAGGTGCCACTCCGTAGACCGGCTGAAAGCAGTCTGTCTCCGCTATTTTAACGTTTACGGACCAAGGCAGGCACCGAATTCTGAGTACTCAGGCGTCATTTCAAAATTCATAAAAAAGATGCTTTGCGGAGAAAGGCCGACAATCTACGGTGACGGGAAACAAACACGGGATTTTATATTTGTAGAGGATGTGGTTGCTGCGAATTTATTGGTGATGGAAAGTAAAAAAATCAACAGCGGCATCTATAACATTGCAACAGGCCATGAAATAAGCCTGAATGACCTTGTAGGAACCATAAACGAAATCCTTGACACGAAACTTGAGCCGATTTACGAGCCAGAGCGCCCAGACGACATACGCCGCTCTGTTGCAGACATCTCAAAGGCAAAGAAGGATCTGGGCTTTAAGCCAAAATACAAGTTTAAAGAAGGCCTCAAGAAGACAATTGACTGGTATAAGAAAAACTAAGCGCGTTATAGTTTTATATCGCCTGTTACAAAAAGATAACCGTAAAACGTTAAATTTAAAATAACGATTGTTAACTTATATTTAACATGTTGGAAATGCTATTCGGTGCAAAAGCACGGGTAAAAGTCCTGGCGGTTATACTTGAAAGGGATGGTCTGCATCTGAGAGAGATTGCCAGGGTTGCCGGTGTTTCGTCCTATGAGGCAAAAAGAGAACTTGATAATTTTTATGCAGCAGGTATAGTGAAAAAAGAACGAAAAGGAAACCTGCTCTTGTTTTACCAGGATAAGAACTGCCCATTCCTTCACGACCTAAAACAGCTGTACAGAAAGACCGAAGGTGCACTGATTGAACTGAAGAAAGTACTTGAACAGGTAAAAGACATAGAATATGCCTTTGTATTCGGCAGCATGGCAAAAGACAAGGAAAGACAGGGAAGCGACATCGACCTGCTAGTCATAGGGGAAGTGAATATGACTGAGATGGAAGAAAAAATGCTGGAAGCGCAGAAAAGAATAAGCAGGGAGATAAATTTCATAGTATGGAAACCAGAGGAATTATTTAAAAAATCCAAAGAAAAGAATACCTTCCTGAGGAATCTTGTTGAAAATAAGCGTAGCTGGCTTGTTGGTGATGAAGATGAATTTGTCAGAATTGCTAAGGAAAGAGATGATAGAAAAGGTTGAAGCGGACAAAAAGCAGGCTGGAGAGCTATTCGTGCACGCGGAAAAGGACCTGAAGGTGGCAGAGGATAATTTCAAAATAAACAACTATGACTGGTCACTTGCGATAGCGTACAACGCAATGCTTTCTGCTGGCAGAGCACTCATGGCCGTGATGGGATATAGGGCAAAGATGGAGGCGCACCATCTTGCAGTGGTGCAGTTCTGCGCTGCAGTAATGCCTGCTGAGTCAACGCAGCTTATAGCCGCATTCAACCGTTATAGGGCAAGAAGGCACGAAGTGGTGTATGGTGAAACGGAAACTGTAGGAAAGGACGAAGCAAAACGAGCGTTGGACAACGCGATGACATTCCTCAAAAAGATAAAAGAGAAGATTTAGCCGAAGAATGAATCCAGCGATCTTTGTTTTCCGCCTTTTTTCAGCGCGTATTCGTCATAGCCTAGTTCCTTCAGTATCTTCAGCACCGCAGGCAGAATCTGATTGTTGATATAGTAGTCTGCATCATAGTCAGTTGCCATGCTTGCTGGCATGGCCTTCTCCGATATGGTTTTGCCTTTCTTGCCAATGACAAAGGAAACGACGCTGCGCGTTTCCATCGGAATGCCTTTTGCCATCATTTTCCTAGCTGCGCCAAGCTCCGGACTTTTAACCTCATAGCCTTCACGCGGATCCTTGTTCAGCTGCGTAATAATCGTTAGCTCATCCATTGTTACTTTGCCTGTCATAACCCGCTCAATGGATTCACGGACGATAGCAGCTGCTTTCTCCTTGCTTCCTTCTTTCAGTATGACTTCAAGCACACGATACTGCGTATCCTTGGCAATCGGCGACCAATCGCGCCTAACAAGCTCAAAACCGCGGATTTTTATGCGGCCGTCATCGCCAAGCAACGCATATTTCTTCTTTGCGCCTTTTACTTCGCCACCGCCTTTTTTGCCTACGAAAACGCCACGCGTATAGAAGCTTTCCAGCTCCAGCTCCATTTTAGCAGGCAGCAACTTGTTGATTTCATCCATGAAATCAAGGACGTCTTTCTTGGTTTTGTAAATCAGAAAAACTGAATCCGTATCTGCGTAAAGCACTTTAAAGCCCTTTTCTTCTGCTGCTGAAATAACGTCGCCAATGTGCTTGCGCGCATAGGCAGTAACGCTTTCGCCGCATTTCCTGCAATACCAGCGCGAGCGTGCGTATGCTGTATAGCCGTAGAAGCTGTTTGAAAGTATTTTAACAGCCTGAACGCGGGCGCTAAGCACCTTGTATTCATCGCTATCCTTGTCCAGTGTTTTCAGCTTCTTTTTCAAATCCGCGCGGAAGTCAGTGAGCTGCTCAAGCACTTTCGGTATAAGGCCTTGCGGGCTTTTCCTGAACTTCGCATCTACCGGCGATATATGGAATTCTCCTTTTTCATCGTCTTCCACAAGCATGCGCGGATCTATGTTATAGGAGACTATTATCGAAGGATACAAGCCGCGGAAGTCTAAAACAGCAATATTCTCGTAAACGCCTGGCTCAGGCAACTTGACAAACGCGCCTTTAATCGGATTGGCAAGCCGTTCACCTATTGCTTCGCCAATTGGTTTTGAAGGAATAAGCTCATTCTCTTTTGATGCATTGAACATGAGCAGGTTCTCCACAAACTGGCCGCTGGTAGACAGAGATGCGTCAAATAGGGGCATTTTAGTCATGCTGCTAAGCTCCAGCTCAAGCGGCAGGTAAGTGTCGCCTAATGCCTTTGTAAGCTCTGCATCCATGAGCGCGTATTCCACTAACTCATCGACTTTGTCCCCATCCCACAGCTTCCAGATGTCAACGCCTTTTATGCGCAGCTTTTTCTTGCCAAGAACTTCACTGGCAACTGCGTCAAGGGTGTATTCTGCTGTTTTTAGTATTCCAATGAATCCGAACAGGCGGATAATCGGATAAAGGTCCACGTGAACGCGGTTGGCTATTCGCATGCCGTTTATCATTCCGCGCTTGGCAACTGCCATTTTCCCGTTTTTCCTGCCTAAAGAAAAATGCGCATTAAGCAGATTGGCCCGCTCCTGCAGGTAAGGCAAGTCGAAATTGCCTGAATTGTAGCCTAGAAGAACGTCCGGGTCCTGTTTTTTGACGATTTCCGACAGGCGCTCAATAACTTCTTTTTCTCCTTTCAGGGTTTCCGCATGCTTGTTTGTTGTTTTCTTGTAGGTGACTACGCCTTTGGCATTGCCATCGCAGTAGCTTACCATTATCATTGGGTCTTTCTTGGCACGCGGTGCGCCTAAAGGATTGTAAGTTTCAATATCAAATGCAAGAGTCGTTAAAGGCGGAGTCGCAGGTTCGCAGGAGATTATCTTCTTTATTACGGCTCCTTCCCGCTGGTAGTGCAATAAGCCATTTGGCGTCAATTGCAAATCAAAGATAAACCGGCGGACAAATGGAATATCGTATTCGTAACTTGGAAACGGTATGGCACGCTTAAGGAATGGAACGTCAGATGGTTGGCTGCAAAGAACTTTCAGCAGTTTTTTATTTTTTATGCCCACTGTCCGCTCTATTTCCTGCACATCAATCGGGCTAATCGTCCGTTCCGGGTGCGGCACATTCATCTTCAATAGGTCTTCTTTCACTTCCAGTGGTGCATCTACCAGAAAATAGGGGTCATACTGGTAGTATAGCTTAACGGTTTTCTTGCCCTTAAGCAGTAATGATACGTAGGTCTTGCCTTTCTTCACAGTATAGCTTAATGAAAGAAGATAGGCTTTCCTTGATTTCATACTGTTTACTCTCGCCTATGAATTAAAAGGTTTACGCGCGATTAGAACTTACTTGGCAGCTAGCATTTTGTTATGGGCTGCTTCTAGAGCGACAAGAGCAACCCGAAGGCGGGCCTGTATTGTATACACGCCTTCTGCCCTAATTTTCGCTTCTTCTTCAGTGTAGGTAAAATTAATCGCAAGTTTCTCAAAAGAGGTTGGTAGTGAATTCTCTTCGATACCCCAGCGTACATTGATAAAATCCAATTCTTCTGCAAGCGAATCACTACGGCTGTGGAAAAGAAGCTGGTCAAGCTTTTTTGCCATTTTGGTTCTTAGCTCATCATCTGCTTTCCCAATGCGAAGAGTTTCTATCTCGTTAGCTGAAAGCCCAAAAACAGTCTTAAGAATGCGTCGTTCCGAAGTACTAAACGGAAGACTGCTGGTCTTTCGGCCTGGTTCAAAGGATTGCATCACCGCTTCTTTTATTAATCTACTGAACTGGGCAACGGTTTGCGAACGATTGAGAAGTTCGGTTATCTCCTCGAAACTTTTATCGCCGTAGGCAACAGCATCGTAAATTCTTTTTTTGACTTCGATACGATCATCGCCGGAACAGGAACTGCCAAATTTAGCAAAAGCAAGTCTATCCGCAAGCATTAGGACAGAAGCATCGCTCTCGAGTTTTACATTGGCCTTCTTGAAAAAATCCTGAAAGTCGATTTTTGTTTGTGCGCCTTTTTTAGCACACGTTTTTTGTCTATACATGTTAAACAGTGTATGCAAAACATTTTTTTAATGCTTCTCCCCATTCAGTAGCAAGTGATTTTATGGATAAAGGCAAAAATTACGAAGTTAAGGATATTTCTCTTGCAGAGCAAGGCGCATTGAATATCGAACTGGCAGAAAGAAGAATGGGCGCACTTATGCATATCCGCGAAAGGTTGAAGAAAGAAAAGCCTTTTGCAGGGATGACAATTGGCATGGCGCTGCATATTACCAAGGAAACTGCAGTGCTTGTGCGCACTCTTGCAGCAGGCGGAGCAACTGTTGCCATAGCAAGCTGCAATCCGCTTTCAACGCAGGATGATGTGGCTGCTGCTTTGGCAAAAGAAGGCTTTGCCGTTTACGGCTACAAAGGCGAAGGAAATGAGGATTACTACCGATACATTGATGCAGTAATCGCTACTGAGCCAGACTTGACAATAGACGATGGTTGCGACCTGGTCAACAGGCTGCATACAAAATACCCGGAAAAGCTGAAAAAACTGATTGGCGGCTGTGAGGAAACGACTACTGGCATCATTCGATTACATGCCATGGAACGCGATGGCGTGCTAAAATGCCCGATGATTGCGGTTAATGACAATAATACGAAACACCTACTTGACAATTATTACGGCACAGGACAATCTACTATCGACGGCATATTGCGCGCAACAAACGTGCTGATTTCAGGCAAAATATTCGTAGTTGCAGGCTACGGAGACTGCGGTAAAGGCGTTTCGCTCCGCGCAAAGGGTCTTGGCGCAAATGTCATAGTAACAGAAGTCAACCCGTTCAGGGCATTGCAGGCAGTGCAAGACGGCTTCAGAGTAATGCCAATGAACGAGGCTGCAAAACTAGGTGATATTTTCGTAACAGTTACTGGCGACAGGGACATAATAACAGCTGAGCATGCAAAAGTAATGAAAGACAATGCAGTGCTTGCAAACTCAGGCCATTTTGATATTGAGATAGATGTCAAAGGCATTGAGAAAATCGCAAAAAAACGCTTTGTCAGGCCATTCCTAGACGAATACGCAATAGGCCATAAGAGAATCTACATCTGCGGTGAAGGAAGGCTTGTCAATCTGGCTGCGGCAGAAGGCCACCCTTCAGAAGTGATGGCAACTTCATTTGCAGGCCAAAGCCTTGCTTGTGAGTATTTAGTTAAACACAAAGGCAAACTACCGAATAAGGTGCTCAAGCTGCCTGAAGAGATAGATGATAACATCGCACGATTGCAGTTGGCAAGCATGGACGTTACCATCGACGTGCTGACGGAAGAACAGAAAAAATACCTAAGCAGCTGGCAGGAAGGAACTTAAATTGTATTAATTAATACAATTTTTGTACAAAATAGAACATATTTTGTATGAAAAAATACATTTAAAAAGGTTAGCTTCCTTAAGTATGGTATGGAAATCGGAATAGAAAGCCTTACTGAGTTCGTGCTGCAATTTGACAAGTACTTGCCACGAAGAATGAAGATTGTTGCAATAGGCGGTACCGCTCTAACGCTGCTTGGAAAAAAGGCAAGCACTAAGGATGTAGATTTTTGTTTCCTCAACGAACAGGACAAAGCTGTATTTGTCAGAGTAGCAGAAAAACTTGGTTATAAGCCGCAGCTATCAAACAGACTTATCGGAAGAGGAGTAACCATAGACCTCTACGCTTCTGGGTATATTTTTTGTGTTCAACTCCCAGCAGACTATGCAAAAAAGTCAATAAAATTAAAAGAAATGCAAAAGATAGAGCTTTTTGCACTAGACCCGCTGGATCTTCTTATAACCAAGGCCGCCAGATTCAATGCTAGGGATAAGGAAGATATAATTACGATAATACACAGTTATAACATAGACCAGAAACTACTTGTTGACCGCTGGATCAAAACCATGGAAAACTCGATGGTAAGGGACGCAAAAGAACACCTTCGTGTATTACTCTTGGTTTTTGAGGAACATGGTAAAGCCGATAAACAAGCACTAAAAAAGGCAGAGGGGTGGATAAATGGTTGATTTCAAAAAAATCTTTTCCGGTCATGGCTATTCGCTATTTGAACCTGAATCTGTAGAAAATGCGATAGTTGATGCACTAGAAAGCAGGGAAATGCGCTACATTTTGGGAATACCGATAATTCTGGAAAATACAGAAATAGACTATCCGTATCTTATGAAGAAGGCTAATGGAGGCGGGGTCCAGAATGAATTGCTGGATGTTCTTAGCATATCCTCACGGATAATACGAAACCGGAAGAAAAGAAACGCCATAAAAGAATTTATCAAATTAAAGAAGATAAAGAAAAAATTTGATGAAAAAGAATTTGAAGCTATCTATCGGCAGTACTCCAAGGCAGCGGTTGTAAGCACCTTCCCGGCAGACGTACATTATCAGTTGTCCTTTCTTTTTACGCCAAGACAAATAGAAATACTTTACAAAATAAAAACAGGAAAACGATTAACCAAAACGGAAAAGGAATATTACAGCAGAGCAATCAAAAAGAGACTGGTAGCAATAAAAGAGCTGGTTGATTTTGCTGCAGGTATCGTTAAATAGCCGAAAATTAAGATTGACGTGCTGACAGAGCTGGAGCATGACGGCCATGTCAGGAAGTTCAAAAAAGGCAGGGGCAATATAATTAAAATCACGGATGTGAAATAGCCTTGGCAATGATGAAAAAGAGGTATTTCTGATTTCGTGACGAAAGGTTAGAGTTCTGAGCCAATTAAACTTCCTTAATTGCCTGTAGCTGAGTGCCTATGCCAACCAATTCTGAAGCCACGTCTGCTTTTACAACTGAAATGGTTTCAGCATAAGACAGTAGATCCTGGGCGAAGTTTTTCGTCTTGTATTTTCTGCCGCCATTTTCGGCAACGCAAGTAATATAATAAAGTGCAGAAACGACTGTGATTTTCAATTTCTCAGTACTATCAGGGCAACGATCGCAGGTCGGAGTTAGGTTGTCCAAACTTGCGCGGATAATCCTCATGGTAAGCGGAAAAACGATTTTGTCTATCTGCCGAAGCATGCGTTCGTAGCCGATTGCATTGCGTTCCACAAGCAAGCCGCTTTTATCAAATTTGGTTCCGGCTGCCATCGGACTTCTGGGCCGCTTCTCCGTTGTTCTGGTTGCGAATGACATAAAGTTGTAGTAGATGGAAATGGCTTTAAATGTTGGTGGCGCGCTGGATTTTTTAATTTTCCCTGCGATAGGCAGCTGATGAGTGAGATTGAATCCTACTTCTCGACGCTCAAGGATGAGCTTACAAAAGCCTACGGCGTAGCTACTGAAGCGCGCAAGAAAGGCTATGACCCCATAGACGACGTGGAAGTAAAGATAGCAAAAGACGTGGCAGCGCGTGTTGAAGGAATCGTAGGCCCGCCAAACATAGCAAAAGTAATCCGCGAAATGGAAGCAAACGGCATGGCACGCGAAGATATCGCATTTGAAATCGCAAAAAAGATAGCTGCAGGCGAGATAATCAAAGGCAGTAAGGAATTTATGATTGAGCAGGCAGTCAGGACTGGCGTAGGCATACTAACAGAAGGCGTACTGGTAGCGCCAACAGAAGGCATTTCCAAGGTCCGCATAAGGACAAACCCAGATGGCAGCGATTTCGTAGCCGTTTACTATGCAGGACCGATAAGAAGCGCTGGCGGCACTGCAGCTGCACTAAGCGTATTATTGGCAGATGTCGCTCGCCGCGTTGCAGGAGTTGGCGATTACCGCGTAACAGATACGCAGGTAGAGCGCTATGTGGAAGAAATAACCGTCTATGAAGCGCGCGTTGCCCATTTGCAGTATTTCCCTCCGGAAGAGCATATCAAGATAGTGGTGCGTAACTGCCCTATTTGCGTTGATGGCGACCCGACAGAAGAAGTGGAAGTCTCGGCTTACAAAAACGTGCCTGGCGTGGAAACAGACCGCATAAGAGGCGGTATGCCGCTGGTTATCTGTGAAGGAATCGCGCAAAAGGCAGCAAAAGTGCTGAAATTCTCAAAAAAGCAAAACCTGGGCTGGAACTGGCTTGAGAGCATAATCAAGATAAAGTCAAAAGAAGAAAAAGTGGAGATAAAACCTGACGATTCATATTTGGAAGGGCTGGTAGCAGGCAGGCCTGTTTTTGCCTATCCGTCGGCAAAAGGCGGCTTCAGGCTGCGCTATGGCAGAAGCGAAACAAACGGCCTGATGGGTAAAAATATCCACCCGGCCATCATGACCCTGCTTGATGACTTCCTTGCCTATGGCACGCACATGAAGATTGAACGGCCTGGAAAAGGTTGCATCATCGTGCCGCACAGCGGACTTGAGCCGCCTGTTGTCAAGCTTAACAGCGGCCGGGTAATGCGCGTACACAGCGTCGAAGAAGCAATGCAGATAAGGGCAAGCGTCAGTGAGATACTCTTTCTGGGCGACATGCTGATAACCTATGGAGATTTTCTGAAAGCCAATCATCCGCTACTGCCACCAGGCTATTGTAAAGAGATTTGGGAGCTGGAAGTGCGTGAAAAAGGCGTGGAACCAGCTCATCCGAAAAATGCAGCTGAAGCATTTGATTTTGCCAGGCTGCACGGAGTGCCGCTGCATTCTGATTATACGCTGCCGTGGCATGATATAACGCTGGAAGAGCTGCAGCAGCTCCGCGAATTGATGAAAACCGCTGTGAAAAAAGAAAAATCACTTGAACTTCTAGATGGCAAGGAAAAAATAATTCTGGAAAAGCTTTTTTTAGAGCACCGGTTGCAGGAGGGAAAGATAATTCTGGATGAAAATGCTGCTGTAATTATTGAGCAGTGCACTGCTGTGGCAAAAGACATGCCTGAAGCAGTGAATACTCTAGATGCTGTTGCCAAATTAAGCGGTGTTCTCATAAAACCGTGGGCACCGACGTACATTGGAGGAAGGATGGGCAGGCCGGAAAAGGCAAAGGAAAGGCCTATGGCAGGCTCGCCTACAGTGCTATTTCCAACTGGTTCGCAGAAAAACCGCAGCCTGATAAAAGAAATGAAAAATATCAAAGGAACAAACAGGAGCGTCAATCTGGAGCTTGGCAGACTGCGCTGCAAAGGCTGCGGCAAGGTAACGTTTTATCGTAAATGCCATTTGTGCGGTGGGGAAGCAAGACCGGAAAAAGTATGCGTCAAATGCGGCAAGGCAGTGGATGGGGAAATGCATTGTGGTGAGAAGACTACACAGCATGACCTGCGGCCCATTGACCTGGTGCAGTTATTTGAATCAGCCAAATCGCGCCTTGGTTTTGCGCCAGAAGAGCTGAAAGGCATAAAGGGCCTTTCCAACGCAGACCGGGTTCCGGAACGAATTGAAAAGGGATTCATCAGGTCAAAGCATGAAGTTTATGTCTTCAGGGATGGCACCATACGATTTGATGCAACAGACGTGCCGATGACGCATTTCATACCAAAGGAAATCGGGCTGTCGCTGGAGCAAGTGCGAAAACTTGGTTATCTGAAGGACTATCTGGGCAATGAACTGGCAACAGATGCGCAATTGGTAATGCTCTACCCGCAGGACATTGTACTCTCAAAGCACGGACTTGAATATGTGCACCGGATTTCAAAATTCATAGATGAGCTGCTTGTCAACCTCTACGGAGTTGAGCCTTACTACAAGGCAGAAAAGCCAACAGACATGATAGGGCATCTCACCGTAGGCCTGTCACCGCATACTTCCGCAGGCGTGCTTTGCCGGATAATCGGCTATACTGATGCGAATGTCGGCTATGGCCATCCATACTACCATACGGCTAAGAGAAGGAATTGTTTTGCAGGCGATACCATCCTGCCAGTTTTTGAAGGTGGAAACTTCAGAATGATAACGATAGAAGAACTCGTAGAGAAAAATCTGAAAAATCCAAAAAAGGACGATTTCGGTACAATGTATTGCAAGGTCACTGGAAACATAAAAACGATTGCTTATAATGAAAAAAAGAAAAGGTTTGAACTGGCGCCAATTACACACGTATCGAAACACGGCATAAAAGAAACAATAAACCTAAGAACCAAAGGTGGGAGAGAAATAACTGTAACGCCAGACCACCCATTCCCAACTTCGGAGGGGAAAAAACCGGCACAAACAGCAAAAAAATTAATTTGTATAGCAAAGGATGCAGAATACAAACAAAAAATTGAACAGATGGAAGCAATAGTTGACGAAGTCGAAAGAATATTACCTGCAGAAAAACAAATGGTTTACTCGCTTACGGTTGCACCGCACCATACACTAATAGCAAACGGAATTGTGGCCCATCAATGCGATGGCGATGAAGACGCGATAATGCTGCTGCTTGATTGCCTGATAAATTTCTCGAAGAGATATCTGACGGAAAACAGGGGCGGAACCATGGACGCACCACTGGTGCTCACCAACATAATCAATCCGAAGGAAGTGGATGATGAAGCGTACTGCATCGAAATGGTGTCTTCCTATCCGCTTGAATTCTACCGGGCGTGCGAGCAGCTGAAATGGCCGAGTGATGTCAAGCTGCGCACCGTAAAGAACGTACTAGGTACTGATGAGCAGTATTACCTGCCGCTTACGCTGCCGGGAACGCTTTTCAATGGAGCGAATACGAAAACATCCTACGTAAAGCTGGAAAGCGTACCTGAGAAAGTCCAACATGAATTCGCATTGCATGACAAGATAAGGGCAGTTAACCAGCGCGACGCGGCAGAGCGGATGATACTAAGCCATTTCATACCGGATTTGTACGGTAATCTGCGTTCGTTCTCAAGACAGGAGTTCCGCTGCGCAGGCTGCAACCAAAAGTATAGACGCGTACCGCTTCTTGGCCGCTGCCGACGCTGTGGCGGCAATCTGCTGTTGACAATCAACAAAGGTGGCATAGAGAAGTACCTGACCATCACAAAGGAAGTAGTCAAGAGATACGAACTGGCAGAATACCTTAGCCAGAGGCTTGACCTGATACAAAAGGAAATAGGAAACATATTCGAGGACGAGAAGAAGAAACAACTTGGCCTGTCTGATTTTGTTTAATTGCTGTGATTTTTATTCTTTGCTGACAATAGTTTTAGCGTGGCAACTGAGACCTACGAGACGCTGAACAAGGCATGGAAAACAACTGCCAAAGTCATCCTTGGAGAAGAAATTGGCGACCTGGAGGGCTATAGCAAGTGGCTATGGCAGCACATGGAACCGTTTAGCGTAAAAAAATCCGCTGTTTCAAGAAAGGATGTTTATCTGGCAGTACCCTACTACTGCCAGGACGCGAAATTCATCTCGCTTGAGGAAATCGACTTCGGCAAAAAGTTTGAACCGCTTAACATAAACGAAGTGAAAGACATTGATTCAATTGCGCAGGCTTTGCAGGAAAGGTTCGTTTACACTGGCAACATAATCCTCGCGAACTCCAAGAACGTGGCGCGCAGCACCAATATCCAGAATTCATTTCACGTTTACCATTCAAATTTCGTCTTTGATTCTGAGTATGTGGCCTACTCGTCCTACACACGCTATTCAAAGTACATTTTCAGCGTCAATAACGACGATGAATCGAACTTCCTCATAAAGGGTTTTGACAGCTTCATGCAGGCGCGGTGCTTAGAAACATGGGGTTGCTACTCGTCTAGCGACTGTTATTACTGCTCGCGGGTGGAAGGTTCGCAGAATGCGCTGTTTTCCTTCAACCTGAGGAATAGACACAACATAATCGGCAACAGAGAACTTGAAAAAAGCAAGTTCGCGCAGCTCAAGGCAAAACTGGTTCAGGAGATCAGAGATGAATTAAAACGCAAAAAATTGCTGCCTTCCCTAATGGAGTTGGTTGCAGGACAGAAAAAGGCCTTGACAAAGGAGAAAATAGAAACTAGCGAAGGTCGCGGTCCTGAGGATAAAAGACCGATTGAAGAGGCATTTGTCAAAACAACAAAAGTGCTGTTGGGGAAAGAACTGCAGGATATGGATAAATATGAAAAGTGGCTTATGCGCCATGTGCCTGGCGTGGAAACTGTTAAGTCAGTCGCTACCGGAAAGCCGACTTACTTCGTGCTTATAACGCCTTATAATGTTCTGCCAAGAGACAGGCTGGTAAAGGAAAATGAATGCAAGAGATTGGGCGAACTGCTTAGCCTGGAGCAGCAGGATATTGAATCCTTTGATAGTATTAAGAAAACACTGTGGAAAATCGCATTCTTCACTTCTGAAGCAACTGTCGGTGACACTAGAAACATCATAGACATACCGCTCGTGAACCAGTCGCTCAATTGTTATAAGGGGGCGCTGTTTTCCTATGATGAGTATGCAGGCTTTTCTTTCTGGCCAAGGAATTCCAAGTATGTATTCGGTTGCGACCTTGCTTTTTCTTCGCAATTCTGCATTCATGCCTACTATTCGCTTAATCTTTCAAGGGCTTTTGAAGTAGACAGCTGCAGCAACTCCTCTGACATCTATTTCTCGCACAACTGCGAGAACGTGCATGAGAGCATGTTTTGCTTCAATGAGAAGAACTTACGGCATGCAATAGGCAATGCACCATTGGAAATAGGCAAGTACAGGAGCATAAAACAAGCGTTGCTAGCCCAGATTTCAGATACATTGGAAAAGAAAAAGGAACTAAAACTGGACGTATACAATATTGGGTGTGGGGATTGAAGTGGCAACAGAAGCGTACGATGAAGTGAACAAGGCGTGGAAATCGACTACCCGGGTTCTATTTGGGGAAGAACTTGGTGAGCTTAAGGACTACGCGCCATATCTGAAAGAAGGCCTAATTGGTAAACAGGTTGATTCTTATTTCTCCGGTAAAAAATTATGGGTTGCCTCTGAGGAATACCATGAAAAGGCCAGGTTCTTCGACTACCAGACAGAAGGCAGCAAAGTCGCCAGCATAGCGGCAAAACCAATAGATGTCAACAGCATAAAGGACCTGGACTCGCTGCTCGAAGCAGTGCAGGAAAAACTGATTTACAGCGGAAACAAGGCACTTGGTAATTCGCGCCATGTGGAAGACTCAGACGTAATCATTGATTCAAGTTCCATACTCAATTCATCGAACATAATCGGAAGTAAATACATGGCGTATGCTTACCTGATGCGGGAAAATGAATACACATTCGGCTCGACTTCAAGCGGGCAGTCGTCCCATATCATAAGGTGCTTCTACAACAACACGCTGAAAAGGTGTTTCGAATGCTGCACATCCATCGGCTCTTCTGACTGTTATTTCTCCTACAATCTGCTGGGCTGCACGAATTGCATGTTCACTTTCAATGCAAGGTCAAAGAAGGATCAGATAGGAAACGTACAGTTGAACAGACAGCAGTACGGCGACCTGAAGAACAAACTCGTGGGAGAGATGCGCGACATGCTGAAGAATAAGAAACGTTTCGACCCTTCCATAGTTGACTTCCTGAATTCGTGATGTTTATGAATACTGAGTTGGAAAAAGCATTTGAAAAGACCACGAAACTGCTGCTGGGAGCAGAGCTCAGAAACCTTGACGAATACGGCCCCTGGATCGGCAGCCACGTACCGCTGCCTTATCCGGTTAAATCAGCGCTTAGCGGCAAGGAAGTCTGGGTACCACCGCCTACGAATTATCTTAAGAAGGCATTCAACCCTACAAAAATAGTATCATTTGATGAAATGGACAAGGTCAATACTTCTCCGTATAGCGCAGAAGACATCAAGAATGCAACCATAAAGGAAATAAGGGAGAAATTCATCAAGCCAGTTGCCTTCCACTGCGGGAATTTCAGGTACCGTACCTATGAGAACATAGAAAAAACAAGCGGTGCAGGAGACGGACGGAACATTTACTACTGTGAGGATGTTTATCTTGGCGTGAAAAACGTGGCATTTTCCAACTATGCGCTATTCTGCGAGAACATGTTCGGCTGCCATTCAATCACCCAGTCTGGTTTCTGTATTCACGCCTACAATTCGCTGGCCGTAAACCGCTGCTTTGAGGTGGATGGCTGCTCAAACTCCAGCGACCTGCTGTTCTGTCACAACTGCGAAAACGTGCACGATAGTATGTTCTGTTTCAATGCCAAGAACCTGAAGCATGCGATTGGAAATGTTCAGGTGCCAATGGAAACCTATCGGACAATAAAAACAACCGTATTGAACCAGATGACAACTGAATTGCAAAAGACGAAACGACTTGATTTGGATATCTTCAACGTTGGTGAGTGGCATGGATAGCGAATCCTATAATCCGCTAAACAAGGCATGGAAAAACACATGCAAGATATTGCTGGGCGAGGAAGCTGGCGACTTGCTGGAATTCAGGGATTATCTAAAAAGGTATACTGACCCGCTTGACAAACGAAAATCAATTCTCTCCGGGAAGGATGTCACCATATCTTCGAACCGAATTCCGAAAAACGCATGCGTCATAGGCCTTGAGGAGATGAATGAATACCAGAAGAAAACCACAAATATGTCCCTAAACATCAACGAAATAAAGGATATTGATTCCATCGTGGCTGCGGTACGGGAAAAGGCTTTCTACGCAGGAAACGTGGTACTTGGCAATTCGCAGCACGTAATGGATTCGCACCGCTGCATAAACACGTCCTATGCACTGGAATGCCAGGACGTATATGATGGGAAATACGTTGCTTTCACGAC
>JAZDDV010000017.1:0-12103 GCA_043809425.1 Microcaldota archaeon | reverse complement strand
CTAGAACGAGGACGACCCGATTGAGGGCAGGGCTTGGCAGCAATGCCAAATTGGATTCATTCCACTCTTAACTGGCTTTGACCGTGCGGGCAACGTGAGGTGTATAATATGGTAGACAAAATAAAGCCTAGAAAAGGGTCCATGGCCTTCAGGCCAAGAAAAAGGGCAGCAAACCAGAACATACCGCAATACTGGCCGCACCGCGACGAGAAGCGCGTACTGGGCATGGCAGGATTCAAAGTCGGCATGACGCATGTGGCGTACATCGACCCGAGCGAATCGCCAACCAAGGGCCAGGAAATAATGGGCGCAGCAACAGTCGTTGAAGTGCCGCCTATGATGGTTTACGGCTTGAGATATTACGACAACACGAATTCCATCGCAGATATCTTCACCGATAACGAAGCAGTGCTGAAAGCCGCGGGCATCACCAAGAAAAAAGAGAAGAACCAGGTGAAGCTGGAAGATGTTAAAGACCTAAGGCTGCTGGCCTACTGCGAAGCGGCAAAGACAGGCATTGGAAACAAGACTACTGATTTAATGGAGCTGGGCTGCGGCGGAAAAGACGTAAAGGAAAAAATTGAATACGCTAATTCGCTTTTGGGCAAGGAGCTGCGCATAGCAGACATTTTCAAGCCAGGAGAGTTAGTTGACGTCAGCGCAGTAACAACCGGCAAGGGATGGCAAGGGCCAGTCAAACGATTCGGCATCGCAACACAAAGAAGAAAGGCAACGGGAAAAGTAAGGCACGTTGGTACGCTTGGTCCGTTCCATCCGGCTATCGTCATGTACACTGTGCCGCAAGCAGGCCAGATGGGCTATCACTCACGCACCGAGCTTAACAAAATGATTCTTAAAATCGGCACCAAACCGGAAGACGTCAACCCGAAAAGCGGATTCCCGCACTACGGAGTTGTCAAGAATGACTGGATTATCCTGAAGGGATCGCTGCCTGGACCGGCAAAGAGAATGGTCAAGTTGCGCGTTGCAACCAGGGGCAGCGGAACGATGAAGGAACCGCAGGCAAGCTACATTGCCAAGGAGTCAAGGTGATTACAATGAAAGCAAGCATATACTCACTTGAAGGAAAAGTGATGAAAGACATCGAGCTTCCAAAAGTATTCGACGCGATTCCGCGGCCGGATTTGGTGAAACGAGCCGTGCTGAGCGATGAAACCAAGCTCAAGCAGCCGAAAGGAAACTACCGCTTCGCAGGTTTCGAGACTAGTGCTCGCTACCGCGGCCGAAAGGAAGACTACGGTGCGGTAAAGAACAAGGGTATTCCGCACTTGCCGCACGAAGTAAGGCCAAAGGGCCAATTCGGCAAGGTAAAGCGAGTGCCTCTGGCAGTTAAAGGTCATAGAGCACATCCGCCAAAGCCGGAAATGAAAATCGTGGAAGAGATCAACAAAAAAGAATATGCCAAGGCTTTGCAAAGCGCGCTGGCGATGACTGCCATACGCGAATACGTTTCCAAGCGCACCAAGTCCAAAGTAACAGTCTCGCTCCCGCTAATCGTGGAGGGAAAGTTTGAAGACCTGAAAAAGGCAAAGGAAGTTGCAGCCGTATTCAACCTACTCAATCTCGCTGATTTCATCGAGAACTGCAAACTTAACGGCACAAAAGGCCCGCTGGTCGTGGTAGCCAAAATGTCCAAGGCAGCGGAGAATCTTCCTGGCGTTGACGTAGTTAGCGTTGACCTGCTGCGCGCAAGGCATTTGGCGCCGGGCACGCACCCAGGCCGGCTTACGATCTACACTGAAAGGGCGATTGAGAAAATCGCACAGACATTTGGTGGTAAGGTATGATAATCAAAAGACCCACAAAGACGGAAAAAAGCCTTCAGTCGATAGAGCGCGACAACACGATGCGATTTATTGTTGATGACAAGGCGACGAAGAAAGAAATCGCTGCGGAAGTGGAAAAACTCTTCACCGTGAAAGTCGCTGCAGTAAGAACGCTCATAAGCTCACGCGGCAAAAAGCACGCATTCGTACGGCTCGCAAAGGGCTACAAAGCAGACGAGCTTGCGACAAAGCTTAAGATGATCACGTAAGGGTGCTAACATGGGAAAACGATTAAAATCTCAAAAAAGAGGAAAGGCGTCAGGGCGGTACATCGCAACCAAGAAAGCAGTTACTGATTTGGTGTACCGGAACTACGATGACGTTGAGAAAACAGGCATGCTCACGGCAAAAGTGCTGCAGCTGGTGGATGACGTCGGCAGGACAGCACCGCTCATGCTCCTAGGCTACGACAACGGCGAAAGAGGCTATTTGCTCGCACCAGAAGGCATTGCCATCGGCGACACGATAGATGTGGGCGTCCAGGGCAAGCTCAAGCTGGGCAGCGTACTGCCCTTATACCGCATACCGGACGGCGCGTATATTTTCAACATTGAAAAGACTCCGGGAGACGGCGGCAAATTCGTCAAGACCGCAGGATCCTACGCCACCATAATAGCGCGGGAAAAAAGCAATATTTATCTCAAGCTTCCGAGCAAGAACACAATCGTGCTGCCAGGAGAATGCAGAGCGCAGTTAGGCATTGTAGCAGGCGGCGGAAGGCTGGAAAAGCCACTGATGAAAGCCGGCAATGCGTACTATAAATACCGGCTCGCACTCAAGAAATTATGGCCAAGCAACAGAGGTGTACACATGGCTGCCTATAACCACCCGCACGGTGGTAAGCAACACCACGTGGGCAAACCGACTACAGTCGGACGCGGCACACCGCCTGGCGCAAAGGTCGGCCACATCGCAGCCCGCTCTACGGGCAGACGGAAGGGAAAGAAGTCCGTTGTGGATCTGGCAGAAGCAGAGGCAAACAGGTGATTGAATGGTTACTTTGAAAAAAGACGCATGGAGAGGAATTGACGAGGAACACGTCGCGGCGACGAGCAACGATGATTTCCTGCAGCGCATTACTTCGCGCGACCGGAGAACTTTGGCAAGGCTGAAAGTCAATCAGCGCCTGAAGAAGTTCTACGAAAAAGTCAAGGCAGTCAGGTTGAAAAATCCGAAGAAGATGATCAAAACGCAAGTTAGGGAAGCGATCATCCTGCCGGAATGGTTCGGACTTACCTTTGGCGTTCACAACGGCAAGGAATACAAGCGCGTGGACATAACAGTGCACAAAATCGGCAGGCGGCTGGGCGATTATTCGCACAGCACCGGCAGAGTATTGCATTCCGGTCCCGGCGTGGGAGCTACCCGTGGCAGCAAGTTCGTGCCGCTTAAGTGATGTGATAATATGAAAGGATACTCTATTGAATTTTCTCCGGAAGAATGCGCTGCTGCGCGCGTAGAAGGAGTCGACGCGTCCTACAAGGACCTGGTGGAAGTGTGCGGCAGGATTCGCGGCAAGAATGCGAACTGGGCTGCTGCTTTCCTGCAGCGCGTTGCCGAGGGCAAGGCCGCAGTGCTCTACACCCGCTTCAACAAGAAGATCGGGCACCGCCACGAACTGGGCGGACAAAGGGGCCGCTATCCGCGCAAAGCTGCCAAGATAGTGCTTAAGGTTTTGAAAAGCGCAATGGCCAACGGCATGGTCAAAGGCCTGGGAGACAAGTACACGATTTTCAGCTCTGCTGCAAACAAAAAGGCAGTTGCTCCGCGCATGGCGCCAAGAGGCGGCTCGATGCGGTCCAATTATGTACTCGGCAGAATTGAAATAGTGCTCAAGTCGCTTGGCCAGCCGAAGAAAATTGAGATCACTCCACCGCAGAAAACCGAAACGAAGGCGCAGGCGGCAAAACCAACTCCGGCAAAGGCAGTTGAAAAATCAGCTGAAAAATTCGTAGCAAAAACTGCAAGCGTTTCGAAGGAAATTCCGAAGCAGGCAGCTGCACCAAAACCTACTCCTAAAATTGAGGTGAAATGATGATTTACGGCGAAAAACTTATTGAGGAACCGCTTAACAGATACAGGCTTGTCAGATACCTGGAAAAGAAGCTGGACCGCGCTGGCCTGGCAGACGTTGACATACAGCGCACGCCTATGGTTACGCGCATTACACTCGTAGTGCAGAACCCGGCGAGAATCATCGGCCGCCAGGGGCGGATAATCAACGAGCTGACTGAAGAGATAAAGCGCCTCTTCAAAATCGACAACCCGCAGATAAGCGTGGTGGAAGTACAGGAGCCGTTCCTAGAGCCGATGCTTGTGGGCAAGAGAGCAACAAAGCACATAGAAATGGGCAAGAAAGTCAGGGCAATACTTCATTTCCTTCTCCGCGAAATCATGAACGCAGGCGCCATAGGCGCAGAGATAGTCGCTGCGGGAAAAATCGGCGCAAAAGGCGCCAGGTCCAAGCGATTGCGCGTCATGGCAGGTTACATTCCGAAAGCAGGCGAGCCGATGTGGCTGGTGAAAGAAGCGCACATCAACGCGAACACCAAATCAGGAGTCATCGGCGTGCTCGTGCGCATAGTGCCTCCGGGCACCGTATTCCCGGACAAGAAGATTACTGAGAAAGTACCGCTTCCGAAAGTGATTGAGGCTGCAAAGCCCATTGATGACAGGCGATAATATGGCAATAATCAGAAAAAACGAACTGAAAAAAATGAGCAAGAGCGAAGCGCAGAAAAAGATGGTTGAAATAGAACGCGCGATGCTTGAGGCAGAAGGCGAAGGCAAGCACGCGATGCGCAGCACCTTCCGAAAGACGATTGCGCAGCTTTATACTATTATCAATAGTAAGGAAGTTGTGAAAGTCGCACCGGCAAAAGCAACAGCGCCTGCAAAGGCAGCTACGCCGGCAGCGGGAATCAACCCTCAGAAAAAATAAAAGGTGGATAGGTAAAAATGGGAGATATATGTTCTAAATGCGGAATGCCGAAGGAAATTTGCGTATGCCAAGAGCTGGATAAGCAGGGCGTAAGCAAACTGAAGGTTTATGAAACCAAGGCCAAATTCAAGAAATACGTGACTATTGTCGAAGGCATCGACAAGGATAATATCGACGAAGCGGCCAAAACCTTGAAACACAAACTCGCCTGCGGCGGAACGGCCAAGGGCGGCATGGTAGTGTTGCAGGGAAAACATGCCAGAAAAATGCGCCAGATTCTGCAGGACATGGGATATCCGCCTGACAGCATCGAGGTGCGCGCGTGAAAGTAAGTCGCGCTAATCTTCTTTTTTCAACTTTTATAGGGCTTGCCATCGAAGTAATTGGCAGCAGCCAACGGCGGCTCGTAGGCCTTAAAGGCAAAGTAGTTGACGAGACAAAAAATCTGCTTGTGATTGAAAAGGCAGACGGCAAGGAAGTGAAGATACCGAAAGCAAGCTGCCAGTTCCGTTTCACCGTTGACGACGGGACAGTGGCAGTAGACGGAAGCCGCATAGCATTCAGGCATTTTGAGCGGCCGAAAAAAGTAAGCAAAGATGCAATTATTTAAAATTAGCGTGAGAAAGATGACCATGCTTAAACTGACTTTCCTTGGCACAAGCGGCAGCGCACCGACGGTGGAACGCGCACTGCCGGCAGTTGCCATCCAGTACGAAGGAGACCTGCTGCTGTGGGACGCAGGCGAAGGCACACAACGGCAGCTGATGAAATATGCAGTAGGCTACGGCAGCATTGATGCAGTCTTCATAAGCCACGCGCATCTGGACCATTATCTGGGCCTGTTCGGCCTATTGGAGACGCTTAACCTGGCGCACAGCCGCCGCGAACTGAATGTCTACGGCTACGAGGATTTTGCCTGGGTGCAGGAGCGCTATTCGTTTGTGAAATTCCACAAGGTGAAAAAAGGCGCACTGTACAAACGCAAAGATTACACCGTATCTGCATTTCCTGTGAAACATTCTAAAAATTCCCACGGTTTTGTGCTGCAGGAAAATGAAAGAGTGAAATTCCACGAGGAAAAGGCGCACAAGCTGGGCCTGCAGGGAAAGATGTTCACGGAGATACAGCAGAAAGGGTTCGTGCAGGTCAAGGGCAAAAAGATAAAACTGGCAGACGTCACCTGGACGAAGCCTGGGCGGAAAATCGTCTACAGCGGAGATTGCAGACCTTGCAGCGCTTTGACCGAGGCTGCGCAGGATGCAGATGTGCTTATACATGAAGCTACTTTTGACGGGGAGAAGGCAGTGGAAGCAAAAGAGCGGCTGCATTCAACCATGGAGGATGCGGCAGAGCTGGCGCGCACTGCAAAAGTAAAGCAGCTGGTGCTCACGCACTTCAGCCCGCGCTATGCAGACATGAAACCGTACGAGAGCAGGATAAGGAAAATATTTCCGCGCACTGTTTTTGCCTATGACGGCCTGACGCTCGAATTATAGCGGCATAATTCCACAGAAAACAACAGCATTTATAAACCCTTATAATCACAATATACTCTGTGATAAATATTTACCAGGTGGGTTAACTATGACTGAAAAGACAGTGGCACCGCCGCAGGGCGCAAAAGATGAGAAAAAAGGAAGTCAGGGAATAATTGCATCGGTAAGAGGCAAGGTAGCAGACCTGGGGGGCAAGGCGGCAAACTACATACGCCCCAAGGACAATGCAGGTATGACCGAAGGCCTGATAGCACAAAATTCAGCCGACATGGCGGCAAAACTCGGCGTAGATAAAAAGATAGAGAAGGGGGCCCAAGTCTCGTTAAACCCAGACGAAGAGCAGAAGCACAAGAGTACGTCCCACAATAGGCTCATGGACTTCACACGCAACCTGGTTGATGATATAAAAAGAAAGAGAAACATCGCTGACCCGAACGACGGAGTGATTCTCAGTGAGGATTTCCTGAAGACCATACACGACCCGGAAGCGGTAAAGGCTGCACGCGGTCGGCCCTATGTACATGGCGTTAGAACGCCCTATGAAGAGATGGCCATAAGCGGCCATGTCCAGGAAATCACCGGTTTAATGACGAACATCGGGAAAACGGTTGAGAAGGGCGAGAAATATATCGGCGGAAGCTATCAGAACCCGGAAACCCTGAGCGCAATGACACTGGCCAGGGGAAATCTCGTGAAAAAACTCGACGGGGTTCTCCAAAGTAAAGGCGAATACGATGAAAAAGAATTCGACGCATTTGAACTTGATATTATCCTCACAACGCTTGACTCGAGAGACGACTGGAGGCAGGCACTCTGCGTGCAGGCCCTGCTTTACGCCTCAAAGAACTCGGAACTTGAATCGGATAAGAACGGCGATGGCAACATCGGAAAGGTCCTTGGCGGGGTTCTGGCAGGCCTGGTTGAGACCAAGACGCTTATAGAAGGCTCGTTTAGCAATCTGGGCGATGACGGACTCATCAAAAGAGAACCGGTCTGCGACTGGCTCAAGAACATGGCGAACAAGAGGGAGATTGAAAGCTCCGTAATAAGCCAGACGTCGATTGGCATAAGGGATGAATACCAAGCCAAAGACGCCGCTTTCAGGCTTATCAGCCTGATCAGCAATGATGAGCCGGATACGGAAAAAAAGGCTGCGGAAAGATTCGAACCAATAGGAAAGGAAAAGACAAAGGAGAATATACGCATAGAATTCGAAGCTTACACGGCGTTGAAAGAATTCGAGGCAAAGATAGGCGAAGCTATCACGGCGAACAAGAAGTCGCCGAATAGCGAAGCCGCCGTTGGACTCATTACTAATGAAATAAGCGGGACCTGGTGGGGAATCCGCCTGGATGTAGTTGACCGGATGAAAAGGGTCAAGGCGCTGCTTAAGGATGCGAGGGCAGGAGCCAGACTTGATAATGAACTGGGCGAAAAAAAGGTCGCTCTCGAAAAGAACATCGGCGTCCTGGACCATACTAAAGAAGCTATTACAGCGCTTTTTGAGCACGAAGAAACAGTTGAAAAATTGAAAAAGGACGGGGCACCCAAGCCGGAAATAGACGCGGCGGAAGCACGTCTGCAAACATTCAAGAATGGACAACTGCTTCCGTGGATGACCCAGAATAAAATAACGCCGGGCACTGACTTGATGGAGACTCTGCAGGGCGTCATCGAAGGCGCCGAGGGTAGGATAGAAAAAACGACTGCGGAGATCGAGGCGCTAAACAAGAGAATCGCCGTCAGGGACGCCTACGCGCCGGTGAAGGAGTCGCTGGGCAATTTCATGGATACGAGGAAACTTAATGCGGCCATGGCAACCGTGGACAGGAAGTTTGAGCTGGATATAGAGCATGGGCTGCAGATTATTTTAGATGCCAAGAAAAGGGATGGAAACACAGACCGGGAGAACCTCACGCTGGAACTCAAAGAACTGCAGAATGCAGTCAAGGAAACCAGATGGAACCTCTATCCCTGGTCTAAGATAACAGAGCAGACGCGGCTGAAGCTTAGCAGGATAAATGGAAAGGGCGCAAGCCGCCTTGATTTCCTCCAAGCGTTGGATAATGTAAGGGAGAAGGGAACTGAACACGATGATATCAAGATGCACAGGCCTGACAAGGAGGCAACCTGGGAAAGCCTGCGCAAATGGGTCTACAAGTATACGGGCATGCCAATCAGCGTCGTTGGCAGCATAATCGGGCTGGAAGTGATTGGTGTCACAACGATGGCAGTGCTTGCACCGCACGTCGCGCTAACCTGGGCATTGTACATCGCGGCAACAAACGGCGCTTACGTGGCACTTAACCGCTTTATCAGTAACTTGAAATACTGGCGCCACAAGCATGAGATGTACCGCTCGATTCCGATCCTGGGCAGAAGGCCGATGGGCGTTGGCCTGAACATGACCATGCTCTGGGCCGCGGTCTTCATAGGAATCTTCAACATCTATGACCTGCGCCACGATACCATAAAATTCATGCGGGAATATACTGGCATGCAGGCGGCCAAGCAAGGAATAGCAATTGACGGAAAAGACAAGCAACCTGTGTGGGTGCTGGCAACAGGCAAGACAGAGGACCTGGACAAGAAGGACGTCGAAGCACGATACGGCGTAAAGGATCGCGAAAACAAGGAATGGCTGCTTAACCAGCCGCATGTGCTTCGCTACTTCGAAAAGATGACGACTGGCAAGGACCCGGTGCCTGTGGAGAAGTTCGGCAAGGACTCAGCCCCGGTAAAGTACATTTGGAAGATTAATACGTCAAAGGCAGATGCATTTGTAGCCAAGCTCAGGGCACTTAAGAAGTCTGATAACAACCTGGTGGACCTGGCAACGGCGAAGATAAAAGGCCTAAACCCCAACCTGGTCAGCGAAGACGATGTCCATGCGCGCGAAATGGGCTGGGTAGCAGAGGAATTCATTTTCAGCAGGAGCATCGAGGACTACACGAAGAAATTCAACCTGAGCCTGAGCGATGCGGAATCGCTGCATAAATTCGTAGTGAAGAACCCGTGGATCAGCACCATGCTGGAGAGAGGAAATGACGAATGGCAGATTACAAACGTGAGCGCGTTGCTTGTCAAGATCAACAGCAAGAACGGCAACCTGGAGTTCAAGGACCTGATCGCAAACGGCGCAGCAGTTGATCCGACTCTTGTTATAAGTTCCATCAACGTGCACACAAGACTGGGCGTAAAAAAGCTGAAGGCACAGGAGAACGTTGATTTCGCCTATGCCAACCAGGAAGTCATTGTCTACATAAACGAATACAAAAAGCACGGCTACGTCATAAATGACATGGACGGCGTGCTGAGCAACATAAAGAAGGTCGTGGAAGCCGACAAGAAAATTGATACTTTCGACATGGACAGCTCCAACTTCGACCCGCGCTATCTGACCTTCATGATGGAGACAGGCCTCATAGGCCAGTCCAAGAAGGACCTGGAGGCGGACAAAATCAAAACTGCAGCAGGCTCGCTGTCAAGAAGCATTTCCGAGATGGCAGACGATCTCATGAAAAACCTCAAAGCCACGAACGAACAGATGCAGAAGGTCAAGGCAAAACTGAATGAAGAATATATAAAACCGGAAAAAATCAGGAATACCGGTATCGTAAAGACGGCTGCGGGCGAGTATGTTATCGGAGAAAAAGACGAGGATGGTACCAACTTCCGGGTGCACGTGATGAACATTTTGAAGCAAGTAAAAGCAGCAGAAGGGCAACAAACCAAGGCAGATGCCAAAGCAGACCAGGCGGCAAGGAAAGCTGAGTTGGTTAAGCAAAAACCAGGCGAGCCGCAGGTTGAACCTGTGCAAAAGAACGTGAAGCCTGACGGAACCAATAAAAAGCCCAATGATAAAAAGCCAAAGAAAGAACCGCCGCCTAAGAAGAAGTTCAAAGCCTAGTGAGCAACGGCTTAAGCGCTACGGCTGCGACAGAGCAGGGTATGCTGTCAGTCACGAAGATGTGATCCGCCGTGGCCTGCAGCTTGGCCAGTGAGTCCCTGAGGAAGAAACCGTGCGTTGCGGCGCAGAGAACTTTTTTCGCGCCGCCTTTTTTTACGTTTTCCACTGCCCTAAGCATGGTGCCGCCGGTTGATATCATGTCATCAAGTATGAGAATATTCTTTCCTTTCACTTCGAAATCCATTTCCACTTTTTCTATTTTCCTGTAGGCCATTTCCCCTTCAATGTATTCGCCGCGGACTTTGTTCATGCTCTTGCCGCCATGGCCTTCCACCAGATAGCTGGCGCCTGCATCAGGACTTATCACTTCCACATCGCCCACAAGCTTTTTCGCATGTGCCACCAGCAGCTTGTTCGCAGATAGATTAGTGATAGGCAGATTGCCATAGGTGAATTTGCCTTCTTTTTTAAGGAAATGGCAGTCGACAGTAATCAATTGCTTTGCGCCGGCGTAGTGCAGCAAATCGCAGATAACTTCTGCGCTCATCGCCTCGCCTGGCTTGAATGTCTTGTCCTGCCGCGCATAGGGCAGATAGGGCGAAACAAGCGTTGTGGCAATCTTCTTCCGCTTGAGCGTATCAAGCATGAGCAGGGCCTGCAGCAGCGCCGAGTCCTGCTCCGGATAAAGCCGATGGAAAAGATTCACTTCGTCTTTTGCCTCAGGCAGGCAAACGTAGTTGTCCCCGTCTGGGAATTTCTTTATCTCCACATTCGGCTTGTACAGGTCTGAAAAATTTGGAGAAATCAGGTTCATGATTAGCTATGCCATAATGGATTTATAAAACTTAACCGCCATTTAACTATGATGGATGATTACGAGAGGATAATAGCGCTCTACCGGCAGCCGCACAACCTGGGAAAGCTGGCCAAAGCAACGCACAGAGGCGCAGCTAGCAACAGCAATTGCGGCGATGAGATAGCTTTAGAGCTGCGCGTCGCTGACGGCAAGATAGCTGCGGCAAAATTCACGGGAGTAGGCTGCGCCATGAGCATTGCCTGCGCATCCCTGCTTACGGACAAGCTGAAAGGAATGAATGTTGAGGCCGCAGGAAAAATCTCAGAAGCAGATGCATCGGCGCTTGCAGGCAGTGATTTAAGCAAAAATCCAGGCAGGAAGAAATGCGCGCTGCTTGCCCATTCAGCGCTGAGGGATGCGTTGAAATGACCGACGAAAACAAAAAACAAGCAGTAACTTACGCAATAGGCCAGCTGAAAAAAGGCAGAAAAGACCTGGAGAAGATAAAACGCGAAGCAGCGCTGCGCTTTGGCACCGGGATAATCAAAAATGCAGACATTATAGCCGCAGCCCCAACGCTGCAGCTGAGGAAAAAACCAGTTAGAACGCTATCCGGCATAACAACTGTTGCGCTGATGGTGAAACCAGATGGCTCCTGCAGCCATGGCTGTATTTATTGTCCGTTTACAGGCAAGGCGGCAAAAAGCTATACAGGCGAAGAGCCAGCTGCCTTGCGCGCAAGAGATGCAAATTATGACCCGGCAAAGCAGGTGAAAATAAGGCTTAAACAGTACGTGGCAACGGGCCATCCGACTGAAAAATGCGAAGTAGTTGTTATGGGCGGCACGTTCCTTGAGATGCCTGCTGCCTACAAGCAGCGATTCATCAAGGCGATTTACGAAAGCATGAATGGCAAAAAAGCAGCAACGCTGGCTACTGCCAAGAAGGCAAATGAGAAAGCAAAAAACAGAGTAATAGGACTGACGATTGAGACGCGGCCTGATGTATGCGGCAAAAAGCAGATAGACGAAATGCTTGGCTACGGCGCAACGCGCGTAGAGCTTGGAGTACAGCACCCGGATGACAGGATTTATCAGCTGATTAACCGAGGTC
>JAZDDV010000016.1:0-15768 GCA_043809425.1 Microcaldota archaeon | reverse complement strand
CCAGTGCCTGGGATTCCTTTTAGCAATACGCCGAAAGAGCCGTATATGCCCAACTGCTTATAGTTCTTTATTCCTTCGACAAGCAGTGTAGCATCTTTTTTCAGCCTTTCAGGCAGATAAATTCGTGTTCCTTTTATTCTTTGCCCAGTCACTCCTGGGGTTCCCTGAGACGATCTGATGTTCATACCCATATTTCAACACCCAAAAATACCATGATTACCTATATGCAACTACTTCTGTGCACCGAAGATATTAAAAAGCTACATAATTTGCTATAAATTAGGTCAAAATCACTGTCAAGTCCAAGATTAAAAACTCTGCGCAGCAAGAATTAGCTGATTAACCTTAAAACTTTCCCTACTCCGATTGACGGCTATACGAATTTTTCATTCAGGCAGTGCTGCTACAAATACGGCGCGGCCGTTTACCAGATGGTTATCCGGCCGCCTTTGCCGAAATCTTCGCTTATCATTATCGCCGTCAGCACCAGTACTGCGACTATGAAAAAGTAGGCGTTGTAGAACCAGATCATGGCGACTACGCAGAAGAATATGCCGCGCACGCTGTTGGAGAAATGGTCAAAGGCCTCATGTACCAGCTTGGAAAGGTATTTCTGCTTTGGCATCTTTTCATATTTCTCAATCAGCACTTCATCGGTGCCGAATACAATCGGTATGTAGAGGAAAAGCCTCAGTTCGCTCAGCACCATGAAAAGTGAGAATGCAAGCAGCACGAATATGGAAGATACGCGCAGCAGCCCTACCGCACTGTCCTGGTAGGTGCTCATAACGCTGGCTATGTTGCCTAATGCAAGACCGAAGGCGATGATGATGGCGCTTACCAGCGCTACGGAAACAGTGATATCGTTTCTCATCTCATTTACCAGCAGGTCCTTGTCGTCATTCTTTATCATGTTTCTTATCCAGCTGCCCCGGTACTTGCTGCGTATCTCCTTGCCCGACTGCTCCACGCGCCGTGCGTATTCACGCACTGCAAATGAAATGATGATACACAAGACGAAAATAGCAAAGGCAACGTAATCTATGTTCTGCTGCAGCGATTGAAGCGTGAGTTCCATGGAATGCCTTTGCGCGGAAAAATTAAAAAAGACATGTTTGCAGGCTGTTTGGCGGCTCGGATTAGCATATTCCTTTAGGAATATTTTTTTCACCAACCTTTTTATACTATATAACCGCAGCTAATGATAATAACGTTTTGAGGTGTGTTATGTCTTCGAAGAATTATTTATTTACGTCGGAATCGGTGACCGAAGGTCACCCGGATAAGGTATGCGACCAGATCTCGGATGCAATCCTGGACGAGATGCTCAAGCAGGATCCAAAGGCACGCGTTGCAACGGAAACGCTGGTTACGACTGGCCTGGCAATCGTTGCCGGAGAGATAACAACCACGGCCTATGTTGAGTTTCAGGACGTGATACGCAGTGTCATCCGCGACATCGGCTATACAAAACCAGAGTACCAGTTCGACTACAAGTCCTGCGGCGTGCTTGCGTCAATTCACGCCCAATCGCCGGATATCGCGCAGGGCGTTGATGTTAGCAAGGAGCATGAGCAGGGAGCCGGCGACCAGGGAATAATGTTCGGCTATGCAAGCAGGGAGACGCCGGAACTGATGCCGCTGCCAATCATGCTGGCGCACAAGCTTGCGTTTAAGCTGGCAGAAGTCAGGAAAAACAAGACGATTCCATACCTGCGGCCAGACGGTAAGACGCAGGTAACAGTAGAGTACGTAGACCACCAGCCAAAACGCGCGCATACTATTGTCATCGCAACGCAGCACGATGAGGAGGCGACGCTTGAAAGGATAAAAGCAGACGTGCTTGAACATGTGGTCAAGCCTGTTTGCGGCAAATGGTTTGACGCCAATACCATCGTGCACGTAAATGGCACAGGCAAGTTCGTGCTTGGCGGGCCTGCAGGCGATACTGGCGTTACCGGAAGAAAAATCATTGTTGATACCTACGGCGGCAGAGGTCATCACGGTGGAGGCTGCTTTTCCGGCAAGGACCCATCGAAAGTAGACCGTTCGGGAGCGTACATGGCGCGCTATGTTGCCAAGAATATTGTTGCTGCAGGCCTAGCAGACATCTGCGAAGTTCAGATATCCTATGTGATTGGCCTTGCAAAGCCGCTTTCAGTTTTCGTTGACACCCGCGGCACTAATAAGATTCCTGTTGAGAAAATCCAAGAGCTTATCGTTAAGCATTTCTCATTCAAGCCAGCTGACATGATAAAGAAGCTAGATTTGCTCAGGCCGATTTACCGGAAGACTGCGGCCTACGGCCACTTCGGCCGGGACGATCCGGACTTCACCTGGGAGAAGACGGATATGGCTGCGGTGCTGCGCAAGGATGCGGGACTTTGAAAAATAGAAAATAAAAAAATTACAACTCTTGCACGAGTCCTTCGTAGCCCATGACCACGCGGATAAACTTGCCTTTGTTTTCTGGAAGCGCAAGTTGTGCGTCTGCAAATGCCACCGCATCCTTGTGCAACGCTGCCAAGCCGAAGTCATCTCTTGTCGGTTCAAAGTGACCGAGTACTACGGTCTGCACATTTGCAGCCAGTGCGGTTTTCACCGCCCATTCATAGGTGCTGTGGCCCCAATCAAACTTTCCGGCGTAATCTGCGCCTGGCAGATACTGCGCGTCGTAGTATAGAATATGAGCATCCTTGGCCAATTTAACCAGTCTCGGGTCAAGTATGTCCCTGTGCTCAGTATCTGTTGCAAGAACGTATATTCTTTTATCAGCGCCTTGGCCTGCTTCTATTTTGTAGGCGAATACGCCGTCCGGATGGGAAAGTTCCACTGCATTAATCGTCGCGGCACCAATCCTTATGGTTGGAGGCGCCATCCTTCTGATATCCTTGCAATCGTGGCTGGAAGGCAGGTCAATGAATTCCACCGGGAAATTTGGGAATTGCTGCTGGCCCCTCAATGTTTCCTCGAGAGTTTGTCTGCTGTTTGCCCTTCCGTAAAATTTCATATCCACCCCTGGGAAAAATGCAGGCGCAAAAAACGGGAATCCCTGTATGTGGTCCCAGTGAACGTGGGTAAGCAAAACGTGTATCTGGTTTTTGAACTCATCCGTAGTAGACAGCGGATTGAAGCCCAGTTTGTCTGGCGAAAAGAATCTTCCTGCCAGCTCGTTGCCAAGCATGCGTGCACCGCTGCCCATATCTAAGACGATAAGTGGTGAGTCTTTTACCTGAACTTCAAGACAAGTCGTGTTGCCGCTGTAGGTCCCTACAACCGACAATGGCATGGAATCAAGAAGGTTACTGATATACTCTATCCTCAATTTTGGACTTTCATCCAATCTACTTCGACATGCTGGGTTTCCCATCTCAACCAAGCTACTAAAAATCGTCTCGACCGCAACTTCCATTTTCTTGCGGACTTGCAGCGGCGTTAACGGAGCCGGAAGACTTCCCCTTACACCATGATATCTTATTCTCATAACAGGTCCATTTGATGCAGTTTCTCCAGCCATAATATCCCCCTCGTGTTATTTTATGATATTATATGCCGTGTTGTTTTTTTAAATGTTGTGGTAGTAAATAATATACATGAAGCAGCGGGCAGTGCACTATATCGCCAATCAATCAAACCAACGCATAGTGGCAGTGCTGAAAACAATTAAACCGCTGTGCGACGTCACGTTTATTCAGCTGGCGCCGGAAAGGGCAGAGGCCCTGATTCCAAAAATTCCCCACGGCAACGGTTTTCCTGCGGTGTTCATGTGGGGCGACGGCTATTCGCATCATCATTCGTTCTTTTTTGATAAGACTGGCAGCAGCGTGATAAAACGGAACATAGACGCCCATCCGGACTGGATACCGCGCGATGTTGATTCGATTACAAGTGCCGATCGGCCGCCGCTTAATTACGGAAACCATATGGCGACCTCGGAAGAGTTGCATAAAGTAACAGCGCAGTTTGCACTGCCTGAGGTTGTGAAGATATGTGCCAGTTCTGAGTTAACCGGTTATATTCGGCGGGCCATGAACAACCGCATGATAATGCCGCAGAGATCAGAAACGCTGGAAACGCAATTCTACTCAAAAGTTGTTGAGCCGGATACTGCCTATGACCGCAAATCGAAGATACATCTTACGATAGATTTTGATTCTGTGCAGTTTTTCCCTTCTGCAGCGCCGCACTGGGTGATGGATGCAGGCTTCACGGCGCCGCAGATTGCAGCCGCCGTTTCAAAGGCAAGGGAAATCGGCAGGCTGGAGCGTCTGGACCTAGGCGGCTGCGCCGATTCGCTGCCTGAGTTTACGTTTATGCCGCCGAAAAATCTTGAAAATCCGCATCTTGATATTGGCTTAGTGAGGGAAATATCCTATATGGCCATGAAAGACAGGCACCGCAACCCTGAAAAGTTGATGCAAAAAACCAAGGATGCCATCTGCAGCTATGCAGTTGCCTGTTACCAGCAGGTGCTGCAGGCTGCGCTGTTTGATTAACTATATAAAATATTCGCGAGGGAATTCCTTCATGCTTCCAAAGGTGTTTCTCGCTCCTATTTCAGAATTTACCAGTCTGCCATTTCGCATGCTTTGCTACAAATACGGTGCTGAGGCAGCAGTAGCTCCGCTTGTCAATGTCACTGCGATCACAAAACGCAAAGAGGCAATAGAAGCAGTTGACGTGGACGCAGCAGAAAAGCACGTAGGCGTGCAGCTGTTCGGCAAAGAGCCAGCGGAGTTTGAATACGCTGCAAAGGTTGTTGCTGCGCGTTTTCCTTTTGTGAAATTCATCGACATCAACTGCGGCTGTCCGGCGAAGAACATAATCGCAGTGGGCGCAGGCTGCGTGCTGCTAAAATCTCCGGCGCGCGTTGCGAAGATTGTGGCTGCTGCAAAGAAATGCGGATTGCCGGTTTCTGTTAAGCTGCGTTTGCAGGATGAGAAAAAGACAATTGCGTTTTGCAGGAAAATGGAAGCGGCTCGTGCCGACTTCATCGCAGTGCACGGTCGGACTGTAGCCCAGGGCTATGCAGGCGTAGCAGACTGGAAAACGATCTGCAAAATAAAAGCAGTTGTTGAAATTCCGGTCATCGGCAACGGAGATATTCTGTCTGCTGCTCAGGGACAGGAGAAAATTGTGTCGGGCTGCTGCGACGCATTCATGATTGGCCGCGAGGCCATGAAGAATCCACTTTGCTTCAGCGACAAACGGCTTGAAACAATGCAGCAGCAGAAAAAACTCCTGAAAGAATACGCTACTCTATGCGAAAAATTCGACATGCTTAATATCACTGACTTGCGGTTGAAATCATTGGCAGTTTTCCGCGGCACTGAAGGCCGCGCCGCGCTGCGCCTGAAAATATCGGAAACTAAAACTGCAGAAGGGTTGCTTGAGCTTATTTCCTGATATCTTCAGCGATTGGCTCCAGTCGCGTTGTTGGCCAATGTTTTAAATTTTCCCTGCAAAAGCAGCGCATGAACTGGTCTGCTCATCTGCTTATCGGCGTTGCAGTAGGATGCCTGCTTGCATTTTTGCTAGGCCTGGGCTGGCAGGCCGCGTTAATTCCAATTGCCCTGGCCGCTTTCTCCGCTCTAGTGCCGGATATAGACCATGGTGAAAGCAAGATAAGGCAGTTTAGCGATTTGGCTGCTATTGCATTTGCGGTTTTCTTTGCAGTCGCGGCAAAGTGCCCTGCGTTTGCATGTACTTTAAGCAGCTGGCAGGACACAGCCGTTTACGCGTTGGCAATATTCGGCGCCTATGCAATAGTGATGACCTACGTAATGCCGCGCCATCGCGGAATCATTCATTCGATTTTATTTGCCGTAATCTATGCAGTATTGCTGTTGTTGCTTTCAAACCTGCAGTTCGCATTGTTTGGATTAGCCGGCTATCTATCGCATCTGCTTGCTGATAGGGAAATAAAGCTGCTATGAGTATTGCGAAGGCGTCTGGTTAGTGTAGACCTGCCAGGCAATCACGCACGCTTCCTTTTCATTTGCCTTTTCTATGTAGTCGCACATGCTCGGGTCGTTGTGATACTTGGCATACTCGCTGTAGCACTTGTTGCGCCAGTCGCTTATCGGCACTGCTGCGCATTTGGTGTAGTCAATGTTCGTCCTGCCAAGTATGGAGCCCTGGTAGCATATGTTGGTATCTGGCGAATCGTTTATCACGTTGCATGCCGACGGGTCGCCGAATTTTTTTGCGAAGTCAAAACAACAGATAAACTTATTCGTCGTCGCCAATTTGTTTATATTTATGCAGCCGGTTAAATCGCCTGTACCGAGCGAGTAGTTGCGGTAGCACGCCCACTGCAGGTCCAGCAGAAGGCCGATCTTGTCACAGACAGTCAGGTCGTGTCTTTTAATTGCGAAGTAGGAGTGGCATTCCAGCTTGTACGCGCTTTCGTTGCTTATATCAAGACAGACATTCGGGTCATCCATCGTTGTTGCATATAACTGCCAGCACAGGTCGCGTTCAGCTGCAATCGTCAGCTCCGGGCAGTGGTCTTTGCGCTCAAGAATGGAAATGCAGGCCATGCGTCGGGAAGCCATTTCTATTTTTTGGCAGCTTGTTGTGTCTGTCTTCTGCATGGCAAATGCGTATCTGCAGTCATCGTCCTTGCAGTAGCTTGAATCGTTTTTGGCAAAGGCAAAGCAGCGGCCGCGCTCCACGCTTTCGTAGGCATAGCACGGGTCGATGTTCACTGCGCAGCCGGTTTTATTCATCGCGTATTCGCAGATGCTGACGTTGGCAGTAGCCTTGGCAAAATAAAATAAACATACTTCTTTCGTGGCATTATCCGTCTTCAGGCAGAAGTCAAGCGAGCTGTTGGACCATTTTTCATAGCAGCTTTCCTGCAGCGTTGCATTCTTCAGCTGGCTGCACAGGCTGCTGTTCAGCAATGCTTTTTTATACAGGCATTGGTCATCGCACACGGTGACGTTTTTCGTGGTGTCATTATGCTCTATTATATTGATCGAGGTATTATCCTTGTCCGGGCCGCCAAAACCAGGCAGCTTTATCGTCGCTAGGGCAATTAGTATAAGCACGATAACAATCGCAACCAGGGCAACTGCTCCGTATTGCATCAGCCTTATTTTCGTTTGAGCGTCCATGGGATGCTTTCTTGTTCTTCCTTTTAAATCTTATCTTCTCTCCTGCTACTGGCGTTCGCCGTGGCTGCGCATCAACTAACGTGGCTCTGCTGCTACGCCGTAAAAATGAAGCAATTTAAATCTTTAGGACAATTAACATCCTGCCTTTTTAGGCGAGTGGGAGGAGCTGATGGAGCCTTCGGGTATACCATCACTCCTTTATATTTACTAATTTTCTTCCTGCTGTCCGTTGCGCACTTGTTCAACCTGGAAAAGCTGATGGATTTCGCGCAGCTCTTTCTGGAGCCGTTTGGCAAGCATACGGAAACTGGGCCCGTCTTCGCTGCGCAGGCATTCTGAAACCCAGCTTATCATACCAAACACGGCCCCAGTCGCAGCTGCCATAATCGGGTAAGCCTTGTTGCTGATAAACATCATCGGGTCGATTACAACCATCGTCAGTGTTGCTAGGACCGGGAAATAAATTAGGTTCTGGACAAGTTTTGCAAGATTGCTGTGCGGCGTCTGTTCTCTCGCTTCATCCATGGTGCTTATCTCAAAATCAAGCAGTTCGTCTTTGTTTGCTATCGCGCTTAGGATTGCAGAACGCTGCTCTTGCATTTCTCTGTTCAATTTTGGAAGCTCGCTGAAATTTTCCCTCCGCTTGCGCAGAAGCGCGTCTTCCATCGGGTTTTTTACATCCCGGCCGTGTTCGCATTCCCATCTGTCCAGCTTAAACTGCACCAGGTCGTTCTGCCAGTCCAGCTTCAGAACTTTTTTGTGCAGGCTGACCAGCTGCCGCGCTTTTTCCTGCAGCGTCTCATATCTCCTAAGGCGGCTGCTCTGCGTTGGAGCGCTTGCGACCTGCAACGGGCGTGCAATAATTTTGGATAATGTCATTAAATTATATTTATACACACAACATTTAAAACCGTTGCGCAAAGCCCGATCCGCGCAGCTGAAGAAAGCTTTATAAGTTGTGTGTTGTATATAATATATATTGATGAATATGAGGACTACTCTAAAATATTCCAATACAAATATGCATCCGGCTCATTCTAAAAAAGGCAAAATCGCCTTAGCAGTCGGAGGTGCAGCGCTTGCCGCTTTTCTGCTGGTTCAGGGGCCAAGCACTGTTCATGCGCAAACAAACACTACTCAGTCTGCAGCTCCAGATGTTAAAGCCAAAAAACCAAGCGTAAAACAAATCGCTAAAAACAAGGCTGCATTTGCAAAGTACAAAAAAGCCAATGATTACGAAGCGCTCCAGGACATGTATAAAAAAGGCGCCTATGATGGCGTAGTAAAGAAGGATCTTCTGGCCGCGCTGGGCGAGTCCATCCTCAAACTCGTTACCGAAGCCGGCCATGCCCTGCTAGTCGATGTCAAATTGGATGGCGCAGACAAAAACAAGCTGAATCAGGATACGAAGGAGCTTTACCTTAATACTCTTATTTGGTTTATGAACGACCTCGGCGGCCATTCTGATGATTTTGAAAATTTCAACTCCATACGTATCTCAGCTGGCAACAGGCTTGTTTCCTACTATGCTGCGACAAATGATTTGGAACAGTTGACCAGACTGGCTGATAAATACAATTACGCTCCGCCTGGAGTACGCGATAATGCTGCAAAAGAAAAGGAAAAACTACTGGAAAAGCTAGTACCTGAAATTACTTCGCTTGCTTCAGTAAAAGACGGCGTTGTGGTGGTTTGGTTGGACGGTTGCTACGGGTGCCATAAAGTAAAACCCATATTCAGAGAGCTGGGCGCAGATAAGCAATTCAAGGATTTCAAATTCTACACAGCAGAAATACACAAGCTGCGTAAGGTAGAACCCGGGAAAACGAGACGCGTTTACAGTGAGCTTCACAGGGAATATATTGATGTACCCGTCTATTACATCGAGCTGCCTTCAGGAGAGAAATGGAGCAATGAGAACATAAGGCTATATCCAACCTTCTTGTTCTTCAAGGATGGCAAACTCACTGGCAAGGTGGAAGGCGGGGACTGCTATTACAATGATTCCACTAGGGATGCAGACATCCGGAAACTTAGGGGCTGTCTCAAACAAAATCTAGGGCTTTAGGCCGGCTTCTTTCCTATTTCGTTTCACTGCGACTGAGGGAAAGCTTTATAAAAGTTTTTCATTAAACTCACTCTACGCCTTACTATTGTAAGGCAAAATACTGTTTAGAGAGGAGGTATTGTATATGGCACAGAAAGAGCACTTGAATTTGGTCTTCATTGGCCACGTTGACTCTGGTAAATCAACCAGCGTAGGTAGGATTTTGTACGAGACCGGCGCCGTTTCGGAGCAGGCACTCAACAAGCTGAAGGAAGAAGCCGCAAAGTATGGTAAGGCTACATTCGAGTTTGCCTACGTCATGGACGACCTGAAAGAAGAGCGGGAACGCGGTGTTACCATCGACGTTGCGCACAGGGAATTCGAGACTGCAAAATACTACTGCACCATTATCGACGCACCTGGGCATAGGGACTTTGTCAAGAACATGATTACCGGTACCAGCCAGGCAGACGCAGCAGTGCTTATTATCTCAGTAAAAGACGGCATCCAGCCGCAGACAAAAGAGCACGCATTCCTGGCAAAAGTGCTTGGCATCACGCAGATCGCAGTGAACATCAACAAGATGGACGCGGTCAACTACAGCCAGGCAGATTACGATAAGGTAAAGGGCGAAGCGGAAAAGCTTTTGAAGAGCGTCGGCTACGATGTATCCAAGGTGAAGTTCATTCCATGCTCAAGCTATGGAGGCGACAACATCACCAAGCTGTCTGCCAAGACTCCGTGGTACACTGGCCTGACTTTGCTTCAGGTCATGGACACATTCATTATCCCGCCAAAGCACACGGACAAGCCACTCAGGCTTCCGATTCAAGACGTCTTTACGATTACCGGCCACGGCACAGTGCCAGTAGGCAGGGTCGAAACAGGCATTTTGAAGCCGAACGAACCAGTCATTGTCATGCCTTCAGGAGTGAAGGGCGAAGTCAAGAAAATCGAGATGCACCACAAGGAGCTTGCGCAGGCAGGTCCGGGTGACAACATCGGCTTCAACCTGAAAAACGTTGACAAGAAGGATATCAGGAGGGGCGACGTAATCGGCCCGGTGTCCAGCCCGCCTAAGGTGGCAGCTGACTTCACCGCGCAGATAGTGGTGCTCAACCACCCGACTGCAATTTCCGTCGGCTACACTCCGGTGTTCCACATACACACTGCGCAGTTCGCAGGCAAGGTAATCGAGATCCTTGAGAAAAAGGACCCGAAGACCGGCCAGACAGCGCAGAAGAATCCGGACTTCATCAAGACTGGCGACATCGCAGTGGTGAAAATCCAGCCGCTCAAGGCAGTTGTGATTGAGAAGTTCCAGGACTTCCCGCCTCTGGGCAGATTTGCCATCAGGGACATGGGCCAAACGGTTGCAGCAGGCGTCGTTTTGGACGTTACTCCGAGAGCTGCACAGTAATCTTTTTTCTTTTTCTTATCTTTTTTCTTATTCTCTTCTTCATTGTTTCATTTGGAACAGTTTTATATCAATTTGCAACAGGTAGCGCGAAACATTTAAATGCTCATTTTGCTTTGCTCGTTACGGTGATTTCCAATGGTAGCAAAAAAGAAGAAAGGGAAAAAATAATTTCCCTTTTTATTTTTTTAACGAGCCAGCCATATGGTAAAAAAGGCTGGCTTAAAATGTTTTCTTTCCTTTTCTCTTCATGGGATTTTTCATTCTCGCGTCCGCCTCAGAAGGAAGAGCGCAGCTGCTGAAAAAGCTTGGTTATTCATTTCGCGTACTAGTCTCAAACGTTAAAGAGCATCATCTGGATTCGCCTGAGGAAACAGTGCTGGTGAATGCGGTGCATAAGGCGCTGGCCGTTGCCAAACGTACTGATGCGCCTGTGGTGGCTGCGGATACGTGCGTATACTATAGTAATAGGATAATCGGGAAGCCGAAGAGCAAGGCTGCAGCAGCAAAAATGCTAAAGGCGCTTTGCGGCAAGTGGCACAGGGTTTACACGGCAACAGTGATTTCTAAAAACAAGCAGCTCAACTGCTCGCTGAAATCGTCAGCAGTAAAACTGCTGAAGCTAAGCGAAGCTGAATTGCGCAGCTATGTGGCCAGCGGGTTGCCGTTGAAACGGGCCGGCGGTTATGCGATCCAGGATCCGGGAATAAAAATGGTTGAAAAAATCGACGGAGACGTCGACACGGTAATCGGAATCGATACGAAACTACTTAGGCAGTTTTGCTAGCGCTTACGCTAATCCTAGGAATAAAAAATCTAAACAACTAAAAACAATTAAAAAAAATATGAGCCGCGGCATAATAGTTTGGGTGGGAGGAGAATACACCGCGGCTCGTGTCGCCTTGACAGATCAATTAGCGTGAAAAACCTATAGTGGCGAGAACAGGTGCCAAACATAAAAATGAGGGGGTTGAGAGGCGGGAGTTGGCACCCAGTTCTCTGCCTTTGCTTTAATGAGCACGACAGAAAAAAATATATCACGGAAAGAAGAAAACCTTCTTCCCTACTTGCTTTTTATGCAACAAACCTAGGCCGCATAGCCGGTTGAGCCTTGAGGACGCAGCGTTCTTTCCCTTATATCCGAACTTTGCCCGGACGTCTTCTGCAGTTGCCTTGCCTGTTTCGCGGACGAACGAAATGATTTTTTCGTCCACTTCAGGGATCAGCGGCTCCTCAAACGGCTCCTGTACCGGGGATTCAACTTGGCGGAACTTTTGTTCCAGCGAGTCAATCTTCGCCAGCAGGTTCTTGAGTATGCGATTGGTGTTCTCGCGTTCCTCCAGCAGCTTGTAAACAAGCTCGCCGAGGACAACGGGGTCTTTGAATTTATCTGCGTTTGCCTGCAGGTCGCGCTCCAATTCATAGGAGAAACCGCCCTGCGCAGGGTTAGATTTATATAGTTTGTCCTTGTTATCAGTCATAGCAATCACCCGATGCAGTTGCTAAATCCCAACTTGGGATCGCAAACAGCTGTGTTACACGGTTGCGATAAAGTCACGCAACTGTCATGATATAATCATGATAGTATTTATAAAGGTTCCGGTGATAGGTTGGTTTTCCAGACGCTCGTAAACTCTTTGTATAACAACTTCAAGAAAAGAAATGAAAAACACCTGAGAAAGCTGGCAGATGATTTCCTCGACGAGTCAATCATGCGGCCAAGCAAACTATTTTTTGAACTGGCAGTAATCTCCTACGTATTCTCGAAAATACTCTCAAAACCAAGATTCCTCACCGACAAATACAAGGACGAATTCAATCGCATGGAACAGCTCATAAAACAGCTTAATGACGGCGTCGGCAAGAAAAGCGACGAGGAGTTCTTTTTACTCACGAAAAAAGTTGAAGACATTATCAACAGCATAGAATCCCAGGACAAGAGGTTTTTCATCGGGCTGCTGGCAAAAGGCAGGGTAAAGAATGCGGCCACCATGTACGCAAAAGGCGTATCGCTTGGGCTGGCAGCTGAAGTTAGCGGCGTGGGCCAGCAGGAGATACAGAAATATTCAGGCGACAGCATGATGTTCGACAGGCTCAAGGAAGAGACGGATATCAGGGAAAGGATGAAAAAAGTGCGGCGTTTGCTGGAGCGATGACATGGAAAAGAAATATATCGTCTGTGATTCCGGGTCTTTGATTACTCTCACATCAGCATGCAACACTGATCTGCTTTACTTTTTCAAGAACAAGTTCAATGTAAATTTTGTCATTCCATCCGGCGTTGAAGATGAAGTGGTTACCTATCCGCTGGGCAAGGGCATAAAGAAATATATGCAATCTGCGCTTCGGATAAAAAATGCGATAAACGACGGAGTTATCACTGTTTTAGGCATCGAACAGACAGCTCATGACCGGGATAGCATACTGACCATGGGGAATAACCTTTTCTTTGCCCGTGGCAAGTCAATCAAACTGCTTGATCTGGGCGAGACAGAGATGCTTGCGCTGGCAAAGGAGATAGGCGCTGATACGGTGATGCTGGATGAGCGCACTATGCGCATGCTTATCGAAGCGCCATTCCGGCTGAAGGAGCACATGGAAGAAGAGCTTAAAGTCAACATCATGGTCAACCGCACCAATCTTAATGAGTTTTCAAACTACGCTAAGGGGCTTTTGGCGCTGCGCAGCAGTGAGCTTATCATCCTCGGCTACGAGCACGGATTTTTCGACAAGTTCCACGGCATGGAAAAGCAGGCGCTTGAAGCGGCGCTCTACAGCGCTCGATTCTCCGGCTGCAGCATAAGTTTCAATGAAATTACAGGCTATCTTCGGTGGGCCAAGTGAGCGAAAATAAGATAAAAATAGTAATGGACCACCGGGAGTCTTCTGATTTTGTGCAATTGCTTGAGGCGCACGGCGCTGTTGTTGCCGTTCAGCAGCTGCAGGTAGGCGATTTTATCTGCTCAGAGCAGCTTGTAGTGGAGCGGAAAACGCGGGCTGATTTCGAGTCATCAGTCATAGACGGAAGGCTGTTTCACCAGCTGGAAAATCTGCTGGCTAATTTTAGCAGGCCGGTGCTAATCGTAGAGGGCGAAGAAGACAGCTGCCGCATATCACGTGAAGCATTACTCGGCGCCTATACGGCGATTCTGGCAGACTATGGAGTCGCAATTTTCTTCACTAAAAACCTGGAAGAGACTGCCGAGCTGGTTTTTCACTTTGCCAAGCACGAACAGCTTGCGAAGAAGCAGCCGCTGCGCGTTTTTGCAAAACGCAAATCGCTTACGCCGTCGCAGCACCAGCGCGGCGTAGTTGAATCATTGCCTGCAGTAGGCCCGAAGCTGGCCAAGGCATTGCTGCAGCATTTCGGTTCTGTTGCTGCAGTGATGAATGCATCAGAAGAAGAGCTGCAGGAAGTTGAAAAAATCGGAAAGAAAAAAGCAAAAATGATAAAGTCGCTACTGCAGCACGTCTACGATGATGAAGACGACGAATTCTAGCATGCTACTTTAGCTCGGGAATTTTTCTTTTTTTCAGTTCGGCGATGAACTGTTCTCTGCTCTCGGGATTAACTGCCAGAACGGTTTTAATTTTGGTCAGCTTGCCTATTTTGTTTGTTTCAATAAGAATCGCAGGCTGGGAAATTTCAAAACCCAAACCAGGCATGAAAATGCGGTGGGTTAGAGCGCTGTATCCTTTAATACTTGCAACTGAGAACAAAAAAGGAGAGAAACCGCCGATAGTCCTGAAGCCCTCCAGCTCGGAAAAATTATACCGTATATTCGCAATAACGCCGGTTATCTTCAGTCCGTCGTCATTGATTTCGTAGGCAACGCTTTTGACAATATAAATCTGCGTTGCTGCCAACATCACAAGAACTACGCTACAAACCGAGAAACCCAACTTCGTGTTCATACCTTCCTGGGAAAGCCCGAATGCGAAAAGCAGAATCGCCAACGCAATAATGAATAGCGGCCCGGATAACGACAGCAACGGAACATTCATCTTGTATTTTGCCATGAATAAAATTAGAGCGTGATAAAATATAATCTTTACTAGCGTTTAATCGTCCAGCTACACTGCTCGTCCTGGCCCCAGTAGCCGGATATGAAAAGCTTCAGGTAGCCAAGGTACGGAATCTTGCTTATTACTTTTCCTTTTACGTTTTCCGTGGCCGGAGGCACGTTGCCTACGCCGCGGCAGTCATAAACCTGGCTGTCCAATACGGGATTATTATCCCCGCCTGTCAGGTAATACGTCTTGCCGTCAACGTCGAGTTTCGCCACAGACCGATGCACAATGTCTCCTACGCTTGCGTACAAATCAGTCGGTCGCGGCCCGTACACTATTACGTTATTCGCCTTATTGTCAAGATGCAGTTCCTTGCCTTTCAAGTCCAGGTAATCCAGGCAGCGGGTTTTAGTGGCAAGCTTGTCGCCGTAGTTTTTATCGCACCAGCCGTAGTGGTAAACTGCCGGCCCGGCAACTTCAACGAAGTCTTCGGGAGAGCTAAAAAAAGCAGTGCATATTTCCTGATGCTGGTTGCACATGCAGTAGCTGTAGAGCGGCACAGGAAGCGTTGCGTTTAGGCCTGCTCCGCTTACAACAAACGGGCCGTGCGTAGTGGCATTGAACTCGGCAGCGGTAAGCTTTACTTGGGTAGCCGTAATATCTCCGCCCTGCACTATCACGAAGTCGCCGCGCTGCAGCTCATTAAGCATGCTGCAGGAGACGACGCTTGAGATGGGCGAATTAGTGCCGAGGGCAAATTGCGCGCCATACCAGATTAGCAGCGCTATGGCAATGGCAATGAATGTGTCAACAATCTCATGCTTCCAGCCGTGTTTGCCTACGCCTTCCTTGACTTCCAGGTAAACAAGGGTTATTATCTCGAAAAATATCACTGCGCCAGCTGCCATGTCAAGCCAGGCCGCTCCGGCCAGTGCGCCCTTTAATACAAGATATAGGAAAAGAGTGCCAAGAACCAGGAGTATGCCCCAGTTCTTCTTGAGCTGCTCAGGGAGTTCCATTTACTTCACGAGCTGGGAGAATTTCTTCTTGAACTCCTCTGCGTCCTCTTCAATCGCTGCCAGCGCCTTGAGCGTTACGTCAACTGCATCGGCAGATTTTGTCTTTACAATAAGCTTCTGCACCTTGTAAAGCGGGTGTTCTACTTTTGCCGC
>JAZDDV010000015.1:0-12828 GCA_043809425.1 Microcaldota archaeon | reverse complement strand
AAATCCACGCTGACAAGGACTGTAAAAAGTTTTATTTGGGTTTTATTCTCGTCGGTTATAACTCCATACAACAAACCTTTCTTGCTTGTGATGGCCCAGACTGTCTTTGGTTCGCAAGCCGAGACTATCACTCTTTCTATGGCTCCAGCCTCGTCTAAATGCTTAGGCTTGGTTTCTGTCATCTTAATGGCACTACCATCTGTTTCAGGGGTCTTAACCAGGTTATTGACATTGTGAACTATCGAAACAGAATTAGGGAAAAACAGTATCGTGTCGTTTTTATTGTTCAGAGAAGCAACGACCTCAAAACTCCTAGCCTGCATCCCTATTATTGAAAGCGCTTTGTAAGTCTGCTCCCGATCAGTAGTGTTTATGCGTTCAGTCATGGGCGCCTTGCACTGGGTAATATTCTGTGCATAAGCGTTGTTAAATGTGGTAAGGGAAACCGCGACGAAAACTCCAGTGGTAATAAGTTTCCTCATCCCTATCGCCTACTGCTAGCCCTTTATTATCAGAAGGCCTTTCGTTTTTACTACCTCTTTCTGTTCTACCGGTACATCGGCAGCAATATTGGTAGTCCTCCCAGCCATCCTTTCTATCCCCGTTAGTCTAATCATCCTTCCTATCGAGTCAGCGCCCGCCTTGCCTTGGAGATCATCTAGTGATCCGGTTGGGCTTACTATTTTTAGCTCACCAGCTGCGGCTAGCTCCATCAACTTGTCCTTATTTTTAGCTTGGATGAGATCTACAATCTCTTTTTTATTATACTCTCCGTCTACTGCATAGGTCCGTCTTCCAACCATATCATTTATGGTGAAGAAAGTCCAGGTGGTTGTTACAGCTTTCTCCTCCTCCCCGACCTTGACCTGTTCAACAGGCTTCTGCCGTGGAACAGTGACTGGCTGTACTTTCGCGTCCCATGCGTAGAAGTTCATTTTAACTATCTTAGGTCCTAAATACCTAACAGATCCATTAGCATTAACTTTTGCAAAGGGCTTCTCTTCGTGGCCTTCTTCAGTTTTTTCGAAGCGAGTAATTTCTCCCGTTAGTGTAGGCTTTTTGCCAACCATGCTCACATTAAAATTCTTCTCCCAACTCTCATAATTTTGGCCTTTGGGGGTTGTAAGGGTGCTAAGTTCTCCTCTTCCCTGTGCTCTACTAAATTCCCTGGTGTTGCCTTTGGCGAGGTCATTGATAAGCGTCTTGAACTGGGCATCTGTTCCTGTGAACTTAAACTCTTTCGGTCCGCCCGGTATATTCAATGTAAACGTGTAGCTATTCATTTCCACTTCCGTCTTAGGAGCGTGCCCAAATGTCTCAGTCATAACATATCACCTTTTACAATTATATTATAGATAAAAGGGTTTAAAAATGCGTGTTTTTGACTGAAAATCTGGGTCGACGTGGCACGACGGATTCCCAAATACAGCCGCCTGGAGAGGTGTTTTTATTTATTGTTGTTCTAAGCAATCTCATGAAAATCACTATCCTCGTATTGCTGATTTTGGTTGCAAGCGTAGCATTCGCAGACGTTGGTCCTGCGCCTGAAAAGCCGGAAATTACCGTGACATTTCTCAAAGGCGAAAAATCCTACATAAGCGAGATTTCGCTGGTTTACCATTGTCTTGCTCCTAATGAAGCAGCTAGCCCGGTGGGCGACCGTAATGCAACTTTCTCCTGCTCCAAAGGCGTGTGCAAGAACAGCCAATGGTACTACAAATTCAACCCCTGCTTCTACCCGGAAGACGGTTATTTTATCTACACTGTGGGCGGAGTCGAGAATAGGGTCAATGGCAGTGGCCGCTTCAATGCAACCGGAGAATACAACGTTATCGTTAACATGGATAATAACGAGATCACATCCACCACTCATGTTAACTGCGGCCCATCGCTTGTGCTGCTTGCGGCCATAGGCGTATTCGCATTCTTAAGGAAATAACATGCAGCTGCAATTCATTCAGGCATATTTTCTTACCATTCTTCTAGAGACAGTGCTGCTGTTCCTGCTGCTGCGCAACCGCTATCCGGCAAAGGCCATACTGTTTAACTCGCTTATTGTGAATACGCTTACACTGCCTGCTGTATGGTTCCTGTTTCCTCTGCTTGGCCTGAGCTATGCGTTTTACCTTTTTGTTGCAGAAGGCTTTGCTTTTAGCGCAGAAGCTGTGCTGTACGCCTTGCTGTTTGAAAAGATAGACTGGAGGGTAGCGGTATTCTGTAGCTTTACCTGTAATCTGCTGTCTTTTGCAGTGGGTGCACTACTTACCTTTTGAGCTTTACATCCCAGATGTACTTGTTGCTGTTCGCGCGGTAGTCGATATTGACTGTCAGGTTGTGCGGCTTAAGATAATCATTCAGCTTCTGCTGGGTATCGTCCTTTATCTCATCGTTGTTCATCCATGAGCAGGAAGTCTTTCTTACAACACAGTCAAGAATGATTTTAGCATCCAGGTCGGATACACCGCACTTTACAAGGTCGTTGTAGATGTCCGTTTTTTCCATGGATATTTATGTAAACGCTGTTTTTATAATGTTATTCTCATTTTTCAGTTATGCCGCTGACTCCGCTTCATATAGGTCCCGCAACGTTGATCTTCGCTATCTTCAGTTTTCTCTGCCCAATCTCGCTGCTGCTCGGGGCAACCATGCTTGACGTGGAAGGATTCAGCTATTATTTCCTGGGCGTCGGGCAGTCTCCTCATGGACTGCTGCACACGCCGCTTGCCGCTACGGTCTATACGCTGCTGGTTGTCGTGCCCCTTGTTTTCCTGATGTGGTTTGTCATTAAGAAAACGAAAATGAAGTACGCAGCACCGGCTGCGACAATCATTGTTGCCAGCGCGCTGCTGGGAGTGTATAGCCATATCCTGCTTGATGCGATGCTGTACAGCGATCTTAACCTGGCATGGCCACTGCCCTACTGGAATCCGTTGCTTGGAACCGTAGACATGCTAGGTATGACTTTTTTCTGCATCCTTTGCTTTTTGGCTGCGCTTGCTGTGTTTGCGATTACGGCTCTGATGCGTAGGCACTGAATTTTTAATTACTGCCGTACAATCCGATAACATGGACTGGTTTGGACTACTGTTGACAGTGCTGGGTCTTTCCTTATTCGAGACCATCACCAGCATTGACAATGCCATCATCAACGCCGAAGTCCTTAGCAAGATGTCTGAGCGCGCCCGCAAATGGTTTCTTGTCTGGGGCCTGATAATCGCAGTATTCGCCGTGCGCGGCCTTTTGCCAGGTCTGATTGTCTGGTCTGCCAATCCGCATTTCACTCTTGAGCAGGTGGTTACTGCAACATTCAGCAGCGACCCGGCTGTTCTTGATGCGATGGAAAAAACAGCGCCGGTGCTTCTCATCGGTGGCGGTGTTTTCCTACTATTCCTTTTCATCCACTGGCTTTTCCTGGAAGATAAACACTATGGGCTGCTGGGGGAGAAATTCATAGCTGCACAGGGCATATGGTTCTATGCAGTTGTTTCCATACTGCTTACTGTGATTACTTGGTTTGCCATCGGCTATAGCCCGGGAATGGCATTTGGCGCAGTAGTCGGTTCCACCGCATTCTTCATAGTGCACGGCTTCAAGCAGAATGCAGAGCTGCGGGAAAAGGAAATGCTTGAAGGCAGCGGTGCTGCAGGCCTTAGCGACATCAGCAAGCTGCTTTATCTTGAAGTAATTGATGCCACGTTTTCCGTAGACGGAGTTGTAGGCGCATTTGCGTTTACCATGGCCGTGCCGCTTATTCTTCTTGGCAACGGCATAGGAGCGTTTATAGTACGGGAAATAACCATACGCAACGTGGAGAACGTGAAGAAATACATCTACCTGAAGAACGGCGCCATGTACTCCATATTCTTCCTGGCGATAATCATGATAATGGACAGCTTCGGTGCGCACATTCCTACTTATCTTTCACCCGTTATGACATTCGGCATAGTTGGTTTCTTCTTCTGGAAATCCAAACAGCACCTTGACAACGGCGAAAAAGATAAGAAAAAGTAAAAACGGGCCCGAAGGGATTTGAACCCTCAACCACTCGGTCACTCCTGCAATCAGGAGAGTGCATCCGAAGCCGAGTGCTCTATCCATTTCAAGCCAAGCTTGAAATTCTTGTTTCAAACAAGGCTAGTTGAGCTACGAGCCCGTCGTATTATTTCTGTTGCCGACTATTTATATCTTTTTGGTAGCCAGCATCCCAACAAATGCGAAAAGCAGTATATATCCGACAGAGCATTTGAACGGTATTTCGCTTGGCAGCTGCAGTCCGGACGTTGCCGGCGGTTTTACCGGCGTCTGTTCGACCGGCTTGTCAACGCAGTAATGGTCGCTGCAACGCTTGCTTGAAACGCAATCGCTGTCTGCAGTGCACTCGTAATTCATGCAAACGTGATTGGACGGATAGCCGTTGCTGCATTGCAGCACCGTGCATTTGCCGTCCTGGCAAGCTTCATTATACTGGCAGTCTGCTGCCATATTGCAGGAGCCTGGAGCAATCGTAACTGGTCCGGTGCTTGCGTTGCTTGTATTCTGTGTAGTATTTTGCTGAGGCGGTTGCGCTCCGCAGGCCTGCGCAGCCTGTTCTGCTGCGATATAGAACTGAGTCGCATCTTCCGCGGTCTTTTTCGTCAGGTCGTAATCTCCGCCGGTATATATCGTGTTTGCCAGTGTGTATTTCTGCTCGGCCTTGTTGAAATTCTCAGCCACACCCGGGCAGTCCATTTTATTCTGCACCACTGCCCAGGCTCTTGCTGACTCTGCTTTCATAAGCGTTATCTCGTTGCTTGCCATCTGCCGCAGCTCCTCAGCTTGACAAATTCCAATCTGCCTTTCCATATCTGTTAGTACGTCCTTTGCCTTTACCGAATATATTATGGAGTCAGTTGCCTTGGAGAATGCAGTATTGTAATCGCCATGATTGAATTTGTCATAGGCCTGATCGTAGAGGCTGCTTCCCAGGTCTGCGTAGCCTTTTGCATCGTTATAAGTTTCCTTTGCGCCGGTGCACTTGCTTATGTAATCCTTGTATAGCCCGTAATTATCGCTGACTGCCGTGTGCGCGTCGTCTATTGCATTTTCCGCATCTGCCAGCTTCGTCTGCGCCTCGTCATGCGTATACTCAAAGCAGTGAACCAGCGAGCACAAAAGCACCAATCCGAAAAGAAGATAAGCGAATTTCATGTTTTTTTATTGCCAGCGAGATTTAAAATGTTTAGCGGAGTTGCTACTGCATGATTGCCACGAAGCGCTTGGTGTTTTTCTTTGCTTTATTCTTGTTGGTCGCAACTGCAGCGGCGCATCTGCCGCGGATTGTCATGGGAGCAGATGCAACTTTGGCTGCACCCATAGTCATTGATCAGCCTGAGGTTTCCAAGGCATATTACGGCGAGCTTGCCGGCACGCCGCAGTTCTATACTATAACTTCAGACAAGCCGTTTACGCTGTATGCAGGCCTGCTTACGCCTGCAGCAAGCAATAATACATTTTCTGTTATTGCAAGCGATGCGAAAAATATGACTTTATTGCAGCTTAACGGAAGCAACAGCAGCTGGAGTTATTTTTATGAGGAATTCGGCGGAGATGGCTACAGGAAAGGGCCAGAAGGTCGCGTGCTATTGGGGCCGGGAACGTACCGTATCCAGGTTTCCAATGCAGATTATCGCGGCAAGTACGTGCTGGCAGTTGGCGAGCAGGAAGTTTTCCCTCTGCTCGAATTACCTGGAAATTACTGGTCGCTCCTGGTGCTTAAGCAGGAATTTTTTGGTAAGCCAGTTGCATTGCTGTTTTTGCAACTGCTTGGCATCGCGCTTGTTCTTGGTGCCATGAATGTTTCTGAATTCTGGTCGCTGTTCATCAGTGGTGCAGAACGCTATGCCATAGCAGTGCGCTATGCGCGCAGCAGTTCGCTCTGGCTCGGTACGCTGTTTGTTGCGGTGACCTGGGCGTTTTTCCTGATGCAGAACCCTGTGAATTTACTGGGCATACTGAAAACCGTGCTTCTGATGCTGCTTATAATCAATGCGACGCTGTTCTATCTTACTCTCAGCCCAAAGGTTGACAAGAGCGGAAGGAACAAGGCGATTCCTGACAAGGACCTGCATACCGGTCTGATGGTGCGGATAGCGCTGTCGGTGCTTGGCTGGTGGTCCGTACTACTGTTAACTGCAGCAATACTATAAAATCAGTATTACGCAGTTGCAGCAAGCGCAGTTGGCAACATTGTTTGCTGCTTTGGCTGCTCTGGCAGCAGCTCCATTTTCTTTATTCCTGCAAGCTTGCATCTGCAGACCTTTGCCAGAAGATCATCTTTGTTTAGCCGGGAGTCTTTCAGGCTTTCAGCAGCCTGCGCAAGCAGTTCTGCAGCTTCCTTGAACCTGCCATAAGTCACATTTTCTATCATCTGCTTCCTTTTGTCAGCTGCCAACGCATCAGTGCTCAGCTTGCTGAGTGTTACATTGAGTCTTCTGATAATCGACCATTTGTCGTTTTCCAACCTTTTGGCCAGTTCCATTTTTTCATAAAGCCGGCTTGCCTTTACCGTATCCATCCTCATCCAGATATTTGCTTCGCATTCAAGTATTTCGGCAACAGTGTAAAAATCTCCTGCTGCCAGGTATTTCGGTCTTTCCTGCTGCAGCCTGTCAGCCATTTTCCTGAATTCCGTTGCTCCAGCCGGTCCCATTAGTTTTGCCTTTTCGTATAGCAGCATATCAGTATTGTCGAAGATTCCTGCTGCGATGGATGTGTCCATTGCATTGTCATAGAGCTTTAGCGCATACTCGATTGAGCAACCATCCACAAAATTAAGGGCTGCCGTGTAGGCGCGGCCTGCACGTGACAGTTTTCCCTGTTGCACGCTTAACCTGCCTTCAAACTCCAGTCTTTTGGCAGCCTCCATATGTATTTTTCTTACCTGTTTTTCATCTGGTTTTACAAGTGCGATGGCAGCGGCCCATTCGCGTACTGCGCCGTTGAAATCTCCCTGTGCAGTCAGCGTATCAGCCGCTCTTCTGTGCTTTGAAACTTCAAACGGAATTGCTATCGCTTTCTTGGCTCTGCGCGCAAGCTTGGCTGTATTTTCAGCAATCGCTGCCGGCACGAGGAGGGATGTTTCTTCGACTAGAAGCCGGTTCAAAACAACTTTTATTCTGGGGAGATTTCTGCTGAAAAATGGTGCGTTCTGTTCCGGTCGCTGCAGGGTGCCCTTTTCCAGGATGCGAAACTTTGGTTGCATGTTAACGGTGTTTATGTAGTTAAAATTTATAAACTTATTGCCGGCGCAGCCTTATTTTTCGCTTCTGCCCTTGTTTTTGGCAGCTCGGCTTCTATGTCGCCGCCTGCCAGCTTGCTCTCCGCATTATAATCTTTTTTAAGGTCTGGGGCTGCCTTGATTGCAGTGAAAACCGTGGTTTTCATGTCCACAAGATCGGAGCTCAAGAAAAAGGGCAGCTAGTACAGCTATAAGGGTCAAGGCTAGCTACTTTGTTAGCACTTCGCAGCCGTCTGTTGTTATAAGTACCGTATGCTCTGCCTGGCTTACCATGCCGCCTTCTGCGTCGCGCAGTACTGGATAGCCGATTATTACCTGCTGTTCCAGCATCTCTTTCAATGCAGCATTGACAAGCAGGCGGGAAGTGAATGCTTTCATTATCCACCGCTCGGCAAAGGGCAGCAGCTTGTATTCGCGGATTATATGGTCGAACAGCTTGCGCGACTGGCGCATGTTAACACTGCCTGAACCGTAAAAGCTGAATATGCCTACCTCTTCGCCGTCAACCACATAGCCTGCGCCAGTTGACATGAATGGTTCTACGGCGAAAATCTCGCCTTCGTTTAGCACGTAATCATCTTCTGTTTTTACATTCGGGATATCTATGCCTGCATGCAGCAGGCCTGTTTTTATCATGTGGCCGCTTAGGTTCTTGATTGACTTGAAGCCGTATTTCTTGCCGACGTCTTCCACTACTCCGCCGATGTCGCCTACTTTAACACCTGGTTTTATGGCTTTTATCGCAGCTTCAAGCGCCTCTTCAGCTGCTTTTACCAGCTGTGTGTGCTGGCCGCTCAGGTCTACTGTGTAGGCAGTGTCGCCTATGGCGCCGTTTATCTCAACGCCAATGTCTACTTTTAGCAGGTCTTTCTCTTCCAATACCCGCTGATCATTGGCAGTGGGCGTGAAATGCGCTGCGATGTCATTAATGGAAAGATTGACTGGAAATGCCGGCCTGGCGCCTTCCTTTTCTATCATCTGCTCTATGGTCTCGGCTATATCCAATAATGGTTCGCCGACCATGATAAGGCTCTTGCTTTCATCGCGGATTTTGCCAGCCAGTTTTCCTGCTGCCCTGAAGTCGTCTATGTTGTCTTCTATCTCGTATTCTTCTCCTGCCATAAAACCGCTTTTGTGCTGACAGTTTTTTAAACCATTTGGCTTCAGCACTAGGAGGTGTACACTACTGCAGTTGCGTCCATGCCTGTTGCCGTGGCCGTTTCCGGGTTTGGTGTATGCTGCTCCACTTTCGTCTGCTTCTTACCAAATTGCTTTTCGATCTGCGGAATCAATACGTCGGCAAGCTTTCTTAGGTTGTCTGGCGCCTCAACGTCATTACGTATGTCAATCATCTCGGCATAGACTTTTTTCATGGCTGCAATGCCTCTTGCCTGGTTCATTGCAAAAAGCATCACTGCTCGGTTGTGAGCCTCCAGATTCTTCTCCACTGCTCCAGAATCCAGAAGTAGCATGCTTTTCTTGAATAGGGCTCTTTCCACTTTATCCTTTAGCTTCGGATTGTTTTTCCTGAGAATCATCTTCATGGCCAGGTTTCTCAGTCCGAATGGCGCGTCATGGTTCAGCAAGGTGCTTTTGAGCAGTTTAACGTTTTTTTCCTCGCTTTCCACTCCATTCAACTCAAACATCTTGTGCATATACATTCTTTCTTCAGTCTTTGCAGTAGCAAGCATAACTTTTAGTTTCTCTACGATGAGGCCTACTTCTTTTGTGAGTGTTTCCTGTGCCTGCTTCACAAGAGTAGTTACCAAATCCTTGTTCTCCAGGTCAATTTCTCCCAGATATACATTTTGCTTGCCACTGGTCAGCCATACAAGCGTGCCCAATCTTGTCTGCTCAGAATCAATAAGATTTGCTATGGATTGGATAAGCTCCAAAGGAACGCCTTTTTCCATGAACATGTGTAGCAGTTCGCCTTTTGTGCCGTCTTCAAGCAAGGAAAAGTTCTCAGCCAGGTATTTTCTGCTGGATCCGCTTGCATAGATAAGCGTTGCAAGAGCTCCCATGTTGTTTTTCAGCACTTCATCTCCACCTGTTATAGAGAGTAGTTTCCCTATGGTGAAATCAGCAAGTACGCCATTTTTGTTCCAGAGAGTCTGTTCCCAGAATTCAGCTTTCCAGTAGTTGCATTCCCACAAGGCATTAAGGCAGGCAAGCGCAACTTCTGCGCCAATTCCTTCCGGATCATCGTGGTATTGGTCTATCAATACGATAAGCGGTTCTGTTAATTTATTGTCTATTTCATCGGCATTCCAAGCAGTTGCGGTGCCAATTTCTTTTGCAACTTTAAGCATCTTTAGTTTTGCTTCCTTGTCATCGTATGTTTCTCTGATATCCTTGCCAAGCTTTTTCCTGAAGTTTGCCTGTCCAGACTGCGGAGCAGCTTTGTATTTTTCAACAACAGTTGCGAGAGATACAACATCTACTGGAGTTTTCTCCGTTGTTTTATCCCTGCTGAGATACGATTGGTAAGCAGTTCCAATTCCGTTTTTTCCGTTTCCAAACCCAAACATAAATATCAATCCGTGGAAAGGCCGTACTGATAGCAGCTTTTTCCACGTATTATACGTGTGTGGAAGTGTTTTTAAATGTTAGTTTTAATGGTTTTTTGAGTTTCTCAAAGCAATAGCTGCGGCCTAAGCGCAAGCTGCATAGCCATATCGCTTACCTTGTCCATTTCGCCGTGCTGCTCCAGAAATTCGTTGAATTTCCTGTCGGCAAGCCTTTTGCCAAGTTCAGTCAACTGCTTGTCGTCAAGCCTGTTAAGGAACTTGCGCGCAGCCCGGTGCAGTAGCAGCTCTTTTCCATATTTTGCCTGCCATTCTACCTCGTAGTGCAACGAATCAAGCTTTGCTGCTGCTATCTCTGCACACCAGCTGCCGAATAGCACGCCACCTCCTGTTGTTGCCTTTGCCTGGCCAGCTGCATCGCCCACAAGCATGACATCATAGCCGCCTACTGACTTGCCAGTTTTGCTTCTTGGCTTTATCGGTATGATGCTTGCCTGCATATTTTGGACATCAGTCGCGCCGAGTCGGCGCTTTAGCAATTCAAATGCATCTTTCACCGAGTAGGGCAGTTGCACGCCGCATCCTAGCTCGTATTTTCTGCCGCCCCGCGGTATGACCCAGCCGAAAAATCCTGGAAACTCAGAGGATAGAAAAACCTGCACAAGCTGCTCGTCCCACGTGCCGTTTATTTCTCCTTGCAGCGTTCCGATGAACTTTTTCATTCGTGGAAACCTGAAATGCGCTGCCACAGTGGAATTTGCGCCGTCTGCGCCGATTATCTTTTTTGACCGGAATGTGCCAGTGACTTTTCTGCCGTACTGGACTGCCGCACCTTCCTCCAAGGCAGTCTGCGCCAACAGCTTGTCAAATTTATCCCGGTGGCATACGGCTGCAATTGGGCTTCTCTTTTTTACCGTTAGCATGCTGTCGCCAAGGTGCAGTTCTGCTCCGTATATTTCTGTTTCTACGGTGTCTTTCCAGCTGCAATATTTTTCCAGCGTCTTTAGGCCGCTTAGGGAAAAAAGTCCTGAGCAGGGCTTACGGCCTGCTGCCGTATGCTCTTCGCTAAGCAGCACGTTCTTGCCTTTGCGCGCAACGGCGATTGTAGCTACGCAGCCCACCGGGCCTGCGCCTATGACATGAGCATCGAACATCAATCTGATTCCTCTGGCATATTTTTAAAATCCCATAGCTGCAGCTGTTTTATATCCATCTTTTTCCTTAAACACAAACCTTTTAAAGTGTTGTATTTGTACTATTTTCATGGCTGAAGGCAATTCGAGGTTGAAAATTCTGGATTCCAGATCTGGCGTCACATCTCAGAGAAACGAGTCGGCAGTTAAATCTCAAACTCTCCAAACCATTGCTACGATTCATAATCCGGCCCTGCCCTTTAGTCCTGTTATCGAAGACGTTAGGCGGGAACTAGGTTACATCCCGCGGGCCAGCAGGACACAAGCTTTTTCCATGGCAGATTCATTTGAGGCTGATTTCAGGAACGGTCTGCTTGCCCGAGCAGAAGTACTGCTCAGGGATTTCACTCCTACTCCTAAAACAAGCGAGCAGCTTGAAGACCTTATCAAGAATTTTGGTTCGCATGTGCGCTGCTTCCCGAACAGCATAGTTCATGTGAAGATGCGCACCATAAAGGAGAAGCTGGAAACCATACAATCAGAGTGCATTTCTTCGCTGCAGCAGCCAGTTGAAATGCAGGTTGAGTCCCGCTAGCCTTTACAAGCATTTTTATTTCTTGTTTTGATATATCTGCTATGGCAGATTTCAAAGTCACTCCCTGGGAAGTGGAAGGGGAAGTTGACTACGACAAACTCATAAAGGATTTCGGTACTCAGCGGATAGATGAAAAGCTGCGCAACAGACTTTTGAAGGCTGCGGGCAAGGACAATGTCATGCTGCGCCGCGGTTATTTCTTTTCCCATCGCGATTTGAACCTTGTTTTGGATGATTACGAAAAAGGAAATGGATTCTTCCTCTATACCGGCCGTGGGCCTACAGGACCGATGCATCTCGGACATTTGATCCCTCTTGTATTTACAAAATGGCTGCAGGACTGTTTTGACGTCAATGTCTACATTGAAATAACAGATGACGAGAAATTCCTTTTCAAAAGGGATTTGCAATGGCAGGATGTAAGAAAATATGCAGTTGAAAATATCCAAGACATTGCTGCAGTCGGATTTAATCCTGAAAAAACATTCATATTCAACGACAGCGAATACATCAGGAATGTCTATCCGCTTGTGCTCAAGGTTGCTAAGAAGGTAACCTTCTCCACAGTAAGGGCCGTCTTTGGCTTTGCCAATGATACAAATATCGGTGCATCATTCTATCCGGCTTACCAGGCAGTGCCTACCTTCTTTGAGAAGAAACGCTGCCTTATTCCAAATGCCATTGACCAAGATCCATTCTGGAGAATCCAGCGTGACGTCGCTGAAAGCCTTGGCTACAAGAAGACTGCAGCTATCCATTCCAAGTTTATTCCTCCACTACAAGGCCTAACTGGCAAAATGAGTGCCAGCAACCCGGAAAGTGCCATATGGCTTACTGACGACGAGAAAGCAGTAAGAAAGAAAGTAATGAAATATGCATTTTCAGGAGGTCAGCCAACTGTTGAAGAGCACAGGAAACTCGGGGGCAATCCCGCAATTGACGTCCCATTCCAATGGCTAAGTACCTTGTTTGAGCCTGATGATGCGAAACTGAAGAAGATTGAATCAGACTATCGCTCAGGCGCTTTGCTTACAGGCGAGCTCAAGCAAATTCTGGTTGACAGGGTCAACGACTTCCTCATAGAGCATAGAAAGCGCAAGGAAAAAGTCGACGTGGAAAAGTTCATGAAAACCGGCAAGCTTGCCCAGAAAATGTGGGAAACGTATTACTGATTGCCGGTAGCATGCCCATTTATAGGAGAATTTCATCTATACTTTTTCTGATTCTTGGTTTTGGCTGTTCAGCAGAATAACCAACCGTGATGACATAGAGAATACGGTAATCTTTTGGGATGCC
>JAZDDV010000014.1:0-51077 GCA_043809425.1 Microcaldota archaeon | reverse complement strand
CCGGTCAACAAATACCATATTACCACCGAGTATATTACTCTAGAGTAATATATTTAAACATTGCGTTGGGAGCTGTTTGTAGCAAACGGCTATGCGACCTTCTCGTCAGCCTTTTGAAGCTCTGCTCCTCAGACTTTTGATCTGATGCTACAGGAGGCGTGTTTCAAGTCTATTTTGGCAATAAGAGGGCAACTGCTTATCGGCCGGCGCCTGGGCCACGAACTCAAAAAGATTTAAAAACATAAGCGATAGAACTACTAATACGACTTTTATACAGTCAGGTGTCATTATGGGAGCATACAAATACATTGCTGAAACTCTGCAGAAGGAATATGCAGAAAGGAGTCCTGTTTACAGGAGCAGAATAACCGTGTGGAGAAAAAGCCCGCCGGTGGAACGCGTAGAAAGGCCAACGAACATTACCCGCGCAAGAACGCTCGGCTACAAGGCAAAGATAGGCTACGTCGTAGTTCGTTCGCGGGTTAAGCGCGGCAGCCGCAAAAGGCCGAAGCCCATGGGCGGGAGAAAGGCAAAATCTAATTACAGATTCACTCCTCCGGGCCTGTCCTACCAGCGCATCGCAGAGCAGCGCGTTAATCACAACTACCCGAACCTGGAAGTGCTTAACAGCTACTGGGCGGGAGACGATGGCAACAACACTTATTACGAAGTGATTCTCGCAGACCCGACCAAGCTTGAGCTTAGCTCGCTTAAGAGGCGCGGCAGGGCATTCCGCGGTTTAACGTCTGCTGGCCAAAAGGGCAGACCGTCACACAGCAAGACCATGAACAAGCAAAGGCGCAACAAGCTGCACAATGCCAGGCTTGCCAAAGTTCACGGTCGGCGCGCTGCTGCAGCACGGGCGCTGCTTTAATTTTTCTTTTTCTTTCTTATTTTTCTATTTCTTTCGTAGTTGTTTTTTGCTGTTTTTTCGTGTAGCTTTAAAGAAACTATTTTAAACCTCCTCTTCTTAGCTGGAATTAGAGAGGAGATAATATGAAAGTAAACCTATTCTTAGTTCTGGTATTTGGGATTTTAGCGATTTCATTATGCGCAGCAGCTCCACCGCCTACTACGCCGAGTTATATAGAGAAGATTAATTCGGTATTGCAAGTCGGTTCTGGGTTGACGACAACGGATAACATCTTCACGCTTGCTTTGGATGGGATAGACCCGAAGACGCACAGTGCACTTGTCAGCGTCTACAGCTATAACGGGGATTTAATTGCCGTGGAGGACATCGCAGAAGGCAAGTCGCTTTCCAGGACACTTTCCGGTGCTGATATTACTATTACTGTGCATAAGACTGCGCAGCCAAGCTGGGAAACAGGTCCTGTTCCGTGGGCTAACATAACGCTTGCAGTACTTTCTTCTACAAAAACCGTAGACGACCTTGGTGTTTACGACTATAGCATAGTACCGGTTATTGTGATGTTTAAGGACGTTGAAGTTACAACAGGCGATGCATTGCTCGCTATAGATTCCATGTGCGGCGATTGGGGTTATGAGAAAGTTAAAGAAGGCGGAAGCATTACGAGAAATATCTGCGGCAATGCCTATAAAATAACCGTGATGCAGGTTTCTCCAGTTTCACTATCCCTATGGAATAGGAACAGGGCAAAGCTAAAAATAGAGCGGGTCAATTCAGGCACGGATTTTGATACCAATATCTACAATCTAACGTGGGTTAACTACTCTCCGCTCGAGTATGATATGGGCGGCGGTGCGATAACCAAGATCAGACTTGATGATTTGGAAACAGAAACAAGAAGTGCGATAATCTCATTGCTTGATAGCAGCGATAACATCATCGCGCAGGAGAAAATAAAAGAAGGGCAGACGCTGGTGCGCACAGGCGCAGGCGGCTATAAATTCCAGATAAAGACAATAAAGATAGGCGCTGGCTCAGGCATGCCTGCCCAGGGGAACAACCAAGGTGCGTGGGCTAAATTTCAAATTGTGCCTGGTACCACGGCCGCAGAAAGTCCGGTGTGTGTTCTTCCGGATTGCCAGCTTGCACAACTTGACGGCGGTGTCAGTCGCGGTTCGTTGACTGTTGTCCTGGCTAATTTCGAAAAGGACACGCGCAAAGCGCTGGTCATCCTGTATGACGGCATGGACAACATCGGCAATGAGACCATCGCAGAAGGCCAGACGATTGTCAGAAACACAAGCACCGGCAAATACAGCATAAAGCTGGTTAGTGCTGCTACCGGCTATTCGTATAGCTATACTGGGAATGAAAATGCAACCTGGGCAAAGTTCGAGTTGAAGCCGTCGACTGCCGCAATAACGTCGACTGCGAACTACACTACTGTTTTCTTCCCTGGGGTACTGTACTCAGATGACTTTAATCTGGCAATATTGCTTTACGGTATGGAGCCGGTGTCCCATGACGCGACACTGTATGTCTATGACACAAGTGGTCCGCCAATGTTGATATCCATCGACAAGGTCAAGGCAGGCGGTTCTGTTGTAAGGCGCGTTGGAAGCCAGAATTACCTGATAAAGGTGCAATCTACTGCTCCGCCTTACTACTCTGGCCCGAGTAGCTGGGCAAAGATGAGCATACAGACCACTACTGCGGCACAGACGGTTAACTATACGGCAACCGGTCCAGCTGGAATGCCGCAGATCACATGCGCAAACGGGGAGATGAACGTTTCGCTTGATGGTCTTGAGACGGTTACGCGCAAGCCGCTGATTTCGCTGCGCAATGCCTCAAGCGGAGATATCCTGCGGTATGACAAGGTTGCAGTTGGCGCCACTACGCTTTACCGCATTGAGGACTACGGGAACTGCAGCGTAAAAGTCGTACAGACCGCAGACGATCCGTTTTTCCCGCCAGGCATCTGGGCAAAGATGGTAGTCAACTAGTTTTTTCTTTTTTCTTATTTTTTTACTTATTTTTCAACCGTTCCAGAAAGACTTTTAAATATCGTCTTCTTATGCAAATCCATGAGAAGCAACCTATTCTTGATTCTGATATTTGGGATTTTAGCGATTTCTGCATGCTATGCAATTAGCTGTCCGTTGCCGTCGCCGAATTCAATCGAAAAAGTCAACGGCATCATAGATACGGGCGGAACTTCCATTGCAAGCGCTGACGGTAATTTCGTAGTCTATCTGAATGGCATCAATCCGACTACGCACAGCGCGCTTATGACAATAAAAGATTCCTGCGATACCATCCTTTCCATGGATGAGGTAAAAGAAGGGCAGACGCTCACCAAGGCCCTATCCGGAGCAGATATCTCCATTACGGTGCACAAGACTGCAGAGCCTTCGTTTACTGCCCTGCCGCCGTGGGCGAATGTCACCCTCAGCATAAACGCAATCACAGTGCCTATTTCGGTATCGCCGAATTTTTATTACAATGATAGCGCCAGTCCTGCTGTTTTCTGGGTATATCTTGATGATATCGAAGCCGGCACCAATGATGCAATCATTCAGATTCTTGATCCTTTCAACCCTCCTGCCTATCACGAGAAGATAAAATCCGGCGGGAGCATAACGCGGAACATAAGTGGCAAGTACTACAAGATAACCGTAATGCAGACTTATCCAGCAGCAGTGCCCTTCTATACTTCGACCAACTGGATGAACGGGCGCGCCAAAATAAAAATAGAGCCTGCGACGTCTGGCACAAACCCGAATAACTATAACTTCTTATCCTGGTTTGATCTGTTGGAATATAACATAAGCGGCGCCTACACTACCATCCGTTTAGCAGACATCGAAAAGGAAACGCGCAGCGCGATATTTTTCATGCTCGATGAAAACGGCACCGTAATCGCCAATGAGAAAGTAAAAGAAGGACAGACAATCGTGGTGGTAGGCGTTGGCGGTTATCTCTATACCATAAAGAATATCCAGGTAGCTGCCGGCGGCGGCGCGTCTTCAGTTGGCTACCCGGTTGGCGTGTGGGCTAAATTAAACGTGACTGCGCCAAGCAGCAATCCGCTGACCGCGACTTCCCCGGTAACATTTATCTACGACAGCGCATCGATAGGCTCCATGCGTGTGAAGCTTGTCAATTTCGAGCGGGACACGCGCAAGGCGATGGTGGAGATTTATACAACAGCTGGTCCGCTACTGCTTTACAACGAGACCATCGCAGAAGGGCAGACCATGGTTCGCAACGTAAGCGGCACGAAGTACAGCATAAAAGTTGCGCAGGTTGCAACCGGTTACTCGTACGATGTTGCCCCCTTTGCGTATAAGGCCTGGGCAAAGTTCATTCTGGCTCCGGCGTTGCCAACAGCTGCAATCAGTCCGCCGGTTATAAACTACACTGCGGTTCCGTTGGGCGATTACATAGTTAACGACCCGTTTACTCCTACCATGGTCGCGTACGTCTATGGTCTTGCGCCAGTAAGCCACGAAGCCTCGATCGAAACACTTGATCTGATGGCTGGGCCCCCGGCGTTTTTTGATTCTGTGAAGGCCGGAAGCTCAGTGGTGAGAGGGATAGTTGGCAACAGATACAAAATAAGCGTGTATCAGACTGCGCCTGGTTATTATACCAACGGGGCCGGCGTGCCGGTTCTTGGCTGGGCAAAGATAGGAATGCAAAACTCAACTGCTGCGGCGGCAGTCAACTATACCACGATTGGCTTTATGGGTACTCCAGCGTACTGTCCCAGCGGAGATCTGGTGATTGTGTTCTTCGGCCTTGAAACCGGAACGCATAAGCCGATAATCAATGTGTACAATTCCTCTTTCGGCGGTGGCTTGATATACCAGGACAAGCTCGCCATAGGCAGCACGAAAAAATACAATTTCCCTGGCTTCGCCAACTGCACAGTGAAGGTAGTGCAGACTTTTGACGACTACACCTACTTCCCCGCCGGCGCGTGGGCCAAGCTTGTCGTCAGCTAGTTTTTTCTTTTCTTCTTTTTTAGCTTTCTCGAAAGACTTTTAAATATCGTCTTCATAGGCAAATCCATGAGAAGCAACCTGTTCTTAATTCTGGTATTTGGGATTTTAGCGATTTCATTGTGCGCAGCAGCTTCGCCGGTTTTCGAGACAGCGAATGGCATAGTGGCTGTTGACGGTTTGTCACTAACGTTGGACGACGGCAGCTTGGACCTGTACCTTACTGATCTGGAGCCGACAACGCACAATGCGTTGATTACGCTATCTGACGGCGCAACCGGTGCAATTTTGGCAAAGGAGGAAATCGCAGAAGGCAGGACAATAACCCGGACCATCGCAGGCAACGACATCAGCATAACTGTTAACAAGGTTGCTGATAGCAGCGTTTCTACTGGCACGAACCGCTGGGCCAATATCACGCTCAAGACGCTAGCGCTCACCAGAAACGTAAACCAAAGCTCTTGTTTTATCTATGTTGTGAACTATCCAAATCCGGGCTATCCTACAGTTCCACCTGACTTTTATGTGTGTCCCGTGGATATCGAAGTAGGCAGCCGTGATGCGGTTATCTGGATACTTACTGACAGCAGTGAGCGCCCTGATAAGATCAAGGAAGGGGGCAATATAGTGAGAAAAATAAATAACCAGTCCTACAAGATAACCGTCATGCAGACTAGCTTGGCTTCGCCAAACTACTGGTCTTCGAGTAATACTAAGCTGAAGGTAGAGCGTGTTTCATCTGGCGGAACTGGTTTTGACAACTATTCTCTTCTTCTTAACGGCGGTTCGCCGACTATGATGGCTAACCTTAGCGGTGCGGTAACATACATACGCCTGATAGATTTGGAAACAGAAACCAAGAGTGCGATAATCGAGGTGTCAGATGAGAACGGCTCTGTCCTTGCACTGGACAAAGTCAAGGAAAATCAGATACTCGTGCGCAAAGGCGTAGGCAACTACCGCTACCAGATAAAGGTTATTAAAACGGCAGCAGGTGCAGGCATGCCGGCAGTGGGCTTCGAGATTGGTTCATGGGCCAAGCTTGACATTGTACCGAACGTGACAGCAGCGGAAAGCCCGTACTATAATGCTACTTCGATAGGCAGTGTGGCTAATACGGGTGGCATATATGTCCAACTGCTGAACCTGGAACAGGATACAAGAAAAGCATTGGTCAATATCTCAAATTCGACTGATACGCTTTACTATGAAAAAATCGGCGAAGGCCAGACTATTGTGCGCAATGTAAGCGGAACGAAATACAGCATAAAAGTAATGCAGACAGCTGCAGGTTATTCGTATGACCTTACCAGTAATCCCTCTGCTGCCTGGGCAAAAATGGTCATAGCGCCAACTAGCGCAGCAGTCAGCCCGGCGCCTCTCAACGCCACTGTGCTCAATTTTGATACGCGCGTCCTTTCACCCGATCTCAATGTATGGGCATATTTTGAGGGCATAGAGCCAGTAAGCCATGACGCCACATTCTATGTGCAGTCCATACCATCACCGCGCGTATCTGTCGACAAAGTGAAAGTGGGCAGTACGGTGGTAAGAAAAATCGCCGGCAACAAATACGCGCTAAAGCTGCTGGAAAGCGCGCCTGGCTATTATAAGAACGTTTACCTGGGCTGGGCGAAGGTAACATTCGTGAATACCACCGCTGCCGAGAGCGTCAACTATTCTGTGACTACCATGTGGCCAATATCTTATCCAACTCCCATATCATGCCAGAACGCCAGCATGCTTGTCTTTCTGGACGGCGTTGAACCAATATCGCACAAGGCGATAATATCGCTGCGCGATTTTGGCTTTACCACGCTATTCCAGGATAAGGTTGCAGTAGGAGGCACTGTGACATACCGCGATCCGGTGAACGGAAACTGCACTGTCAAGGTGGTCCAGACTGCCGATGAACCATTTTACATAGTTGGCGTATGGGCGAAGATGGTAGTCAACTAGTTTTTTTCTTTTTTCTTATTTTTTCTCTTTCATCCACATTTCAGAAGGCTTTTTAAACGTTTTCACACCTAATTCTAACCATGAGAGGCAACATAATCTTTACATTAGTATTGGGATTGCTGTTTGGCATGGTCTGCGCACAGGACTACGAGCCATGGGTCGGTAATAAGACCGAGCAGGTGAATATAGGCGGAAACCTGACGCTGGATGACCACTATGTCGGAAGTGTTCCATGCGACCCATGTAATACAGTCCTACGGCTTGACGATGTGGAAGCGACATCGCACAGCGCGCTTATTTCTATTATAGCGCCTGGCAGCCTTGTTCCTCTGCAGGAAGAAATCGCAGAAGGGAAAAGCATTACCCGCACAGTGGGTTCGACAGAATATAAAATAACTGTCGGCAAGACTGCGGCAGGCTATGAATTCGCCGAGAACGCTTCCTGGGCGACTATCAGCGTACAGGTAGTTTCTGTTGTTGTTGATGTCGACTCAATTGCAGTTTATAACGTACCAGGTTCTACAGCGTGTGTGCGCGTTAACGACCTGGAAGTCGGCACAAGAAGCGCAATTCTAAGTACCGAAGACTGCTTTGGCGCGGTACTTTCCAAAGATAAACTCGCTGAAGGCCAGAATGTAGTCCGCAACGTAAGCGGTTCTCTTTATAGGATAAAGGTTCTGCAGACATCTGCAGGCTATCAGTTCGGAGCAAAGCGCGTAAAACTCAGCATAGAAAAGCTTAATTCAGGCTCTCCTGCTGCCTTGTATAACGTTCTCAATCAAGGGGAAAATTATCCGTTCAGTACCTACAAGTTGAAGCTTGACGACCTGGAGCCAAGAACCAAGAGCGCTGTTTTCAGCGTGCTTGACGCAAACGACAACGTTCTTCTCAAGGTAAAGGTGTCAGAAGGAAAACCAATCATAAAAGACATAGGCGGCCAGAAATTCAAAATAACTGTTTATCAGACAGCGCCTGGTTATACTTTCGGTGCGAAGTGGGTGAAGTTTGCTGTTGACCCGACAACCACAGCAGCTCCAGTCATCCCAATCAACGCAACGCTCAATCAGGGAGAATCCTATATTCTCAGCAATGGATTCAAGGTGAAACTTGATGATCTTGAATCAGGCACAGGAAAGGCGTTGGTTTCCATACTTGACCCAGCGGATAACATTATCTACAAGGACAAGATCGCAGAAAGCCAAAGCGTAGTCCGCAACGTCAGCGGCACAAAATACTCTATTAAGATAGTGCAGACAGCAGCAGGCTACACCTACGCTGCAAAGTGGGCAAAGGTTCTTGTAACGCCTACGAATGCAGCTGCTACGCCGATTATCAACACCTCTTTCGTGCTTAACCAGGGCGAGTTCTATCCAGTTGATGGCAGCAAGAACGTAAGGTTGATTGATTTGGACAGCAAAACTCGCGGTGCAATAATTGTAGTTTACGATACCGGAAACGGTTCGGTAGTGTCCCGCGACCTTGTCAAGGAAGGCAGTTCAGTAGTCCGCAATGTCAACGGTAACAAATACCAGATAAGCGTGCTGCAGACCGGAGCAGGCTACACCTTCGGCGCAAAGTGGGCAAGGCTTAACGTAAAGCCGGTAACTTCCGGAGTCACACCAGTTCAGGGAAATCTTACTCTTGTAAATGAGCGGTATCTTACCTGTCCTGTGACCGGATACAATGTCCGGCTGGACGATATGGAAGAAGCAGACGGTGCAGCAGCCATTTCAGTGCTTGACCCGGGTGGCAGCATTTATGAAAGGGCAAAGATTCCTGTTGGCCAGACATTTACGATCTCTCCTGCTGGCGGCACGCTGTGCAGGATAAAGGTCATGGAAACAACCGGCGGCTACACCTACGCGGCAGAGAGCATCTGGGCAAGGCTGCAGGTCAGCTGATTTTTCTTTTTCTTATTTTTATTTTCCGTTGTTGTTTTTTTCTCTTGTTTTCCGCAGCCGGAAAGACTTTTAAATCTCCTCTTCTTAGCTGAATCCAGAGGGGAGATTATATGAAAGTAAACCTATTCTTAGTTTTGGTATTTGGGATTTTGGCTGTTTCGATTACATCGGCAGCACCAACTGATTATTATTACACTGGCAGCATGAACCAGATTGTCAACGTGAGTGAAAATTTCACCACCTTTCCCTATGATAACGTGGAGCCGTTGACGCTGGTGCTGAATGATATTGAGCAGACAACGCACAACGCGCTGATAACGCTCGTGTCTTATAACGGCAACATGCTTTCATTCGATGAGATTCCCGAGGGAAAGACCGTCACGAAAACCGTTGCAGGCCGTGACATTTCCATAACTGTCCATGAAACCGCGGCAAGCTCGGCAAGCGGCGTCCGCTGGGCGAACATAACTCTTAAGGTTAGCGCCGTGACCGTGTCGCTCACTACGCGAAATTTATTCATTTATTATATTAATGACAGGAATGTTGGTGTGAGCGTTGACGACATTGAAGTCGGAACACGTGATGCGATAATCAGCACGCCGTATGGCATTGAAAAAGTCAAGGAAGGAGCAAATGTTGTCCGCAACTTCAGTGGAAAATTCTATAAGGTAACAGTCATGCAGACTTCCCTTCCAATCTACGACTGGTCGCAGGGAAAAGTTAAGATAAAGATTGAACCGGCGAATTCCGGCCAGAACTTCGATGACTACGAAGTTGTCTATGTACAGGACTATACAGAATATGATATTGGGGGTGCTATCACCCGCGTATATCTTTCAGACCTGGAAACAGAAACTCGCAGCGCCATCGTCACATTGACAGATGGCCTCGGTAATGTGCTTGCAAATGACAAGATAAAAGAAGGGCAGACGCTGGTGCGCTCAGGCAACGGCGGCTACCGCTACCAAATAAAATTAATCAAGATGGCTGCAGGCGCAGCAGCTCTAAGTGGGAACTACCAAGGCGCCTGGGCGAAGTTTGACATAGTGCCGAACGTGGCAACGACCGAGAGCCCAAGCTACGACCTGGTTTACTTAAATAGCTTCTATGGGAGTGCGGAGCTGGTCATGCTCCTGCGCGACTTTGAGAAAGATACGCGCAAGGCCTACCTTATAATCGGAAATACAAGTGATTCGATCTATACGGAAAAAATCGGAGAAGGGCAGACTTTCGTAAGGAATGTCCTGCCAGATGCATCTGGCGGCAAATACAGCATAAAAGTGGTGCAGACCGCTACCGGTTACTCATACCTGGGGCACGGAGATCCGAATGCCGCCTGGGCCAAGGTCGTGGTGCAGCCCGCTGTGCCGACAGCCGCAATAAGCCCTGCACTGCCGCCAGCAGAGGTTCTCTATTCGGGCGGAGGAGTTGTCTTTTCGGGTGACGGAAACATTAGTGCGGTTTATGATGGTATCGAAACTCCAAGCCATGACTTGAGCCTGCATTTGGCAGATGAGGTTGCAGCACAAATGCTTAACAACGAAAAGATAAAGCAGGGCGGGTCTGCAGTCAGGAATATTTCCACTGGCAACCGCTACCAGATAAAGGTGTACGAGACCATGCCGGCTTACTATAATCCAGCTGGCAATTCGTGGGCGAAAATAAACATCACGCCTACTACGGCGACACCTCCTGCACAACCTACTATGCTTGACTTCCGGTTCTACCCTGCTATACAGTGTCCGGTCGGTCCAATCTGGTTTGTGCGAATTGAAGGTTTCGAGACTGATACGCACAAAGCAATCTTCTCGGTGCGCGAAAACACTTGGGACGGCCTGATATTGATTCAGGACAAGATTACGACTGGCTCAACAGCGTCTTACACTGACCCGGTGTTTGGCACGTGCAAGGTGAAAGTGTTGCAGACTTTCGATGACCCGTCGCTGTACAATGCAGGTGCATTCGTGAAGGTGCAGGTCAGCTGATTTTTCTTTTTATTTCTTTTTCTTTTCTACCTTTTTTTCCTATTTTTTATTTCTAATTATTTTTCCTTTTTCATCTGATTTATTTTCCCTATCTTCAGTCATCTTTTTCCAGTAATCCTGCATTCTCAACGCCGTAGAACAGGCAGCAGGCATAAGCTTTTTAAACCATTTCATATTGTATAAGAATCAGTCAACTTGTTCTGGTGTTAGCATGGAAAAAAATCCGGGTCAGTCAGTTTTAATGAAGACCGTTGATGAAATACGGTCGACGGAAGAGAAGCATGACCGTCTAATTGCAGAAGCGAAAGAAAAAGCCGAAAAAATCCTGCGCAATGCGCGCGAGAAAATTTCCGAAGAGAAGTCAAAAATGGGCGAAGAAGCGACGGAATTCAAGAACAAAAAGCTGGCCGAGGGCCGCGAGTCCATAGAAAGAGACGTAAGCAACTTGCTGGAAAAGGCAAAGAAGGAAGGCGAGTCGCTGAAAAAGAAGAAACTTGCCAAGAAAGAGCTGCTGGCTGCTGGAGTCTCTCTTCTTAAGTAAAGTGAGCAACATGTTCAAACCGGCGAGGATGAAGAAAGTCAGAATATTCGCACTACATTCAGTAGGTCCGGGAGTGATAAGGCTGCTTCACGAACTGGGCACAGTGGAAATAAAGAAGTTTGACGCGCCAGGCCTGGGTGAAGGGCGGCCGCTTCCCGCATTTGAAAGCGTTTCCGAAGCACTGCTTCGATTGCGTGGCATGATTTCCGCACTTAAGCTAACAGGAAGCGAGGAGCCGAAAGCAGAAAGCGTTGACATGCTTATTTCAGAGGCAAAAAAAGTAAGCGATGGGGAAGGCAGCAGGATAAATTCGCTGCTCAACGAGCGCGGCGACCTGGAAGAGCAGATAAAACAGCTCATTACGCAGCAGGCGATTGCAGAAAGGCTGGCAATCTTCAAGGACATTGATTTCAGCAAGCTGAAAACCCGGATGCTGGATTATGCCGTAGGTGAAATATCCGCAGCAAAATTGCCTGCATTCAAATCAAAGCTTGAGGCGCAGCTAAAATACTATAATATAATAATGCCGGATAAGCAGAAAGGCAGCAACAGCCTTGCCTTGCTCGTCTATCCAAGGGGCGAGGCGCTTGAAGGCCTTTTCACCGAGTTCGGCTTTTCCCAGTTGCAGATTCCTGAATTAACTACTCACGCAGCAGCTACTGTTGCAGCAATCTCAAAGCAGATGGCTGACAGCAGGCTGAAGATAGCTGCCATCGAAAAAGAGTTTGCAGAAATCGCGGCAAAAGACGGCAAGAAGCTGCTTGCGCTGTACGCGGCGCTTTCCATCGAATCAGACCGCGCGGAAATCGCATCCAAATTCGGAAAATCCAAGAAAGTGCTGATCATAGAAGGATGGCTGAAGGACGCGGACTATGGAAAGCTGGAAGGTTCGCTAAGCCGCTTTGAAGATGCGGTGGTGCTGCAGGAGGCTGAAATCGACGAGCATACGGAAAGTCCGCCGGTAATCCTTGACAACCCGCCGATTGCCGGGCCACTGGAGTTCGTGACAAAAAGCTATTCGCTTCCCAATTACTTTGAATTTGATCCGACCATGATTTATTTCATAACGCTGCCGATTCTCTACGGCATGATTGTCGGCGACGTGCTCTACGGTATACTATCCATATTCATTGCGCAATGGTTCATGAAGAAATTCAAGAACAGCGAGACCATGCAGAGTGTCAGCAAACTATGGCTCTATTCAGCCATACCGACGATCATTTTCGGCATTATCTTCAACGAATGGGGTGGCTTCACGCTTGAGCACTGGGTTAAATTCCTGGGCGAGTGGGGTCTGCACATACCTGAATACGGCTTCCTGGCTTACGAAGGCCTGAGCAGGCTGGAACAGTTCCCGCTGGTGCTTGGCGTCACATTGCTTGCAGGATTCCTGCATCTTTCACTGGGCTTTGCGCTTGGCGCGCTAAAGAACTGGAATCATCACCGCAAGCATGCCTATGCAAAGCTTGCCTGGCTTGGCGTGCTGCTAAGCGGCACTGCGGCTGTTTGCTGCACCGTAATTCCGGTGCTGCCTGCTGCGTTCTTGATGCCTGCCGTGGCAGTGCTTATCATTTCAATAATCGGGCTGGTGCTTACCGAAGGCATAATCGGCGCTCTTGAGCTGCCAGGATTGGCAGGCAATGTCCTTTCCTACGCGAGAATTGCAGCTGTCGGCGTAGTCGGCGTTGTCCTTGCGGAAATAATCAACGAGTTTTTCATGCCTACTGCGGCCAACGGCCTGCTGATGGGTCTGCTCCTGCTGCCTGTGCTGCTTGCATTGCATGGCGTGAATGCTTTCATCGCCATGTTCGAAGCATTAATTCAGGGCGGCAGGCTTAATGTAATCGAATTCAAGTCAAAGTTCGTGGACGGCGGAGGAATGCCCTTTGCCCCGTTCAGTTTACGCTCAAAAAAATATTGAGGTGAAAATATATGGTAGATACAATTTCGAGTTTGCCGGTTGGTGCCGGTGCGGCACTCGGTGCAGGATTGGCAATGGGTCTTAGCGCTCTCGCAGCAGCCTGGTCCCAGGGTTCTCTGGGTTCAGCAGCCATGGGCGTAGTCGCCGAAAGGCCTGAGTTCGAGAAGAACGTGTTAATTTACATCGTCCTGCCGGAAATCCTGGCGTTATTCGGTTTCATCGTCGCATTCCTGCTGATCGGCGCTGTCAAGTAAAGACAGTTGCTCGCAGCCGGTGAGGTGCCATTGGCATTTCACCGCAGGGTGAAACGATGGGAATCGAAAAGCTGACCTCTTCCCTGCTCAAGGAAGCGGAGGACGAGGCGGTTAAGATCGTCGCTAGTGCCAAATGGCACGTGGACGAGATGGTCAAAGAGGAGCGCAAGAAAGAGGGTGAGCTGAAGCTGCGCGCAGAAGAGGACGTGAAGAAAGTCCTCGGAGAGCAGCGCAACGAGCGGCTTGCCTGGGCACGCCTCGAGGCCAAGCGAGTCCACGCGGAAGCGCGCGAAGACGCGATAAAGGTGGCACTGGACGAACTCTACGAGATGGCGCCGGACGTGCGCAAATCCAAGGAGTACGCCAGCTACATTTCCAAGGCAGTTGCCGCGGCAGTGGACGAGCTGGGCGGAAACGCGACGGTGCACGTGCTCAAGGGCGAGAAGAAGCTGTTCCCAAAAATCAAGGTCCCGCTAAGCGAGGACCTGGATGCAATGGGCGGAGCGATCGTGGAGAGCAACGACGGCAAAATGCGCGTTGACCTGAGGCTTGAAACGCTCTTTGAAACCAGGGCGGACGAGCTGAGAAGGGAGATATCCGACGAGATGTTCGGCAAGAAGTGAAGAGGCAGATGGTGCGATGAAACTTCCGAAGATAGAATCGCGTGCGCTTAAGTACGGCTACGCGAATTCACGCGTCAAGGCAATGAAAGGGCTGCTGATCAAGAATCAGGAGTTCGAGGAGATGATAAAAGTCAAATCCGTTGCCGCGATGATCGAGTTGCTTCAGCGCACCGGCTACAAGAAAGATTTCGAAGGGCTGTCCGGCTACGGCGGCTCGGACATGCTGGAGATTGCCTCGGCGAGAAACTTCTCAAGAACAGTGCAGAAAATACTGCGCTTTGCTCCGAAGGATGATTTGCCGGCAGTGCAGGCGCTTCTCAGGAAATGGGATTTGCTTAATATCAAGACCATAATACATGCGAAATCCGCAGGCGTTAAATCCGAGCGCATACGGCCGTATTTGTTTGCCGTAGGCGGTTTGACTGAGTCGGACATCGACCGTTTGCTTAAGGCAGACAGCGACAATGTGTTCAGCGAAATAAAGCACACGGCAATCGGAAAGGAAATGCTTTCTGTCAGTACAGCAGCATTCAGCAAGCACATGCGAGACGTTTTCAACAATGCGCTGAAGAACATGGACACGTTTCTGCAGCTGGAAAGCATCCTTGATGCGTATACGTATCTATTTATGGATAAAGGACTGGCGACAGTGGGCGGCAAGGAGATAAGCGCAATACGCACCATACTGCAGCGGGAAATTGATACGCGCAACGTCATGATAGTGGAAAGGCTTAAGGCGCACAATTTCCAGAAAAGCGAGATTGACAAGTACCTGCTCAAAGGCGGTACGCTGCGTACCAGCTTCATCGATCGACTGGCAGATGCAAAAGACAGGAAAAGTTCTCTCACCATAATAAAATCCAAATTCAGGAAAGTGGAGCTGGCAGAAGATTACACGCTGTCTGATTTGGAAATCGCATTTGAAAAAGCATTGGCAAAAGACAAGCTGGCTTCATTCCACCGCAGCATTCTTTCCATCGGCGTGGTGATGGGTTTCCTGCTGGTCAAGGAAGAGGAAATGCATAATTTGAGGAAAATAGCAAAGTCAAAGGAATTCAACATACCGGAGGACGAGGTCAAGAAGATGCTCGTTACTCTGTAGGTGGCTTCATGAAGGCAAAAATACTTGTGATCGGGGATATGCCTCTTGTAACGGGCATGCGACTGGCAGGCATAGAAGACTGCTGGGCCACTGATAATACTGGGTTCCAGGGCCGCCTGGAAGAGGCGCTTGGCCGCACTGAATTCGGCATCCTCGTCGTTAACGAATATTTATTGAATAAGATAGATTGGAGGCTTAGGAAAAAGCTTGATTCCATTGCCTATCCGGTGCTCATTCCGATGCCTGACTATTCGGGCACGAGCGCAGAGGGCGACGAAATCCGCGGCATGATTAAGCGTGCACTGGGCTTTGACCTGGGAAAGAAATGATATTTATCGAGGTGTTATGATGGCAGAAATAAAGAAGGTTTCAGGAACAATACGAAGAATTTCAGGTCCGGTCGTCGAAGGCAGGTTGCCAGGCGCACGGTTATACGACTTGGTGCGCGTAGGCGACGAGGGCCTTATCGGCGAAATCATCAAAATCGTTGGCGACATCGCAGTCATTCAGGTTTACGAAGACACATCAGGCCTTAAGCCAGGCGAACCAGTTGCTTCCACAGGCGAGCCGCTTTCAGTGGAATTGGGCCCAGGCATTCTCAAAAGCATTTACGACGGCATCCAAAGGCCGCTGAAAATCATCGAAGAGAATTCCGGCGGCGCATTCATTAAACGAGGAGTTGAAGCGCCACCGCTGGACAGGAAAAAGAAATGGGACTTTGTGCCCAAGGTCAAGAAAGACCAGAGAGTGAAAGTAGGCGACATACTTGGCACGGTGCAGGAAACCGAAGTCATAGAGCACCGCATACTTTCCATGTATGACGGCAAAATCGAAAGCATTTCCGCAGGCAAGTTCAATCTTGATGAGAAAGTCGGCGTGATTGCAGCTGAAGGCAAGAAATTCCCAATCATGCTTTCGCACAAGTGGCCAGTAAGAAAATCCCGGCCGGTGATTGAGAAACTGCCGCCGGTAATTCCGCTGGTCACAGGGCAGCGTGTCATTGATACGTTCTTCCCGATTGCAAAAGGCGGAACAGCCTGCGTGCCAGGACCCTTCGGTTCAGGCAAGACGGTTACGCAGCACAGTCTAGCCAAGTACTCAGACACGAAGATTGTGGTTTACATCGGCTGCGGAGAACGCGGCAATGAAATGACAGAGGTGCTTAAGGAATTCCCGCACCTTATTGACCCGAACACCAACAAGCCGTTAATGGAACGGACAGTGCTGATTGCAAATACGTCAAACATGCCTGTCGCAGCCCGTGAAGCGTCTGTTTACACCGGCGTTACAATCGCAGAATACTTCAGGGACATGGGGTATGACGTTGCTTTGATGGCTGATTCGACAAGCAGGTGGGCAGAGGCTATGCGTGAAATCGGCGGTCGTTTGGAAGAAATGCCTGGCGAAGAAGGATATCCGGCCTACTTGGCAAGAAAGCTTGCCGAGTTCTATGAACGCGCAGGCCGCGTGCACTGCCTGGGCACTGATGAGCGCTACGGCTCAGTTACAATTATCGGAGCGGTTTCACCGCCTGGCGGCGATATCTCCGAGCCAGTATCTCAGAACACGTTGCGTGTTACAAAAGTTTTCCTTGCGCTGGACTCATCGCTTGCCTACAGAAGGCACTTCCCGGCATTCAACTGGCTGAAGAGCTATTCGCTTTATTCAGGCAGCCTGGAGGAGTGGTTCCTGGAGAACATCTCTTCTGACTTCCCGAAGATGGTAAAGCAGTCGATGGTGCTGCTGCAGAAGGAATCAGAGCTGCAGGAAGTGGTGCAGCTGGTCGGTCCGGACGCTTTGCCGGAAAAAGAGCAGGCCGTATTGCTCGTAACTAAAATGCTCAGGGAAGATTATCTGCAGCAGAACGCTTTCAGCGATGTGGACGCGCGCTGCTCTATGAAAAAACAGTACCTGATGCTTAAGACGATTCTCAAATACGACGAGCGCACTGTGGCTGCGCTTGATTTGGGCGTGCAGCTGAAGAAGATTCACGAGCTGCCTTCCAAGACTAAAATTGGCAGAATGAAGGAGATTCCCGAGAACAAGCTCGAGGAGTTCGACGCATTGGCCAAGCAGATGGACGATGAATTTGAGAACGTCATAAAATCAAGGTGATAAGACATGAAAGAATACAAAACAATTAATCAGATTGCAGGTCCGCTTGTTTTCGTTTCAGACATCAGCGGCGTTGCCTACGGCGAAATCGTGGAAATCATGATGCCTGACGGCGAGAAGCGCAAAGGGCAGGTGCTGGACATAAGCGAGAGCATTGCAGTCATCCAGGTGTTCGGCCAGACAACTGGCATCAACACGAAAGATACGTCAGTAAGATTCCTTGGAGAAACCATGCGAATCGGCCTGAGCACAGACATGCTTGGCCGGGCGTTTACTGGCCTTGGCGAGCCAAGGGACAAGGGCCCGAAGGTCATTCCAAAAGAGAAGCTTGACATCAACGGTCTGCCTATTAATCCGTACTCGCGTGAAATGCCTTCGGAATTCATCCAGACTGGTATATCCACAATCGATGCGATGAACACGCTGGTGCGCGGCCAGAAGCTGCCGATTTTCTCCGGTGCAGGTTTGCCACACAATCAGCTTGCCGTGCAGATTGCAAGACAGGCAAAGGTGCGGGGCAGCGGCGAGAAGTTCGCAGTCGTGTTCGCAGCAGTCGGCATTACGCACGAAGAGGCATCATTCTTCATCCGGGACTTTGAGAAAACAGGCGCATTGGAAAATGCCGTGCTATTCCTTAACCTGGCAGACGATCCTTCAGTTGAGCGTATCATTACGCCAAGGCTTGCGCTGACTACTGCAGAGTATTTAGCTTACGAGAACGACATGCACGTGCTGGTCATTATCACAGACATGACTAACTACGCAGAAGCTTTGCGTGAGATTTCCTCTGCCCGTAACGAAGTGCCTGGCCGACGTGGCTATCCGGGTTACATGTACACTGACTTGTCAACTATCTACGAAAGGGCAGGAAGGGTGAAGGGCTCAAAAGGTTCGGTGACGCAGCTGCCTATCCTTACTATGCCTGGCGATGATAAAACCCATCCGATTCCAGATTTGACCGGCTACATTACCGAAGGGCAAATTATACTTAACAGGGATCTGCACAGGAAGAATATCTATCCGCCTGTGGACGTATTGCCTTCGCTTTCCCGACTGATGAATCAGGGTATTGGTCCGGGCAAGACAAGGGAAGACCACAAGGGCGTTTCAGACCAGCTGTATGCGTCCTACGCAAACGGCAGGGATTTGAGAAGCCTGAGCGCAGTTGTCGGCGAAGAAGCGCTTACTGCCATTGACAGGAAGTACCTGAAAGTAGCTGATGAATTCGAAAAGAAATTCGTGCAGCAAGGCGCCTATGAGGACCGCGACATTGACAAGACGCTGGCCATCGCCTGGGATTTGCTTTCATTGCTTCCTGAAGAGGAGCTGAAGAGAGTGAAGCGCGAGTTCATTACGAAATATCTTCCGAAGAAAAAAGAGGAGTGAAAATGGCTGCGGCAACTGATGTGAATCCGACGAGGATGGAACTGATAAAGACCAAGGAGCGGATAGTGCTGGCCAGGAAGGGGCACAAGCTCCTGAAGCAGAAGCGTGATGCACTTATCCTCGAGTTTTTCAAAATCCTTAAGAAGGCGCAGGACCTCCGCGGCCAGCTTGCCAAGCAGATGGCTGCTGCCTACAAATCCCTTGGCTACGCGCAGCTGTATCATCCGGTGCACCAGCTGGAAAAAGTTTCACTGGACCTGAGAAAGACCATTGAAGTGGACGTTGAAGTGAAGAACGTCATGGGCGTTAAGATTCCGACTATTGAGACGAAACTAGAAAAGCGGGACTTTATCCGCGCGCCAAGCTACTCGGTGCCTGCGACCAGCGCTAAAATCGACCAGGCAGTGCAGGACTACGAAGAAGTGCTGTACATGGTGATAAAGCTCGCGGAGACCGAGACTGCCATCAAGCGGCTTATTGTTGAGATTGAGAAGACGAAAAGGCGTGTTAATGCGCTTGAGTTTGTGCTTATTCCTCGGCTGGACGAGCAGAAGAACATGATTTCATTCCGCCTTGACGAAATGGAAAGAGACAGCTTCGTATCGCTCAAGTCAATCAAGCGCAAACTCGAGGCACAGAAGCTGGCCAATCTGCAGAATCAGTAGTTACTGCGCCTTGAATTCTGCTACCCTGCAATCCTGCTCAACTTCAGGTCTTCCCGATTGGAGCAAATTTCTGCCCAATGGGCGCGTCTAGTGAATCTTGATCCCCAAAGAAGTCAATTCCTTTTTTAGCTGTTCTGGGTTCTTGAAAAGAATAGTCGCTATGCCCAGCTCTTGAGCCGGAACAAGATTCTTAGGATTATCATCAATGAAAAGACATTCTTCGGGTGTTGCTCCTAGCCTTTGAAGGATTAAGTGATAGACTTTTTTATCTGGTTTTGAAGCTGCAACCTCAAAAGAATATAATGTGGTGTGGAATAATTTATGGTAATCATATTTTTGAAGGCAATGATCTATCCATTCCTTTGTATGTACAGACAATAAGCCCAGTTTGAATCCATTTTCATTTAATTGTTCTATAATTTCTCTTGTTCCTTTGATTTCTTTAAAGTTGTCACGAACTGCTTTCTTAAACGTATTAACATCAACTTTCCAGTTGTTTTTTTCGATAATTTTTAACCAATATTCTTCTTCTGAAAGTTCCCCATGAAAAAGAGCAATTAATTCCGGTCCCCTGATTCCTGATTTAATTTCATTTGCTTTAATATTGATTATCGGTTCCAGATAATGTTCTACGCCCGCAAGTCCTTGTAAATATACTTCTGAAAGATCGAAGATGATTGTTGTGATCATGATTTAATTTTTCAATGCAGCCTTTAAAAAGACCTCTACGCAGAAGGTCCCACTGCGTAGAAGGCATGGACCTGCACTCAGGTGGTGCCTGGGGTTTCTTCACTGCGCCTTGAATTCTGCTACTCTAGTGTAAACCGGGCCCTGCGGCGTAAGCCTGCTTTCAAACAGCGTGAAGCTGCTGACTGTGAAGCTGCCGAATTCTTTGCTGCGGTTGTCTTCTATGAATTTGCGCAAATCCATTTTGTGCTTAAGGCGTGCAATTGTCAGGTGCGCAGAGAACGGCCGTTCGTCTTCCTTGCCTATGCCTTTTAGCCGGCTTACTACTGCTGTAGCCAGCGCTGGCATCTGTTCACTTTCCAGGCCGACCCAGACTATATTAACATGATTAATATTTGGGAAGGCGCCAACTGTTTTGATTGTTGCAGTGAAGCTGGTGAATTCCACGTGCTGCAGCTTTCCAATTATTTCCGGTACGACGGTAATAGGCACTTCGCCGATGAAGCGCAGCGTCAGGTGCAGATTGTCTTCTGCTACGCGTTTTATGCCCTCCTGGTCCAAAGCTGCGCTGAATTTATGCAGCTCTTTCCGCAGCTCAGCAGGCAGCTCAACGGCAACAAAAAGCCTTTTCGTTTCCATAGGTTTAAAAAGTCAGAATAGAAATTAAAAGCTATGGTTGATGGCAAAGAGCTATTTTTTATCAGCGATCGCTCGATTTCCCTTTCCTATTCGGCAAAATATCTCAAAGTCCGGTCCCAGTCCGAGGCAGCTGGCTACGGCATCCGCGTGCTTAAGTCAGGCGGGCTTGGCTTTTCCTATGCAGAGGATGAGAAAGACCTAGCAAAGGCAGAAGTCCGCGCTGCAGAGGCTGCAAAATATTCGCCACGTCCTCGCTTTGAATTTCCTCCAGCTGCCAAGTTCAGGAAAATGCAGCTGGCAGATAAAAAAATCCAGCAGCTGGAGATTGGCGAGCTTAGGGAAATGTTTGAGCAGGTGCGCGACGGTGCGGAAAAATACGGCGGCAATGCGCAGCTGATGATGGAGACATCTGCTGCAAAAACAAAACTGGAAAATTCTGCTGGCTTTGCAGGCGAATACGATTCCACAGCAGTGCAATTCTTTGTTGAAGTGATGGACGGAGACGGTTTTGGTTTATTTGCAAATGCATTCCAGCAGCTGCCCACTGCAAAGCAATTCTATGCAGCTGGCGAAGAGGCTGCGGAAATGGCGCGCCGTATGAAATCGCCGAAGAAAATCGAAAGCGGAAAATATCTTGTGGCATTTGAGCCCGAGACATTTGGAAGTCTGTTCGAAATTCTTGCGCCGTCTTTCAGCGGCGAATGGAAAAAGAGAAAGATAAGTCTGCTGCATGATAAAGTCGGCAAGCAAATGTTCAGCAGCAAGCTAAGCATTCTGGATGACCCGTTTGTTGCTACAGCAGTTAACTCCAGACCGTTTGACGACGAAGGCGTGCCATCAGCAAAAATGCCGCTAGTGGAAAACGGCATTGTCAAAAACTTCACCTACAATCTGGAAATAGCATCGCTTGAAGGAGTGTCGGCACGTGGCAATTGCAATCGCGCTGGCTATGCCGGCCAGCCGGCAATCGGATTTTCCAACATCGTAATCAAGCCAGGCAACCTGGGCGAAGAAGAGGGCGACGTGCTCATCCGTTCGTTCCACGGTTCGCACACGGCTAATACTACAACAGGCGATTTCGGAGTGGAAGTTAACGCCGCATTTCTCACAAAAAACGGAAAACAAGAGCCGGTGCGCGGCTTCATGCTGACAGGAAACATATTTAACCTTTTTAGCAACATATATGGCATAGGAAAGAAGCAGAAGAACCTTGGCGGTTTTATAGCTCCGCGAATCGCGTTCTCTGATGTTCAACTAGTAGGGTAAGCAAATGACAAATTGGTGGGATTAATGGACAAGGCAAGAATCACAAGCATAACCAGCACGGCAGACGTAAAAGTCCCGGAAAAGCTCATAGACCAGATAATCGGCCAGGACTCGGCAGTGGAAATCGTGAAGAAAGCGGCAAAGCAGAAAAGAAACGTGCTGCTTATCGGCACGCCGGGTACAGGCAAATCAATGATGGCCCAGGCCATGGCAGAGCTTATGCCTGCAGAGGACCTGGAAGACGTGCTTGTTTATCCTAATCCGAATGATGAAAACCAGCCGCAGGTGCGCATAGTGCCTACCTATCCGACTCACGATTATGTTTCAAAGAACAAGGATTTGCAGAAATATTATTCCAAGGAAGACGCAAAGCGGATGAAGACGCTGCCAGGCGGCAGATTGGCCGGCGGCACTGGCCTTGGCCGGAGAATAGTGTCCTTCAAAGGCGAGGCAGAATCAGTTACCAAGGGGCTTAATCCGATTTTAATCGTGCTGCTGCTCGGGGTAATTCTCTATGCAGTGGTTTTCATGCTTAATATTTCAGACAATGCAAAATGGTTCGTAGTTGCCAGTGTGATTGGCCTTGGTTTTCTTTATCTTATTTCCAATGCAACGGCAGGCATCGGCAGGCGGCTCATGCCTGTTGAAACAAAAGACCCGAAGCTGCTGGTGGACAATACGGGCAAGCATGCCGCACCGTTTGTTGATGCAACAGGCACGCGCGCAGGCGCTTTGCTCGGTGATGTTAAACATGATCCGTTACAATGTATTCCAGGAGACGAAATTATTAATCTGAAAAATGGGAAACCAGTGAGAATAAGCGAGCTTGTTGACCAATTTTTAAGCGAAGGCGAAAAGGAACTTAAACCTGAAGAGAGATTTGAAATTCTCGGTGGATACGATGATCGATATTGTTATACCTCTTCAGAGGTATCTAAAGTATATAAAAGAAAATTTGAAGGGCAAATATACGAAATAGAAACTCGGAGAGGTCATAAAATCCGTGTTACTCCGAACCATCCATTAGCTATCATAAAACCGGATGGGACGATTGGGTATATGGAAGCTGAAAGAATAGACCAAGATGCATCTTTGGTTTTACCCTATAGATTACCCATTTGTAAGACAACCAGTAGTGATCTGAATTTCATAACGTTTGTCGCTTATCTTCTTGCGGATGGCTATTTTGGGCCAAGAACGGTAGGTTTTAAGTTAAAGAGACAATTCAAAATCGATGAAATCGAACGCTGCCTTAAAGCGAACAATTTCAATTACAAAAAAAGAGTGTACCGCGGTGCGACGATACTAAATGTTAATTCATCAAGCCTAGTAAAAAAACTAATCGAGATGGGCGTTAAGAAAAATAACCGCAAGTCTATACCGCCTTTCATCTTTGATCTTGATAAGGAAAAGATATCGCATTTCATCTCTAGTTACATGTCCCTAGATGGTTATGTCAATAAGCAAGGCCAGTTTGAGCTCTTTTCAAAAGAGCTTATTGACGATTTTGTTCCCTTATTTTTGAAAGTAGGCGTGAGAGCAAAGATTAAGGGAAGAATTGACCCGGGCTTTGGAAAAGAAAAAAAGACTCTTCAGAAATTTGTGCTGTTTAATAATTATGAATTTGCTTCAAAATATTATGAGAAAACGATCAATCCATACCATAAAAATAATCTTAAGGGATATCTAGAATCAACAAAGAATACGCATGTTGCATTTGATGATGAGGTCCCAATTTCATTTGAATTTCTTGAACAAATTCGCGGAAAAACCGGTCTAAGCCAGACAAAGGTGCATGATGCCTACTATGCCCTCAAACCTGGCTTGAGCTCGTCTCAAAACCTTACCAGACAATTTCTCTCTTCTATCTGTCTTAAGCTGCTGACCCATACGAATTGTCCAGACCTCTTCAGATTGAAGAATATTTCAGATGGTTCGTATTCTTTCGATAAGATAACGAGCATAAAAAAGAAAAACTATTCCGGTTATGTCTATAATCTCACCACCGAAACAGGCAACTATCTTGTCAATAATGTCCTCACCCATAATTCGGGAGGACTCGGTACGCCGGCCCATCTGCGTGTTGAAGCAGGAGCAATCCATCGGGCAAACAAGGGCGTGCTATTCATAGATGAAATCGCATCGCTAAAGCTTAATTGGCAGCAGGAGCTGCTTACGGCAATGCAGGAAAAGAAATATACCATTACGGGCCAGAGTGAAATGAGTTCAGGCGCGCTGGTAAAATCCCAGGCAGTGCCTTCTGATTTCGTGCTAGTTGCTGCGGGCAATCTGCCAGACATGCAGAAGATTCATCCTGCTCTCCGTTCGCGCATTAGAGGCGCCGGCTATGAGATTTACGTCGAAGACAGCATGGACGACACGCCGGCAAATGAGGCAAAGCTTATTCAGTTCATAGCGCAGGAAGTGAAGAAAGACGGCAAAATTCCGCACTTTTTGATGGATGCAGTGGACGAAATAGTTGAAGAGGCAAGACGCATGTCTGGCCGCAGGAAGAAATTCACGCTTAATCTTAGAGAACTGGGCGGCCTGGTCCGCGCAGCAGGCGACACTGCCCGCAGCAAAGGATTGCAGGTAGTAACAAAGAAAGAAGTGCTTGAGGCAAAAACAGTATTCAGGCCAGTTGAGAGCCAGCTCGCATCAAGGATAATAGAGCAGAGGCGCGAATATCAGATAGTGCTCACAAGCGGAAGCGAAGTAGGCCGGGTCAATGGCCTGGCAGTGTTGGGCGACAGCCGCGCCGGATTGCTGCTGCCCATGGTGGCAGAAGTCACTCCACCTGCGTCCAAGAGCGAGGGAAAGATCATTGCTACGGGTAAGTTGGGGACAATAGCAAAGGAAGCAGTTGAAAATGTCTCAGCCATCATCAAGAAATACGTCGGTGCAGACATTTCGCGAAAAGACATTCACATCCAGTTTCTGCAGACCTATGAGGGCGTTGAGGGTGACAGTGCATCAATAGCAACTGCCGTAGCAGTCATATCTGCGATTACAAACATTCCGGTGCTGCAGGATTGCGCCATGACTGGCTCGCTGGATATCCGCGGCAGCGTGCTGCCTGTAGGCGGCGTTACTGCGAAGATAGAAGCTGCGATTGAAAACGGTATGAAGCGCGCCATCATACCTGATTCCAACAAGCACGACGTTTACCTGTCTGCGGAACTGAAAGACAAAATACAGCTCATTCCGGTCAAGGGCATAGTGGAAGTGCTTAAGGCTGCGCTTAAGGATTCAAAAGAAAAGGACAAACTTATTTCCAAGATGAAAAAACAGTAAATGTCAAAGCAGTAGATGCCAACAAGTTGCAATCCCGGCTCTAACCTTCTATCTTCAGTACTACTTTGTCGTCTATTGATACGATTGTGGTGAATGGATAGGTGAACTTCTTCTCCAGTATCGTCTGGATTATCAGCTTCTCGTTTTTCACATCTATGCCTGCTATTTTGCCTATGAGGCTGCCATCCTGGCCTATGGCCTCTTTGCCTTCCAGCTTCATCTTCATTATCATGTCTGAGCGGATCCAGCCCACTGCCAAAGTGCCAATATAACCCATAATGATGGCTGCGATTATCGCAAGCAGGAAATCGCCGAAGCTCACATAGGGCGGAGTAATATTCAGTATCCAGTTGGTACCTATCTGCAGCAGCATTGTTGCCAGTATGATGCCGATTGCGTAGAGCGCGTACTTGGTGAGCCTGTAGCTTTTCTTTTCCGTTTTCGCATCCATAATCTTGCCGATGATTATGAAGAAGAATGCAGCCAGCGCCGGCCACAGCACACCCTGCACTATATAGGCAAAGAGTTTTTCTCCTGCCAGGCCCAGGGTAAGCGCCTTGGTAAAGTTCTGGTAGCCGGTAATCGCGGCTATCAGCAGAAGCACAAACCCTGCCAGATAGCCGATCCAGCTGGTTTTTTCGATTGAAAATCTGAAGTCCTTGATGAATGTCATTACCGTTTCGTCTATGCCGAACATCCTTATCAGCATGTAGACGCCGATCACTATGCCGACCGGCTCCCAGCCCCAGCCAAGATAGGCTGCCACTGAGAATAGAAGAATTATTACTGCCGGGATGCCAATGATTATTCTTGCGTAGTACGGGTCCCGGAGTTTTTCAAGAAGAATGAAATAGGTTTTTTCCAGCTCCTTTGACTGCTTGACTGTAACTATCTTGCTGGAGTCGATTCTTATGCGTGATTTGATGATGGGTAATACTTCCGCGTCTGATGCACCGTCTGATACGAGTACTGCCGATTCGGCATTCAGCTCGGTGATTATCCGCTCCAGCTGGTTGCCTATTTTCTTATCTGCCTCATAGCCCAGTTTCCTGTCGCCTGTGAGCGTTATCACTTCTACGTTCTTGCCTTCGCCTTTCATCTTGTCGTACAGCTTTATCGCCGATAAAATAGCGTTGACATCGCTGTCTTCCGGGTCTGCCAGGCCGAGCTTTATGGCTGCTGCTAGGTTCTTCTCCCTCCCGATAAACGGCCCGTTAACCTTGCCTTTTTCGTGGAGGTCGTCGTCCCGGTCTATGCACAGTATCAAAATCGGCCTTTCCATCAGGAAAACTTAGGCCGAAATCGTTTATTAAGGTTACCGTTTTGAATTATTTTATGAGAAGATATCTACTACTTCTGATTTTTGCAGTTCTGGTCTGTGCTGCATTTGCGAAGGATTTCAGCATGTCTTCGGCTACTGCCGATTACACCATTCATGATGATGGCAGCGTGCACGTTGTTGAGACCATAAATTATAATCTGTATGACTGCAGCGACGATCCGTTTAGTGAGCTGTATTTGCAGAAGCCGCCGTCGCTTGAGCTAAGCAATGCAACCGGACATTGCGTTGGCACGACGTGCAAATTCAGAATTGATGAGCCTGCTGCGTCTATCTCACACGACCGGGAGCTTATTCTTGAACTTACGGACAAGCGCTGCGGTGACGTCACTGCAGTGTTCGAGTACGACATCAAGATAATCGTAAAATACCAGGATGGAGCGCAGTTCTACTACAAGCTGTGGGGAGACCAGTGGGAAAAGTCAACGCAGTTCACAGTTAACATAGATTTTCCCGGCGATGTGAAAGATGCGAAAAGCTATTTGCATTATGGCTATTACGCCGATAAGCCGCCGGTTATGACTCAGGCAGGCCAGCAGATTTCCATTTTCGTTCCAAATCAGCCGCCAAAACAGCTGCTGGAGATAAACGTGTTGATGCCCCTATCCTGGTTCACGGAAAACGGCAGCTTCTATTATAACGACAAGCTGAACCAGGCCGGGCTCGTGTCATTGGAGGAAAAAACCGTAAAAGACCTGGAAGCCAAGAGATTCCGGGATAATATAATGTTTTACGTTTTCATCGCGTTTATCGCGGCGCCATTCATTTTGATACCTGCATTGTATTTGCTTTTCGGCACTGAGCTTTCGCCTGCTGCCGTAGATTACATCTGGCCCTACGAGCATGACCCGCCCAGCGAGCATGGGCCAGCAGAATGCATTTTCTTTTTGACCATGAGCAAGACGTATCAACCTAGCGATTTGGCAAAGGCCATTTCTGCAACCATGATGTCTCTAGTCAACAAAGGTGCTTTTGACGTCGAGGAGAAGAAAAGTGATAGCGATGTAATATTCACATTCAGGCAGCCGAAAGAGCAGCTCAGGGACTATGAGCAATCGCTCTATGATTACATGAAAGACAAGGCAGTTAACGGCCAGCTTAGCATGAACTCATTCAAAACAAGCGTTGCGCCATCCAAGGGTTTCTATGACTTCACCCAGACTTGGCAGAAGCTTATTACGAAGAACATAGACGAAAAGAAGTATGCTGATATGACTGGAAGCAACCTTTTCATCGGCCTGGTCGGCCTTCATACCATGGGGATCTTCTTCGGCATGTTCGCAGGTGCTGCATTAGGCTTCTTTGATACCTACGACTTCCTTCCGTTCTGCCTGTTCTGCATGATATTCGTGGACATGATCCTCATAGGCCTGTTCGCAGTAAAGAAAACAATTCTTGGCAGATGGACGAAAGAAGGCAGGGTGCTTAACCTGAAATGGACGAATTTCAAGAAGTATCTATCTGACTTCACTGCTTTGGAAGAGCATCCGCCTGCAAGCGTTAAGCTCTGGGACCACTACATGACCTACGCAGTTGCATTAGGCGTTGCAGACAAGACAATTCAGGCCATGAAGAAGATAGCACCAACCTGGGTTGAACAAACTCGTTCTTCGCACATCTACGCAGGCGGCTTTGCCTACATGGCATTTGCCAGCAGCATGACGCCCACCTATAGCCCGCACAGCAGTAGTAGCGGTGGCGGTTTCAGCGGCGGTGGCGGCTTTGGTGGCGGCGGAGGCGGCGGTGGAGGCGGTGCCCGTTGAATTGCACTGAGATAGTAAAAATCATCAAGCAGAATGCGAATAAGGCAAATATGGAAGGCATGATCCGCTTTGGCATCAGTGCGAAAAACACCTACGGAGTGAATATTCCTGTCCTGAGAAAGATGGCCAAGCAGATTGGCAAGAACCATACGCTTGCGCAGCAGCTCTGGGTTACGGAAATCCACGAGGCAAGAATTCTCGCAGGACTTATTGATGAGCCTGCTGCAGTTACTGAAGCGCAGATGGATAGGTGGGCAGCTGATTTTGATTCCTGGGACGTTTGCGACCAGGTATGCAGCAATCTTTTTGACAAGACCCCATTCGCATTCAGCAAAGTAGTGGAATACGGCCGCAGTGAAAAAGAATTTGTTAAGCGGACTGCATTCGCACTAACAGCTGCCTTGGCAGTGCATGATAAGGAAGCAGATGACGCAGCTTTTATTCGGCTTTTGCCGCTCCTAAAGAAGGCGTCAACAGACGAGCGGAATTTCGTTCGGAAGGCAGTCAATTGGGCATTAAGGCAGATAGGCAAGCGCAATATCGCTCTTAATGCCAAGGCGCTGGCTACAGCTCGAGCGATTCAAAAGATCGACTCAAAAGCAGCGCGCTGGATTGCAGCTGACGCTATCCGTGAGTTGGAAAGTTCTGCGGTAAAAAATCGGTTAAAATTAAAAAATACAAAAAAATAAAAAAAGCAAGATTCTACTAGCTAGCTAATCTAGAACTAGAATTTGCTGTGTTTCTTGTAGCAGTCGCGGCAATAAACCGGTCTGCCTTCTTTCGGTTCAAATGGAACTTGGCATGCCTGTCCACAATCGGAACAAGTCGCGTCGTACATTTTCCTGTCGCCGCCAAATCCACCGCCACCGCCTCTATTTCTGTCTCTGTCCATTTTTTCACTCTTTTTTTTGTTTTTTCTTCAACCCAGCAGTCTTGCCGCTAGGGCGAAGTAGTCATATTACGTACATCGGGTATTTAATACTTTGTGCCTAGTCGCGCAACGTCAGGTCACCGAGGCGGTCTTCCTCGCCCACTTTCTCGGTGAGCAGGCGCAGCCGCTTCATCATGACCTTCTGCTCGGCGCTTGCCACTATGCGCCTGGTGCGTTCTATGGCATCCGGATTGACAGACATGCTGGTAATGCCGAATTCCACCAGCTTCTCGGCAAAGTCCGGATAGACGCTTGGCGCCTGGCCGCAAAGCGAACAGGTGACGTGATACTTGTTGCAGTTATCCACCACGTGCTTGATGGAACGCAATACAGCTTCGTTCCGCTCGTCAAAGCCTTTTGCCAAAGTAGTATTGTCCCGGTCGATGCCTAGTGTGAGCTGCGTCAAATCGTTGCTGCCTATGGAAACGCCGTCAATGCCTTCCTGGCAGAACTGGTCGATGAGGACCACTGTGCTAGGCACTTCCACCATGATCCACAGCTTGAAGTCCCGTGTTCGGTAGATGCCGACCTTGTGCAGCTGCTCTTTTATCGCTCGCAGCTCGCCGATTCTCCGGACAAACGGAATCATCAGCCATAAATTCTTCAGATGATGCTCGTCGCGCACTTTCTTCAATGCAAGAAGCTCCAGCTCGAACACTTCAGGTTCTTCGATGTATCTTGACGCGCCCCGGTAGCCCATCATCGGGTTCTCTTCCTTCGGTTCGTACTTGTCGCCGCCGTCCAGGCTGCGGTATTCGTTGGTCTTGAAATCCGTAGCGCGATAGACTACGGGCCTTGGATAGAATGCAGCTGCGAACCGCATCATGCCGCTTGCTAGCTTATCCACGTATTCCTGCGCCTTGCCATCTGCAATCATTTTTTTCGGGTGTACGCCTATTTCCGCTATCATGAATTCCGCGCGCAGCAGGCCAACTCCATCAGCTGGTAGCTTGGCCACACGCTCTGCCTGGTCCACGTCTGCCAGATTGACATAAATCTTTGTGCCTGTTACCGGGGTGTTTTCAACTACCATGCCGGCTGCTCCACCCATCTGCTTCGTCTCCTCTTTCTTTGCCTCGATCATGCCTGCATAGACAATGCCTCGGCTGCCGTCAACGCTTACCATTTCGCCGTCCTTGAGCTTTTTGGTCGCATCGCCTGTTCCTACGATGCACGGAACGCCGAGTTCGCGGCTTACTATTGCCGCGTGCGATGTCATGCCGCCCATGTCAGTGACTATGGCCGCTGCCCGTTTCATGCCAGGTACGTAGTCTGGCGTTGTCATTTCAGTTACCAGCACATCTCCGCGCACTATGCGCTTGATTTCCGAAGGAGATCTGATTATCTTCACCGGGCCGACGCCTACGCCTGGCGATGAGCCCAGGCCCTGCACCAGCACTTTCAATTCCGTCGTCACTTTCTGCTCCTGCGGCGCGCTTGCCTGCTCAACTGCTGCGCCTGCCGTTGCTTTTGCCGATGCATCCTGAATCATTTTTTCACCCTCTTTTTTCAGCGTAGTGATGGGCCTTGACTGCACGATGTACAGATTGCCCTTTTCAAATGCGTATTCAATATCCTGCGGGAAGTTGTAATGATCCTCTATCTTCGCAGAGATTTTCGCCAAGTCTCTTATTTCCAAATCGCTGAGCTTCTGCAGCCCCTGCGCTTCCGGCTTTATGTCAACGTTTTTGTTTTCATTGCCGATTTTAACAATCATCCAGGTCTGCTTGGCAATCTTCTTGTCTTTTATCTTGAAATCGCGCTTGTCCACCTGGTAGGTGTCAGGAGTTACCAATCCGCCGACAACCACTTCGCCCAGGCCGAATGCTGTTTCTATTGAGATGACATTTTTGTCCTGCGTCATCGGGTCCACTGTAAATACTACGCCTGACTTTTCACTTTGCACCATCTGCTGCACTACTGCTGCCAAGCCTACCTTCATATGGTCAAATTTATTTTCCACCCTATAGAAAATTGCTCTTGGCTCGAATAGCGATGCCCAACACTTTTTTACTGCCAGCACCGTGTCTTCTGCCCCATGCACGTTGAGGAATGTTGCCTGCTGCCCGGCAAACGATGCAGTAGGCAAGTCTTCTGCAGTGGCCGAGCTTCTGACTGCTACGTAGACTTCCCTGCCTGCAGTTTCGCACATCTGCTTGTAGCTGCGGATGATGTCAGTGCGGATGTCGTCAGGCACTGTGCCTGCGATTACGAGCTGCTTTATTTCTTCTGCCACTCGCTGCAGTTTTTCCGTATCATCTGTGTCGAGCTTAAGCATGTCAGTTATCTTTTGGCGCAGGTTATTTGCATCAAGGAACCTGAAGTACGCACCGCTGGTAGTGACGAATCCGTTGGGGATTGGAAATCCCGCTTCGTACATTTCACCGAGGTTCGCGCCCTTTCCTCCGGCCTCTGCCAGGCTGGTCCTTCTGAGTTCTTTAAACCACATTATGTTTTTCATATAGTCCACCCGCTCAACTGGAATTTTACTACCTTTCGAAGATAACTTTATAATGGTTTTAGGGGGCTAGAAAAACTTGCTCAGGACGCAAAGATCCCTGCCGCCAAAGTGTTTTTTCAGCCGGGCCTCTTCTTTGTAACCATTCTCTTTGTAGAATTTATAGGCGGGCATTGCGGGAACTGTCCATAGCCAGATCTTCTTGCATCTGTTCTTCCTTGCGACAGCTTCGCATTTTTCCAGCAGCTTTGAGCCGACGCCTTTTTTCCTGTAACCTTTTGTCACGGCAAATGCGCCTATGCTGGCCACCCGGTGACCAACCCGCAGGAGGATTACGCCGATTGTCTTTCCTTTTTCCTTTGCTGCAAACAAGAATTTCTTTTCCTTGAATGAATATGTTTTATAGTAGTCGCTGCCCACGCTCTTACCGAAGAAATCAATGAAAAAGTCCTTCATCTCACTGTCCACGAATCTTTTGTAAGCATTCTTCCCGATCTTCGTTATACGCATGCCTTGTTAACAGGGGGAAAATCTAAAAACCTTCATGGCCAGTTTTCTGCGACGTTTTATTCTTTTAGGAATATTAAAATTATCGACGTAGATTTATATAACGTTACCTTCTTTAACTATTTTAGATGGTTTATTTATTCCAAAAATAATAATCAACCGGGTGAAATCAGTGCAGTTGCAAGCCGTAAGAAATACACAAACCGTAAGAATTCCGTTTCCAGTGCGCGTGGCAAGGCCGTTGCTTGAGCCGCTGCAAAAAGTTGCCAGCGGCACGCTTAGCGCAGCTATCGTGCTTCCGCGCAACGGCAAAAAGCAGAATGTCACTCCGCAGCAGCTTGGTTATGCAGTAAAATCGCTGGAGAATGCCGTAGGCGTGCAGCTCATACTGAAAGTAGAGCTGCCTGTAAACGAGTTCGGCGTGTACGACCAGCTTTCGCCCTATGTGAAGGCAGCGCTGACTGGCAGCATTATAGATATAGTAGTAAGCATGCAGGCGCCTGCTGGCTGGAGCTATGATTCGTTCAGGTGGCGCGCAGCCATTCTTGACCGTATGCGCAGCGACGGCGTAGCCGGTTTGTGGCTAGCTAGTGCAGTGACTGCGCCGACGTTTGGCCTGCCGTTTGAGAATGAGCCGGCTGCTCTTAACAGCAAATTCCTGGATTACGCTCGATTCATATTTGGCGCTACGCGGGTAAAGCAGGAATTGCCGAAGCCGCGTCTGCTACCGCCGCTTGTCGAGCTGCAGCTTGAAAAAAACGAGAAACTTTACGTCGTGCAAGGACAAAATTGCAAAATTTTGTCCGCAGTGTAAATACACTGCAATAAAAAACACTAATTTACACTGATTTTGACCACTAACAAACATTTAAAAACATTTTATTACATACTATCACCTTATAGGGAGGTGGTAGCTGTGAAGGTTCTTGCAAGAAGGCCGGAGCGGGTTAGCCACGGCGTGCACCCATTGAAGAAAAAATTACTCGCATTTACATTTGCCGCCGCATTGCTGCTGGAAGGCGTTTTCACATTGAAGCCAGCCCTGGCAAGAGACATTCCTGCTCGACCAGCTCAGGCAGAGCCGGTGGCCTGCGGCCAATTGGCAAGCAAATTCCGCGAACTTGGTGAGGATGAGAACGCATTGGTTATCGTCCGGGTAACTATCTCCTCAGCGGTTGAGAAAAAAGACGCACTTTGCCTTATGCAGATTGCAAGCAACGAACTTTTTCCAGATATACTGCAGATTGAAGCCGGCACCGAAGCCATTAAGCTCTATGCAAAGAACGGCGACACGCTTGCGCTGGAATGCCTGGCAAGGAACAAGGACGTGCCGATGAAGGTGCGCGTCAGCGCAGGCGTCAAGGCAGTGAGAATCTACAAAAACAGCATTGCAGAAGGCCGCAGGAATGACAAGGAATTCATAGTGAAGATCTGTGAAGATGCGGCTATGCCTAAAGCAGTTAAGACGTATGCGAAATACGTGCTTAAGCCTGCGGAGAAAATAAAAGTTCCCGCGCCGCTTGGCACTACTGGCAGACAGTAGCTAGGAAAACGCTTTTTTCAGCCGCTGAAGATTTTCTTTACTGCCTGCCAGGTGCGGGAACCTGTTTGGTCTTCGTTTTTTTCCGGCGGCTTTATTGTTGGCCTGACAATTGATTTAACGCCAGATGCAGCTGGCCTTACAGAAGGTTTTGCAGGAGCTGCCAGTCGCGGTTCTGCCCTTGGGTCCGTCACTCCTTTTTCTATTCTCAGGTGGGCCCTTCTTTCAGAAATCTCAATTGCCGTGAACTTTGCTTCAAGATTTCCAGCGTCTATTTCATCCACCACATCCTGTATTCTATCAAGCAGTGGCTGGTCTTCGCATCCATCAACAAAATCATTCACGATCTTGGCTATGTTGGCCCTGTTTTCCTTCCTTAAGTCCCTGAGCCTGCTGCAAAGCGTCACAACAACATAACTGATGTCAAAGCCCTTGTCAAAATGAGTCCTTACTGCGTGGATCGCGCCTTCCCTTACAAACGGGTCCTTGTTATTCAGCAGGTTTTCAACCTCTTCAGGAACTCCTCTGTTGAAATAATGGTAGGCAAGCGCTTCTGCCCCGTTTGCTTTTGCAAATACATGCGTCTCGTAATTCATCACTATCTCTTCAAGCTTGAGTACGATGACATTGTTCAGTACTGTCCCGCCCATGGCGATAAACCTGATATCCTGAGCTGCCGCTGCCTGTTGGTAAGAATCATTACTGCGCAGTCGGTTTATCAGATCGTTCTCGCTTTCCATTAGTGCACCTTATCAAGATAATTAGTGTTAGGAAGTGTTTTAAAAAGCTTGTATTTGCCTTCTGATTTTAATCCTTTCGTTTCCATCTGCAAGAGGTGAGTAATTGGATTACAAGAAAACGATTATTTTTGCAGTAGTCGCAGTGCTGGTGCTTGCAGGGGTTTTTCTTCTCATTAATTCGCTGCAGAAAAACGGAAATAACGCAGCACAGGCAGCAAACGTTCCAGTAAATCAGTCCGCAAATCAAACAAGCCAAAATCAGTCAACAGGTGAAAACATGGCAGAAACAGTAGTTCTTGAAACAAGCATGGGAAATATAGAAATAGAGCTTAACAGGGCAAAAGCGCCGGTTACTGTGGAAAACTTCGTCACCTACGTGAAGGCAGGGCAGTACGACGGCACTGTTTTCCACAGGGTGATAAAAGGATTCATGATTCAAGGTGGTGGCTTCGCAGGCGGCAAGGAAAAGCCGGTGCAAGCGCCAATAAAGCTGGAGTCGAATAACGGCCTGAAGAATACTGCAGGCACAGTTGCCATGGCGCGAACAAACGATCCGAACAGTGCAACATCACAGTTCTTCATCAACGTTGCTGATAATAGCTTCCTTGACTACACGCCGAGCAACCCGGGCTACGCAGTCTTCGGCAAAGTGACAAGCGGCATGGACGTTGTCAAGAAAATAGAAGCAGTGCAGACAGCAAGCCGCGGAAATTACGATGACTGGCCAGTGCAGGACGTTGTAATCCAGAAAGCGTACATGAAATAGCTATAATATTATCATAGTTATCTTTTCATTCTTCTGCTGACACTTCAGTTTAAATACCTTTCTTTGCATATATTATAACAGGTGAAAACATAATGAAATTACGCTATTGCAGAGAAAATGCTGACGTTCGTCAGAAGAATTTTGCCAAGTCTGAAGATACCAAGCGCAACAAGATAGTTCAGATGGCGCTAAAGGCAAAGCGCAGGTTTGCACTTGCTGCAGGCTGCACTGTTTTTGCTGTCGCTTTGGCTCTTACCGGCTGCGCTTCCACAAAAGGCGCTACCAAGCCGATTGAAACGCCTGTTGCTGCAGAAACCCAAAAAGGCGGCTCATTGGCAGGCGACGTTAAGAAGGCAGAAGTAATCGCGGTGGACGCCAAACCCGTCGACAAAATCCACCTGTTTCCTGATCCGGAGAAAGAGACGCTTGTCAAGGAAAGGAAAAAACGCGATCGCGAGTTCAAATCAGATATGAAAATCACAATTTTAAAGGTCCGCAGCCTGATAGCAGAAATCAAGGCAAAGAATCTTAATAAAAGAATTGATGATATTATAGAACAATTAAGAGCAAGCGGGCAATTAGATAGGGCCATCGAGGTCAGTAACCTATCCTATAAAATCACCATCTTTTTATTCATGGACGACGCAATAAATGGATGGCTTCGAATTGCTGACAGTGGTATAGGCAGCAACTTCGTCCAGCAGGAATCCAATCTTAAGGAGCTTAATTCAGCCAATGACATAGAGAAAGACATGAAAGACGCCATTGCCAAAGCAGAAAAAATACTTGAAGCGCTTGAGCAACCTGGAAAAGCTCCTGAGACGACAAAAGAAGATAAAGAGTTCAGGAACAATCTGAAAAATGTGCTGGACGAAATCCACAATCTTGAATCCGTTATAAACAAAAATGATTATGCAGGAAGGTTTAGCAAGGCGCTAGAAAAATTAAGAAAAACCGATCAAACCAAGGCAGAAAAAATCGAAAACGGCATAGCCCACTATGTTGCTTCGTTTTCCGACACTGAAACCATGCTAAAGGACTCTCTTCGGATAGCTGAGAGTAACGTAGATGAAACCTTTAATACCCAGGCATACCACATTCAGTTTCTTCTTATGGCCAAAGAGATGGCGAAAAAAATGAAACAAGCCATCATAGACGCGGAAAAAGTTCTTGAATCGCTTGAGCAGCCTGGCAAAGCAACCCCTCCGGTCAAAAAAGAGCAGAAAGAAGCAGATGCAGAGAAAGTGCATTCGCTTGTTGTAAAGGTAAAAGAACTGGTCAAGAATATGCGGGGCAGCAACCTGAGCAAAAGGCTGGAAGACAGAATAGCAGAGCTGAAAGGCAAGAAAGATGCAAAATCGCAAAATGTGAAAAAAGAGCTTGAGTCGCTGCTGGAGAATATAGATACTTATATAGGCGCCTGGACTGAAGCTTCAGGCAACGCACCAAGGAAAGTCAAAGCCAATCAAAAAAAGAAGATTTCCGTGTCTGTTGCAGATACGGCTGATGCGGAAAAGATAGTAACCAAGATGATGGCTGATATGGATAGGGCTGAATTGCTGCTTGACCAGTAAACATTTTCCTGTTTTTTTCCGTCGTTTTCCGTCTTTTTCGCTTTTATCGGTTTTTTACCAGCTCAAGTCTTGAAAACCTTTATAAAGACGTATGCTCCTAATAATGGCTACAAACGTCTGCTTATTCCAATGAGCGCGCTTCATGCGCGTTGAGGAAAAGACCATCAGATGGCTTGTTCTCTCACCGCTTTGCGGGGAGTAAGTCGAGTGGAAGAGAATGCAGCGGAAGATATTATAGAAATTAAACTTAGTTAATACTACGAGTTTAGTTTCTAATGGTGAGTCTTCCAAAGTGAGTTTGGGTTCTAGAGAGTAATTCTAGATATTTTATACCGTCTAGTGGATGCCTAGGCTTATGCCCTCACGGCCACGCGACAAGCTGCGATAATCCTCGGGTAACCGCATGTAGGTTGTGATCCGAGGGATTGGCTGTGCACTTTCCGGGCAACTGGAAAGCGCAAAAACTCCCCGAAATGAAGCGTCTTAGTAGGGGAAGGAAGAGAAATCAATTGAGATCCGGCGAGTAACACGAGTGAAAGCCGGTTAGACCGTCCCGAATGCTGTTGCAGTAATGTGACAGTAGATGTGGTGGGGTTAGTACTATCCTTTCATTGAGTCGAAGTCGGCTGGAATGCCGTACCATAGCGGGTGACAGTCCCGTAGATTAAGGTGAAAGGAGGGAACCTGATGAGTAGTGTCCTCTTGATTGGGGGCATGAATATGGGGGTATCAACCTCCAAGTCTAAACATGCGGCATAAGACCGATAGTGTATTTAGTAGCGCGAGCAAAGGGTGAAAAGAACTGCGGAAGCAGTGTGAAAAGACCTGAAACTAGACGGTTACATTAGGATAAGGCACGAAAGGATAGGGCCAGGGAAGTTAAGTCTGGAAACGGATGGAACGACCTGGCTTAACCGGTGTCTTATCTTTCTTCTCGAAGCAAGAGCCAGGGAGTTTATAGGCGTGGCGAGGCGAAAGCCGAAGGGAAACCAAGTGTCCGCAGCACCGCAAGGTGTCAGGGACGTCGTGGTTATTCGCGATCAGTCACTCCTGTAAGACCCGAAGCCGTTGTGATCTACTCCCGAGCAGGGCGAAGCTGGCTTGACGGTCAGTGGAGGCCCGAAACTATTGGTGGTATATTCCCTTTAGGTGACTTGGGTGTAGGGGTGATAGTCCTGTCGAACACGGCAATAGCGAGTTCCCCTCAAAATGTGTCTCAGCACAGCGTCCTTGGAGCGTGATAAAGAGGTAGAGCACTGATTAGACGGAGCGGTTCCGAAAGGGATCACCGTTTTTTCAAACTCCGAATTCTTTATCCGCGTAGAAGAGGGCAGTTGGGTGTACGGGGTAAGCTTGTACACCTATGCGGGATTGACCGCACGTTGGGTTAAGGACCCTAAATGCTAGCTAAGTGTGAACTGCAAAAGCGTCTCTATTCAAAGACAGTCGGGAGGTAGGCTCAGAAGCAGCCATCCTTTAAACAACGCGTAATAGCGGACCGGCCGAGAGTGCAGATTCTGAAGATTTCCGGGGCTAAGCTAGCTTCCGATACCCAACCCAAGCGAAAGCTTGTGGGTTAGGGGGGCGAACGGGTTGCGCAGAAGTAGGGCTGTGAAGTCCTATGGAGCTGCCTGTTATGAATATCCTGGTGTCAGTAACAGCAATATCTAGGTGAGAATCCTAGACATCTTATGGAGCAAGGTTTCCTCGGCAACGTTTGTCAGCCGAGGGTTAGGCGATCCTAAGTGGAGAAGTAATTCTTTCTCCGCGAAATCAGGGAAGCCGGTTAACATTCCGGCCCCACATAGGTAGGCTGCCGAAAGGCATGCCACGTCTTTGCGCCTTCGGATAGGTGGAGCGGCTGCGGCCGTCGGAGGATAGTAGATCTGTGGAGTCTCATTATGAGGAGAAGCAGACGAAAATCCAATGGATAATTCCATTAAATCCAGGGGCCCATGAAAAGAAGCGTGGAACGATCCTGTGTGTTCGTACCAAGAACCAGTACAGGTGCTCTAGCTGAAAAGGCTAAGATGTGTCAGGAGAACTCGGGTAAGGGAACTCGGCAAGTTAGCCCTGTATCTTAGGTATAAGGGGTGCCTTCGCATGAGTAATGCGGAGGTCTCAGTAACAAGGGGATAGCGACTGTTTATCAAAAACACAAGTCACTGCAAAGTCGAAAGGCTTAGTATAGTGGCTGACGCCTGCCCACTGCCAGTACCTGAAAATCGGTTTCAACCGGGAGAAGGGCTGGTAAAGAGCGGGGGTAACTCTGACCCTCTTAAGGTAGCGTAATACCTCGCCGCTTAATTGGCGGCTTGCATGAATGGCGTAACGACTTTCCCACTGTCCCTACCTGGGACCTGGTGAACTCACTATCCGGTGAAGATGCCGGAGACTCCCAGAGGGAAACGAAGACTCCATGGAGCTTTACCGCAGTCAGATGTTGTAATACGTATTGTGCTACCTAGCGTAAGTGGGAGCCGTTATGTCATTGCTTTCGGGCAGTGAATAGGCGAAAGTGTAACACCACTTTGTATGATCTGTATTGCTTACCCGCAAGGGAACAGCGTCTGGTGGGCGGTTCGGCTGGGGCGGTACGCCCTCGATAAGGAAACAAGGGCGCCCAATGCTATGCTCATCCGGGTCAGAAATCCGGAGTAGAGGGTGAAAGACAAATGCATGGCTGACTGTATCCCTAAAAGCGTGGGATGCAGAGAGGAAACTCGGGCTTAGCGAACATAGATACCTTATTGATGAGGGTTCTATCTGTCAGACAAGCTACCCTGGAGGTAACAGGCTCGTCGCGGGCGAGAGTACACATCGACCCCGCGGTTTGGTACATCGCTGTCGGCTTGGGATATCCTGGTGGTGCAGGAGCCACCAAGGGTTGGGTTGTTCATCCATTAAAATCCCACATGAGCTGGGTTCAGTACGTCGCGAGACAGTACGGTAGTATCTTCTGGGAGCGATTGCCTCTTGAGAGGAAGGATCTTTGAGTACGAGAGGAACGGAGATCCGGCGCCTCTAGTCTACCGGTTGTGAATTGCATTGCCGGGCAGCCACGCGCCACATCGATAAGACCTGAAAGCATCTAAGGTCGAAGCGATTCTCAAGACGAGGAGGCATGAGCCGCGGATAGCAGATCCGTTTGATAGAACTGGGGTGTAAGCAGTAAGCGCAAGCGAGCTGTTCAGCCTGCAGTCACTAAAGGTTTATTCCAAACTCGCTCTCACCATCCGCTGCATTTCTCTTTCATTTCTTCTAATTTTATTTTTTTTAATTATAATTAGCGCGAGCCATATTGTTTGTTAGCAACTACTAATGAATACTAATGAATGCTAAATTAGTAGATAGGTTTATAAATAGAATATCCCAAGTAACTACTAATGAATACTAATGAATGCCAAATTAGTAGTTGTTCGAGGCATGCTTCATGAGAATTCCTAAAAAACCCCCTTCCGAAGAGGAAATCAGACAGTTATTCATACAAAATCCAGATATTAATGCTCTTGATGGGCTTAAACATTATTTTAGCATAGTTAATACCAATTATCTGCACTGGGATGAATTACAAGTCGACGATAGGTTCAAGGGAGTCGATCTTAAACTGTTGTGGAGCTATATTAAATTTTTTAGAGGATTCAGCAATAGGCCAATTAAACTCAACGGAGTAACACTACAATACGTTCAGACGCCTCAAATTGAGAAAGCGCTTCATGATTTGGATATACGTGTAGGTGGTAAAATCGGTCTGGAAGCCCAGATGCCGGGGCCAGAACTGCAGAAAAAATACCTTGTAAATTCATTGATGGAGGAAGCAATCGCCTCCAGTCAATTGGAGGGCGCAGCTACAAGCCGGGTAGCTGCCAAAAAAATGCTAAGGGAAAACAGGAAGCCGCGCAATCATTCGGAGCAGATGATAGTGAATAACTACGTTACCATGATGTATGTCAAAGAGAATGTGGTGACGAACCAGAAATTAACATTAGGTTTCATTAAGGAAATTCACAGGAAAATCACTAAAGATACCCTTGAAAATAAAGAATACGAAGGAACGTTTAGAACGGATAATGAGGTGAAGGTATACGCCAAAGGTGAAGATCAGATCGTTTATGATCCGCCTGACTACAAAAAAATCAATCAGTTACTGGAACAAGTTTGTAATTTCGTGAATAACGCCGACTCTGACAGCTATTACCTACATCCCTTTGTCAAGGCAATTGTACTCCACTATATGATTGGTTATATCCATCCCTTCAATGATGGAAACGGGCGGACCGCGAGAGCACTGTTCTACTGGTACCTGATGGCGCAAAAGTATGATTATCTCGAATATGTCGCGGTATCCACAGCTATAAAAAATGCGTCTGCCCAGTATGCACGCGCGTATCTCTACTCTGAAACAGACAATAACGATGTTACCTATTTTGTAAAATTTAATTTACGCGCGCTTGACATTGCCGTGACGTCATTCGAAAACTACATCTCTAAAACCAAGGCTGAAAATAGGAAGATGTTTGAGATTATACAGCAAAACCCCAAATTGAATTTCCGTCAGGCTGACATACTTATCAGCATGAGCAAAGACGAACGGCCTATGACTATACTAGAAATGCAAGAACGTTACCATATTACCTATGAAACTGCAAGAACAGACCTTTTGGGCTTGGTAAAACAGGGTTATCTACAAACCTTCTCTAAAGGAAAACAGTTTATCTTCAGGTTGGATAAGGACAAATGCATGCACGCCGGTGCGTTTAACAGCCCAAAGCAGTAAGCACAAGCGAGCTGTTCAGTCTGCAGTCACTAAAGGTTTATTCCAAACTCGCTCTCACCATGCTGAGCTTGCGGAACAAGCTCAACTGTTGAGTCGCCTGAAGCGGCTCCAACATCGTGAGCTTGCTCAAAAGGCAAGCTCATCAGTTGAGCCGATGGCTCAACATTCGCTGCATTTCTCTTTCATTTCTTCTAATTTTGTTTTTTTAAATTAAAGATTAGCATCAGCTATTCTCTTTTGGCAACTACTAATGAATGTCAAATTAGTAGTTGTACAAGGGATGCTTTCTATATATCCCACAAAACGTTCGGATTATCAAGAAACGCGGAAAGTTAGAGGCGAAAAGACACTCCGTCGAATCCTTACTAATCCTAAACTAGAGTTTAACTTTAGTAAGGTTTATTGCTTTAATTCGTTGAGCGGCATTCAACGAAAGCAGGTGCGCAACCTGGCTCACTCCTGAATAAATTCACGAAAGGTCTTTCTTAACTGCTGCCAGGGCTGCTTTAGCTGCCGTTTCGTATTCAACCGGATTGGACGTAAGGGCCGTCATCTCCTTTTTCCACACGGCCTTCAGCTCTTCAACCTTTTTCTCAAATGTCCTGTAATCGAAGGAAAGGCCGTAGTACCCAAGTTTTGCAGTGACCACATCCATCTTCAACCCGGCTTTCTGATGGAAGAGGAAATAAAGATCAAACAAATCCCTTGCCGAAGTCCTTGTCATGATTGCTCTTACTTTCTCTGTAGCCATCTCATTTTTGTCCATGACCCTGAATTGGTAGGGCAGCAGGTCCGGGTAAGGCGGCGTTATCATCGCCACTGCCGGCTCAAGGATGGTTTTCTCCCGTCTGCTCATTTTCAGTCTGATCACGCCCTCACTTATGGCCGAGCCGTTGTAAAGAGGGCCGCGGAAACGCAGCCTGGCTTTTACAGCACGTTCATCAGTTTCCTTTTTCCAGTTTAGCCCGGAAAAACCGCCTGAATCAAGGAAAGCTGCCAGGGCCTCATAGTCCGGCTCAGTTGCGTCGTTAAGCGTAAAATCCAGGTCTTCTGAATACCTCGGCAGCCCGTATACTTTCTGAAGTGCTGTCCCGCCCTTGAATACTGCACCAAAGCCTGCACGGGACAGGAAAGAAAGCATCCAGTGCTGCGCATAGTCCTTTTCCTTTTGTGCATCATGGAACCCGGGTGGGCCGTAGCGCACCAGCTCATTTCTGTTTAACATACGCCATCACCTTTTGCAGCCTCTTCAGGGCTGCTTTTGAAACAAGAAAAGTTTTCACCTTTCCGAGATTAACGCTTCCTGCAGCTTCCTGAAGGATGATGTCCGGACAGGACCTGGGCAGTTCCAGGCAGTCGGCAAATGCCTTCTCAGGATTGGCAAGCAGTACTGAATCCTTGCGGTAGAAATCCCCGAATTGCATTTTCCCTATTTTGTATTCCCTGACTTCAATCCCTGAAATCCTATATTTTCTTGCATTTCTTGTGACTGCAAGCTGGACATTTCTAGGAGTCTGAGTCGTAAGGCCATGAAGAAAGAGCGCAGAATGGAATGATACGTAAGCAGGAGCTGATATTTCGCATGCTATGGCTTCCGGAATTGAATCGCTGAACGCCCACCAGCCGTTTCGTACGCGCATTATCTCTCCTTTCTTCTTTAACCGGTGCAGGACTAGGCGGGCATAGCTGCGCTTTCCCAGGAGGCCGGCATACTCCCTTGTCCTAAAGGCAGCGCGGTCAGATTTTCTTAACGAAGCTAATATCGCATCCATTTTGCTCACTTTGTTATCAATTATGATAACAAAACATATAAAAATCTATCAGTTGTGCAGTATTATCACACGGAGGTAACAATTCGATAAACGAGAACGAGCTATTAATGCAACCGGCGAAGCGTACATATTTTAAACTGTTATATTCAATATAAAATCATGAAGCAAAGTATTATTCCAGTCTGCGACTTAAAACAAAAATTAAGGACGCACCTTAATTCAAGGACTTTTCAAAAAGCATTCGAAAGCATGGTTAAAAGGACCCTCAATAACGGATGCGAACATGAATTTGAGGTAAGACTATTCTTTGAAAACAATCGCATCACAATCAAAAACACCGCGATGGGCGGCGGCGCCTCCCCTGACACGTCCGAGTCCAATTTCAATGTACGTGATTCTTATTCTACTGGTGACTATCTTCTTTCAATTCTCAGCTTTCATACTCATCCAAATTTAATTGAAGCGGCCTTCGAAATCCCAAGCTCAGATGATGTAAAAGCCATTTGCAACATTGGCTGTATAGGTATTGTAGTCCCAATAAATATGCGATCTAAGGAATTGCACATGGTTGTTTTTCAGGCCAAAAATCAACTCAGTTATGTTCCCTACGAGAGTCTAATGGAAGAGAAATTATCTGAAGGCGAAGAAGCTGTTTTACGCATTGCAGCAGAACGTTCGATTTTGCGCGTTCTTCAATTGGGTAAAAGATCAAAACCTGTTTTATCCGCGGATGAGATAGACCGAATTTTGGATACGTTCTCCTTTGATACAAGATCAAATCCTGCAATGATTTTCGCTCCACGGTGAAAAAATAATTCGGAAGAACAATTGAAAGCAATTATAATCTTTGATAAAGAATCATTTCCATGCGGATTTACGTATTGCTGTTTTTGGCTCTGTTTGTCTTCGGTTGCATCATTCCTTCGCCGCCGGTGCAGAAAGGCTGCTATTACAATAATTCGCCTTGCGCAAGCAACGAGGATTGCATCGGCAATACCTGCGTTCTGAAAATGGGCTGCGATTACGGCCGTCCATCCTGCCCGCCTTCCATGTTCAATTGCATCAATAACACCTGCCTATTGAAAGAAGGCTGCCAATATTATAACCCAAGATGTGACGAAGGCTATGTCTGCGCAAATAATACATGTACGGTAGACCGGACCTATGATTTCACAGTTGAGAAAAATAACAGTGCCTACTACCGCGGCTATTGCGATAAAATAGACGCCTATGACCTGAGCGTCAGCGAAGCTGCTGCCGACGCAATCAAAAACCATTCAGGTTCCTACAGCATTAACCAGCTTTTTGACATCTATGACTGGGTAAAAAACAATATCACTTACCAGCGTGTTCACCTAAAAGGAATTCCCTATCATCCTTCAGGAACTCTTAAAACAAAAGTTGGAGACTGCAAGAGTCAGGCAGTGCTAATCGCATCAATGGTGAAAGCAATAGGCGGAACCAGCCAGGTTGTAGTAGATCCCTATTGCGAACATGGCTATGCAATAGTATATCTTGGCCAGGCAGGAATGGATATGAGCTCATTCAAAGCTGCAGTCAAAGAGCATTACGGCCCAGATGTTCGCGTAAGCCACTTTACGGCTGATAATAGCACGTGGGTAATCTTTGATCCGGCCGGTGCGTCTTATCCTGGCAACACGCTACCGGAATGCAGCGGAAACCGGTCAGTTTATTTTGTTACAAGCTGTTTGGATTGCGCACACCAGCAGCCGCCCATGCAATACACTTTCAACGATAAATGTTACTCTACCTGTCCTTCGGGAACAGTTAATGTAACGGATTATACCTGCGCACCTTGCCCAGAAGGCTCTGATAGTTGCAATAACCAATGCTACACTTGTCGTGAAGGATATTATCTTGGCACTGATTGCCTGTGCCATAAAAAATAGGTTCGCGTAATTGTTCTCAACAATCTCTAGCTAAAGGCAAAAGCTTTTAAAATGTTAGTTACCTAATAGGTAACTATGTATTTGGAGATTCCGCAGCAGTGCATGAGGGCATTCGCCTTGTTCTTCGCCAAGTATAGCACTAACCGGCCCTTTACCCAGTCGGAATTGGACTGGGTGGTTTCCCAATCTATGAAAAAGAAGATATTCTCCATTTTGTTAAGGGCAAACTGGATAAGGAAAAAATCAAAGGCAGAGTATTTGTGCAATGAACCTGACGAGATATTCTCCCATTTGTTGGAATTTCGGGTGCCGGAGATGATGAAGAAGGCCAAAATGCCGTATTGCTTCACCGGCTTGTCAGCCATAGAGATATGGAGCGATTACTCTTACGTGCAAAGGGACATGAAACGCTCGCCCTATTTCATAAGGGTTTTGAAAAAGGACTTGCGCAGCTGGAAAGCATTTTTCTCGGCAAGTTCAGTTCCCGTCTATGTGGGAAAGGGAACGAACATAGGCGAATTCGTGATTTTGTTGCCCGCTGCACGTATCCGCTCAGAGGAAAAAGATGGGTTGCGGGTGGAGCATTTGGCAGATGCCATGGCCGAAGCCAGGCAGAATGACTTGTACCGCTATGCCTACAATTACATGAGGGATAAGTATGGAAAGACTTCAGCTGCGTGAGAAGGAGATTTTTGAAACCCTGAAAATGCTGCACGGAGTAGACTTTGTGCTCATAGGCGGCTACGCCGTCAATGCCTATGCCCTGCCCGGGTTTTCAGTTGACTGCGATATTGTTGCCTATGCGAATAAAGTAACAAGCATAAGCGCTGCATTGCAGAAAGCCGGCTATTCGGAGGCAAAGTATGCAGTAGGCCTTCCCTACGGCGGAAAGTTCAAAAGATATGTAAAGATCCTGGAAAAAGATATTGAAACAAGCGTTGATCTGCTGATCGATGGTGTTTACGACCGGCAATCCGGCGCCACTTTCACAGCTGACTGGATTTTCAGGAATTCCAGGAAAATGAATTTTACAGGCAAGACGATAACAGAAAGGCTTGGCCTGCGCGTGATAAACGCAGACGCCCTTTTTGTGATGAAGTTCGTCTGCGCAAGAAAAACAGACATCAGAGACGTATTCATGATGGCAGGCAAGGTTGAAGATTTTGCCTGGATGAAGCAGGAAATAGCCAAACATACGGACTTTGCAGCTGCTTTCAGGAAAATAGAGGCTGAAGTTTCGTCTGCCAGGTTCAAGGACAACCTGCAGGGGGTTTATGGCTATCTGGATGAAGCCGTTTTCCAGAAACACAAGAAGCTGCTGCTTTCTCTTGCATCCTGAGAACTATTCTTTGCTTATCCCTTTAATGAAAGTATACTTTCACCTAGTTAAAAAAGCCCGAGCGTTAGTTCATATAATTCTTGGCAACGCCCTTCAGGATAGCCTCAAAATTGTCAAGCTTTTTGTTCTGTTCATTTGCGATTACTAGCATTGCCGCATCCCTATTACGCAGCCGTTTCGTTATAACGTCAAGCAATCCTCTACCATCTTCCGCCTCGCCGAATGCAAAGCGCATGATGGCAGTAGTATTCTTATCAAGGAAATCCCTGGCTTTTCTGTAGTTGGCAATCTCACCTTCCAGATTTTCCACTTCCCCACTATCCTTTTTCTTTTTGGCAGTAGCCAGCTTCTTCTCAATGTCAACTATGAGTTCATTGATTTTATCCAATACGGTTCCGGCCTTATTTGCCAGTTTCCTGGTCCTGTCCAGAGTCTGGTCATAGATTTCCTGAGGGCTGCGCGTTTCCCTGGTCTTGACAGGCACCACGCCAAGGGCACTATCCGTGGTTTCTGTTAGCTTTTTAAGCTCCCTGCGGGCCTGGCTGATTGTGTCAATATATTTGTTCATCCTGCCGTCAAAGTCCTCCAGGCTGTCATTTGAAGTTAAGCTGTATTTGGCAGCTGCATCTTTCTCATTAATGATGAGTTTGTTGGTAAGCGAATTTAGCGAAGCATGCAGGTCAGTCACACCTCTGAACATCTTTCTTATTTTGGGGTCATCGTCTTCTTTTAATTTTCCACTAAGCCGGTCCATTACCATTAGGATCTCAGTTTTCAGATCCATCACGTCTTTTATCAGTATCTGGACTATTTCGGTTCGCCTTTGCCGTTCTTGAACGATTTCTTCCCTGTTTGGAACCTTTAATTCTGGAGGCATGTATTTATTTTGTTCAAACTGTTATTAAATATCTTGGTTATGGGTTTTCCATCTTTTCAATGCCTGCGCCTTGTGGGCCGGCGGCTGTAGTGCCCGCGCCCCTGCTGAGGCTGTGGTTTGCCGCGGCCGTAGTTCCCGCGTGGCCCGCTGCGCTGGCCTCCCCTTTGATTTCGTCCGCCTCCGCCGCCTCTTCCACGCGCAATCGGGTCGGTTTCTACGAATGTTATCGCTTTTCCCGCCTTGCCCATCCTCCCGGTCCTGCCTATGCGGTGCGTGTGCGTATCCTTCGTATCAGCACGGTCGTAGCTTATGACGTGGGAAATATCTTCCACATGGATTCCACGGGCTGCGATATCAGTGGCTACCAGCACCATGATTCTACCTTCCTGGAAATCGCGCAGCACACGTTCTCTTTGACCTTGCGTTTTGCCACCATGCAGGTATCCTGCTTCTATCTGATTGTCATTGAGCTTGTCGCAGACATATTCGACGCCCCTTTTCGAGGCAACGAAAATTAGTGTCCTGGAATTCGGTTCACGCCTAAGGATTTCCTTCAGGTGTTGCATCTTCTCAGCCCTGTTGAGGGTAATGAATTCTTCCTCTATCTTTTGAACCTGGCCAACTGGACCTACTTCTATAATCTTCGGAGATTCCATGTAATTTTTCGCCATCTGCTTTATGGCCGAGTCTATGGTTGCGGAAGAGAGGACGACCTGGCTATCCCTATCCACCATCCGCATTATCCTGTCAATATCAGGCTTGAATCCGATATCCAGCATGCGGTCTGCCTCATCGAGGACTACGCAATTTATATGCTCGAGGCGCAGGGTGCCCTGATGGACGTGGTCCAGAAGGCGGCCGGGTGTTGCTACAATAATATCAAAGCCTTTCCTAAGGAGGGCTATCTGGCCTCCCATACCCTGCCCGCCGTAGATTGCGAATACGTGCAGGTTGGTGTTCTTAGCTATTGAACGGATCTCCCTTGTTATCTGGACTGCCAGTTCTCTGGTGGGTGCAAGAACCAGCCCTTTCCTGGTCCTGTCTTTCATAATTATTTCCAGGAAGCCGATTCCGAATGCTGCAGTTTTGCCCGTCCCTGTCTGGCTCCGGACTATGACGTCATCGCCCTGGAGAATCAGCGGTATGGTCTTTGCCTGGACCTCTGTTGCTTCCAAATATCCTATCTCTGTCAGCGCGGCCAGGGTCCTAGCACTTATGCTCATCTCATTAAATTTCATTCAATTTTCACCTGTATTTGAAAAATCGATTTTGCTTATCTTCTTGACTGGAGGATAAAAAAACCAGAGTTTTTCTTATTTTATAACTAAATTATACACGCCAGATTATTAATTGTTTGCTTTCTGAGTTGGAAATAAACAAACCGGCGAAAGCAGACGTGCAATATCCTTTTTAGCTTTTCCACTCTAAGTAACTCATGACCCTGGCTGAATTGGTAGAACCTCAAAAAGTAATGCTGTTGAAGCAGATGAAACTAGCCAAGATGGGGGTAAAAGCACTGCCAGATCTTTTCGAGGCTTCTCTAGATAGCAGCAATAAGAAATTATCAGAGCGGCGGAACGCTGGAGCTTTAGCTTTTTGAAGGCCCTATTACTCATTGCCGCCAAAACCGCTTTGCTCCAGTTCCCTATTTCTCTTTCCCAGGTTGTCTGAAACAATTTGGATGCAGCTGCTAATCAATGTTTGATATGTAACTAAAATCGTTACCTCATCCTTTTGGCGGCTAAGGTTTTTTTGGACGTACTCTCCTATCCAAACAGAGTATTCGTCATGCCTGGCTGCTTCTTCCTTATATCTTTTTTCAATTTCTACTAATCTTTCGCTACTGTTTTCCTTAAGGTACCTGGTATGTGCTTCATCAACGCGATTTTTGGATGCAGCAAATTTTTTTTCATATTTTTCTTGGATGACCGCGATATCATGTCTCAGGTCCTCTGTGTTGTTATGTATTTGTTTAGTTATCTTGTCATTCTCTTTTTCAAGTATTCCAAGGGTTTCTTCCCCTGCGTGTATGAAGATAGCATCCGCCATCGCCCGTTTTCCAATCGCCTTTAGTGCAATATTCATCATTTGGTCGTAAGGTAGGTTTCGATCAGCGGCATATTTAAGTTCCTTGACAATAGCCAAGAGCTCTTTAAAATAGAAATCTTCAAATCCTGGTATTTTTGCCAATGCTGCACCCAACAGGTCCATTCTTTTTCCAAAATCCTTCAGGTCCTGAATTTCTTTCTTGTCAATTTCCGCATTATTCTGCAAATCCTTTATTGCTGTTTTTAATAGCTCCAGTGTCCTGAATTCGGCAGTAAGTTCTACCCTATAGGAGCCCGGCTTTGCAAGATTTCCTATTTTGGTGAGGGCGTTATTACACTCTTCAGAACCTCTTTCAAAGGCGCGTTTAATCCCCCGCGACCCTATTTTTACAAGTATTTTCTCGCATTTTTTGCTGAGTTTCTCATCCGATCCCCAAAGGCCGCCCACAATCGCATCCACCGCATGCTCACCAAGCTCAACTAGCGCATTCTCAGCAGCCTGGCCTACTACCTCATTCTTATTCAGCAAAGTCCTCACAAGGAGCTCGGTTGCACCTGCTGATCTTGTCTTTCCAAGTACAGATATCGCAAGAACCGATTCAGTGGCGTCTTTGCTAACGGCGTTTTCCCTCAGGCTCTTGAGTATTTCCGTTCCCCCCTTCACTTTATCAAGCGGAAATTCATTTTTTTCTATTATGCTTCCCAGCAAGTAGGCGGCGTTTGTCCTGCCGTCTTCATCTTTGAGCTGGGAGATAAGAAATGGCAATCCGGCATTGCCAATTTTAATTATGGTCTTCGCTGAGTTCTCAGACCTGGTGGCATTCTCACTGTCAAGCGAGGCTTCAAAAAGAGCAGGCAATGCCTTGGTGCCTAGCTTCAGCAGCCTGGTTTCTGCGTTCTTTGCAGTTTTGTCGTTGCCAAGCCGTTCTACCAGCCCGGCAATCACAGTTTCAGTCCTAAGGCTTACTCTTTTCTCTGTCTTGGCCGGAATAACCTTTGGCTTGTTAGGAATGATCTTTTCTTTCTCTTCAAGAAAAGTGCCGTGCTCCATAAACCTATTTTGTTCAAACTGTTATTAAATATCTTGGTTATACTCTGAGTTCTGAAAATATTTTCGGATTGGCAACTGCAGCGCGCCCGATCATCGCTCCGTAAAGGCCTAATTCTTTCAGCTCTGCAATCTGTTTTTTCGTTTTAATATCTCCGTTTGCAACAATCTTCTTGCCTGTTGCCACGCACTTTGCATAAACAGAAAAATCTGCCGGGTCGTCAAGAGTCTCTTCAGCAGTTCTTGCATGGACTACAAAGAAGCTCGCGTCCACAGCATTAATCAGATTAAGGTAAGCCCCTTTCTCCTTCTCGTAGGCATTCACTCCAAGGCGAAGTTTCAAAGAGCAAGAAAAGCCAGCGTCATTGATAAGCTTGACAACCTCTTTTACGCGGGATACGCGCTTTACCATGGCTGCGCCAATGCCCTGCCGTAAAAATGAAGGAGAGGAGCAGCCAAGATTAAGATTAAA
>JAZDDV010000013.1:0-11022 GCA_043809425.1 Microcaldota archaeon | reverse complement strand
TGGAAAATCGGATTCTTCCTATGATGAATCTTTGTAATCTTCATGACGCGCTGTTTTCTGACTATGTCGTATGTTTCAGTCAAATCAATGAATGGCCCTTCATCAACTAATTCGCTTGTAATATGACCTTCAAATGCGAATTCAGCATCAGCAGGCACTTCAATACCATTGCCCAGCTTCACCGTTGCTATGGGCGCAATGGTATTTGCAATCTCCAGCTCATCTTTGCCTAGCTCAGTTGAAGTTGCGCCTGCAAGCAGCACGTTAATCGGCGCACCGACTACAAATGCAACGTCCAGTTCTCCGCCATTGCGTTTGATGAATTCTTCCAGATGCCTTGGCAGGATTCTCATTACAACGGAGTCTTTGCCAATAACCATCATCCGGTGGAATGAGCAATTGCGGCCAAGTTCCTTATCCTGCGCAATTACAACTGCAGAAGCAAAATACGGCCCGCCATCTTTTTCCGCATGAAACGGAATCGGCAACTTAGTTAGATCAACTTCAGTTTCAGTAACCTCAAGAACCGGCGCAGTTTGCACCAACTGCGGCTTGCTGGGATTGTTTATCGCATGCGTAAGCTTCGGTATGAGTTCGTCAATCTTTATGCCAAGATAATCACAAATCAGCTCACGTGTGCAGAAAATATTACCGGCAACTCTTGCGCCTTCATGCTCCTTCACGTGCTCGGTGTAAACTGCCTGGCCGTCTAATGCTTTCAGCACTCCTGCAAGCTCAAGATGCTTGGAAACAGGCTTCTTCAGCTCTACGAGTTTCTTTTCCTTCCTAAGCTGCTCTATAAAATCCCTGAATGATTTCATTATTTCCACCTTTGAAACAGTTTATGCTCTATATTGAATTGGTCAAGCGTTTTGCCAACAATAAAATCAACTAATTGCTCGATCGTCTTCGGCTTGTGATAAAATCCAGGCGATGCAGGTAGCACCACTCCGCCAGCAAGAGTCACAGTTTCCATATTTTTTATCGCAATGTACGAGTAGGGCGTTTCACGCACTACAAGCACCAGCTTTCTCCGTTCCTTTAGCATAACCTCAGCAGAGCGCGCAATCAAATTGCTGCCAACTCCGTTTGCTATTTCACCAAGTGATTTGAGCGAGCAGGGAGCAACAATCATGCCATCCATCCGGTGCGAACCGGATGCAAACGGCGCAGCCAGATCATTGTCGCTGAAATCGCTTTTCGGTAGCTGCATACCTTCGGCTGCAGCCACTTTCTTTGCGCCTTCGCTTACTACTACGTAAACTTCATGCTTCATCTTTCGCAGCACTTCGGCTGTCCGCGTACCGTATACTATGCCGGATGCTCCGGTGATTGCAACTAAAATGCGCATACCTTGTATTCACTTTTAACTGTTTTAAAATATTGGCATTCAGCTATCAGCTACCATTACCATGATTGGAAACTCAAGCTTAACGCGTTCGCCTTCGAACCGGACATGGAATCTATCCTTGAAAGCCTTGGACATGGTTGCAGCTGCGCCTATAATATCATTCTGGTGCTGTGTATTTTGTTATTCTATTGTGTTGAAGAATGTTTAAATACCTTAACAGTTATAGAGTAATATGCAAATTCTAAAACTAGGTGGAAGCGTTATCACCAAAAAACACGAACATATGACTCCAGACATCGACAGCATCGAGCGATTGGCAAAGGCAATTGCCGCCGTATGGCACGCAGGCAAAAAAGACCTGATAATTGTGCACGGCGCAGGCTCATTCGGACACATTCTCGTCATGACCTACGGCCTTAACAACGGCATAAAGGACAAGAAGGAAAAGCTGGGCTATGCCTACACGCATTCGTCCTGCGGCTACCTTTCCAGCTTGCTGGTTGACGCGCTGATAAAGCATGATGTACCTGCAGTTTCACTGCCGCCTGCTGCCATAATCAGGCAGAACAACAAGCGCATAAGCGAATTCAACCAAAAGCTTGTTTTCGACTACCTGAAAGAAGGTTACCTACCCATACTGCACGGCGACATGGTGCTGGACAAGAAGCTGGGCGGCTCCGTATGCTCAGGTGACCAGATAGTGGCATTTCTCGGCAAGAAAGCAAGCAGGATAGTAATTGGCACTAACGTTGATGGCGTTCTTGTAGACGGCAAAGTGGTGCCGAAGATAACCAGCAAGAACTTCAACGAAATAAAAAAGCATCTCAAGCAGTCAGGCGCGCCTGATGTAACCGGCGGCATGGCAGGAAAGATAAATGAGTTGCTGAACGTGAAAAAGCCAGTCTTCATCGCCAATGCGAACAGGGCTGAAAGAATAGAGGCGCTATTGCTTGGAAACCCGGCACTGTGCACCGAAATAAAATTCTAATTCAATGAAGGCAGACCGCTGGTTACTTCTTTCTTTGTAAGCGACCTGAAAATGAGCTTCAGCGCTTCCACATCATCCGTATCTTTTACGCTTTTGCGGTTTATGTGCTCGTAGATATTATCAAGAATAGCGTGAGTTCTAGTCGTATCCAGCTGGATAAGCATTTTTACCATCGACAGCGAGTAGGTTATGTCTGACACGAATGCGAAAAAGTCAATTATCTTTTCTTTCGTTCCCTCTGCCAGGTGGAAATTAGAGAGCAGGCGCTTGATAACTGTAATCGCGCCTGCAATCTCATCGGCAATCAGGTTATCGAATTCCCTGCGCGCCATGACCATATCCGAATCTGAACCAGGCGCCGCATGGCTTAGTAATCCATTGCAGGCATGCTCATTTTGGAAGTGTACTACGGAGACTGAGGAAGAGGCGATTATAGTTCTTGCGCCTGCAAGCAGCGTTACTGCGCTCTGATTCAGTCGCTTGATGCCGATTTCTTTCTGCGTCAGCCGGCCCTGGTCTATATTGCCGGTTAGAATGTCCAGATAAACTACCTTTATATCATAGGGAACACGCGGGTCGCCTATTGCCTGCGTCATGGCAGATGCGAAAAATTTCGGATTGTGTTTTACCAGCGGTCCAAAAACGTTGATGGACTGCTCGGGCGGCATAAATGCAAAATTATCTATTACAAGGGTTTTAGCCACGCGTTTCATGGATAGCTTAGCTGCTACTGCAACAAGCGCTTCACGCGCAGACTCGGTGCAGCCTTTTCTTACTAGCCCTTCCAGCACCCAGTCCTGGAGCGAGTTGAATTCCTGCCTGGTAAGCTTGCTTGCCTTGAGATGGGTTATGAAAAGCAGCGTCTCAGACATGGAAAAATCAGTTTTACCTGCAGTTATGCTTCGTAGGTATGCAAGTGCCCTTGTTTTTTCCCTGATGGGCACTTCCGGCGGAAGCTTGTGCTTATCCAGTGGATGCCTTTCCTCCCGAGAGGGAGCAGCCTGCCTGGATGAATGAATTAAGAAGCGCATAGTGTATTTTCTGTATTGATGTTTTTATAAACATATCTTTTTGCCATAAGTTGCCACTTAAAAAAAGAGATGCAGATTTGAAAAAATAGGAAAAAACTACTGGCTGCGCCACAAACCATGCAGATTGCAGTATTCTCTGGCGTAGGTAACGTCTCCTGCAACCTTGAAAACTGCTTCTGGCTTGTCGCCTGGCTTCAGGAACTTGCGAAGCACTGTTTCGTCCTTCAGCACCAGCTCTATCCACTCGATGTAGTGCGCTGTTTCCATCGGATGCGGAATTGAGCCGACTTTCACTTTTACGCTGCCCTTTGCCGCTTCTATGACTGGCACGTGCTTTTCCAGGCTTGCATCTACCGTATTCTCCTTCTGCAGCTGCATTGGCTGATTGCAGCATACCAAAGTGCCTACTGCCGAGTGCAGCACCGTAACGATATTCCCACACACATTGCATTTGTAAACTTCAGATTTTTGCGTCATACTAACATCTCACTGCACTGCGCAGCCGGTAAGCTGCGCCAGCTCTTCAAATGTTTTTTCTCCAAGATATTTCTGCCCTTCGATTAGCCAGGTCGGATAGGCTTCTATTCCTGCGGAAGTGCATGCCGCTGCCTGGCCGCCTTCAGGCGGAGCGCATTCCACGTATTTTATGTATTCAACGGCAGCGCCGAACATCTTTTTCTGGTTCTGGCAATGCGGGCACCAGGAGGCGCCGTACATCGCCGCACCTTTTGCCGTCAGGCATTTTGCAAAGTTCGCGTAAGGTACTGAACCGTCGCCAGTTGAACCCGCAACTACCTGGTCTGCCAAAGACAGATTAAGCGGCGCAGTACTGGCAGCAGGAGGCGCGAAGAAAGTGGCAAATGATTCGTAGCCAAGAACGCCCAGTACAATCACTGCTGCTGTAACAATAAATCCATAGTAGATTATTTTCACCGAATTCTCATTCATTTACCCACCAGTTGATGGTTATTCTCCTGAGTATTTAAAAACTTGCAGGTCGCTTTTTAGCCGGTTTAGCAAATAGGGCAGCAGCCACCCGAAAGTTTTTAATAGCAGTTGGCTGATATATAGCTCTGCGTTGTGGCGGTAGTATGGAGCAACAGGATATCTCATCTTTCGTGTCATTTTTCCAGGATTTCTACAAGCTGCAGTACGCGGACAAGATAAACGAATTGCTGGTCAATTATCCGGATAAGCGCAGCCTGCAGCTGGACTACCGGGAACTGGAGCGATTTGACCCGGAAATGGCAGATAGGCTCATCAAAATGCCTGAGAAACTTATCAAAGCTGCAGAAGAGGCGCTGCTGGAGAAAAAGCCGGCATTGCCAGGCGGCCTGGAGTTCAAGCCTAATGTGCGGTTTTTCGGCCTGCCTGCAGATACCATGCTCATCCAGCACCTCAGCTCTTCCAATCTCAATGAAATGGTTGCATTCAAAGGAGTGGTAACAAAACGCGCTGAGGTAATGCACCGGGTGAAAAAGGCCGCATACCACTGCGATTTGTGCGGCCATGATGAAAGTTATTATGTTACGAAAGACTTCAGGCAGCCGAAGAAATGCAGCGAATGCAAGAAGCTTGCACTGGTGCAGGTGGATGACAAAAGCGAATTCGTAGATATACAACGTGCAGAGATTCAGGAGCTGCTGGAAAGAGTACGCGGAGGCGCGCCTGCAGCGCACGTGGAACTGCTCTTCGAAGACGATTCAGTCAATCTGATAGCTCCGGGCGACAATGTGGAAATCGCAGGAATCATGAGGCTTAAGCAGCCGATGAAGCCGAGACAGAAACAGGAAATGGTGTACGGTCGCTACATTGAGATTAATTCGGTAACAAGCATGAAAAGGGATTTCGAAGAAATTGAAATCAGCAAGGAAGATGAAGAACGCATCCGTGAATTGGCAAAGGACCCGCGCATCACCGAGTACATTGTCAAGTCGGTTGCGCCGGCGATTTACGGCCATGAGGAAGCGAAGAAGGCGCTGACGTTGCAGCTATTCGGCGGCACGCGCGGCAAGACCATGAAAGGCGGTGCGGCCATCCGTGATGATATCCACATCCTGCTTATCGGTGACCCGGGTATTGCTAAGTCAAGATTTTTGCTCAGCGTCAATGACCTGGCGCCAAAAAGCATTTATGTAAGCGGAAAATCAGTAAGCGGCGCCGGTTTGACGGTTTCTGCAGAGAAAGATGAATTGGGCGAAGGCGGCTGGACGCTGAAGGCAGGCGCTGTTGTGCTGGCAAGCGGCGGCATAGTAGAAGTGGACGAATTTGACAAGGTAAGCGAAGATGATAGGGCTGCACTTCACGAGGCGATGGAAACACAATCTATTAGCGTCGCGAAGGCAGGTATTGTGGCAAAGTTCAAATCAAAAACATCCATTCTTGCGGCGGCAAACCCGAAGTATGGCAGATTCGACCAGTCGCGCAACCTGGCAGAACAGTTTGACGTTCCGCCCACATTGCTTTCACGATTTGATTTGATTTTTCCCATTGTAGACGTGCTTGACGAGGAGAAAGACACCAAGCTGGCAGAACACATACTGGCAACGCATCGCGGCGAATTCGAAAGCAGCGAAACAGAAGGTGTTGTGGATAAGGAAATGCTGAGAAAATATATTTCCTACGCCCGACGGTACGTAGTACCCAAGCTCACTAAAGAAGCATCAGACAAGATAAGGGACTTTTACGTAACGCTAAGGGGCAAAAGCAGGGATGCAGGTGCCGTTGCCATTACGCCAAGATATCTGGAAGGGCTGGTGCGGCTTGCCGAGGCCAATGCCAAGATAAAACTCAGCGAAACAGTTGGCGTGGAAGATGCTGATGCAGCGGTATCACTGCTTAATTACGTCATGCGGCAGGTAATGGTTGATAGGGAAACAGGCATGCTTGACGTGGATACCATCACTACGGGCAAGCCAAAATCAACGCGCGACAAACTGCAGAAGTTTGACACTGTTCTTGACATCATACGTGAAGCTTTGCGCTATGAAGAAACCGTAAGCACGGAAAAGGTGCTTGAGGAAGCGGAGAAAGCCGGCGTTGACAGGCCAACGGCAGAGAGAATAGTACAGGAACTGCTCAGGAAAGGAGACATCTACGAGAAAGAGCACGGCTACATAAAGATGGTCGGTGGCAAGTGATGGAACTCGTGCATAAGCTTGTTTTGCTGTTTTTAATAGCGCAGCTTTTGGGATTTTTTACCGGCAATATGATACTGCAGGATTACACGAAAAATCCCTACGTTGCCTCTATGATGATAACTGCCGATACCAGCAGCCCGCTTAATGCGCTCTGGTTCAGCGTTTACATCATTGGCGGCGCTGTAGTAATGTTCGTCCTGATAAAGAAACTTAAGCTCTATGACATTGTTTTCAGAGTGATGGAATTCGTGCTGATAGCAACTGCTTCTTCCATCGTGTTTTATTCATTCTTTAGGCTCGCATTTGGCTATGAGATAAGCATGGCTGCAGGCATTGGGCTTGGGCTTGCACTTGGTATTGCAAAATACTTCCTGCCGCAGCTGAAGAATGTTGCGGCCATTGCAGCCACTGCAGGAGTCGGTGTGATATTCGGCATATCACTTGGACCGTTTCCAGCGATATTATTCCTGATATTTCTTTCGGTTTACGACTATGTTGCTGTTTTCGTTACAAGGCACATGGTGGAGTTTGCCAATTTCGTAGTGAAAAAGGATCTGGCATTCACCATAACTGCAAAGGGAATGGTGGAAGGTAAGGAACGAAGAATTGACTTGGGCACCGGAGATTTGATTGCGCCGATTATGCTTGAAGTTTCGTTGCTGTCGTATAGCCCTGTTGCTTCCCTATTTGTGTTTGTAGGTGCGGCTGCTGCTCTTGGCGCGTTCCTCTATCTAGTGTGGGAAAGAAAAGTTGTGCTGCCTGCGCTTCCGCCGCTTGTCTTCGGCATGCTGCTGGCGTTTTTAATCGGCCTGCTGCTGCACGCCTACTGATTATTCAATAACTATTGCAGGCTTATTCGGCATCGCATTCTTCGCTTTTTCATGCTTAGCTTCGCTTTCTTTCAGGACTTCAACCTTGCAGCCGGTTTCAGCCGTGTAAAATGCAGCCGCATCCTTCAATGCATCGTATTCCACTGCCGATTCCAATACATCTGGCAGTGAATGGACGTTTTTCATAATCTGCTTTGCCATGCTTGCGATGTCTTTCATATGCGGCGCAAGAATAGTATCTGTTTTCGCAGCAGCCATTATCTTGCCTATGTCTTTCTGCTCTTTTGCAACTGCGTAGAATCTGCGTTTCCAGTCATCTGCAACGTAAAGTGTGATTTTCTGCGGCTTGGTTTCCATTTTGCCTGCGACTAGGCTGAGTATGCGTTCCATATCTTCCAAAGTCTGCTTGACAAATTCCTCTGCCTTTTCCAGCGTATCGTCTATATCAGCTGCGGCAACAGCCGGATAGTGCTGCTGCACTACCATGCCCTTCTTGCCCAGCTGCTGCCAGAATTCTTCTGCCACGTGCGGAGCAAACGGGGAGATTGCAATGGTCCATTTCTCAAAGAACTCAGAAAGATTATATTTGTCCGTGCGTTTTGTGTACCATTTCATGTCGTTGAACAAATCGTAGAGCAGTTCCATGGAAACTCCGCGCAGGTCAACTATTTCATAAAGCTCCTGGGCTTTTTTCAGCCTGCGGTTAAGCCTGGAAAGCAGCCACTTGTCAATCGGCTTAAGCTGCTTTCTTTCATCTGCGCGCTGCAGCAGGTCATTCATGTAAAGCAATCTGCTGCGGATGCCTTCTGCCACGGTCTTGTTGAAATCCGTATCATGCAGCAGGTCTGCGCCGCAAACCGCAGAGAATCTTATGACGTCTGCGCCGTACTCGGCAACTGCTTTTCTCAATGGCAGAATATTACCCATGCTCTTGCTCATCTTCATTCCATCCATGAGCACAAAGCCGTTTGTCACAATCTGCTTTGGCCAGCTTTCTTCTGGGAAAATGGCAGTGTGATTGAAAATAAATAGCGTAAGATGATTGCGCAGCAGGTCTGCGCCGCTGTGTCGAGAATCAAGCGGATACCAGTAGCTGAAGCTTTCTCTCATCTGCTTCCATTCTGGCTTTCCTTTCCCTTTTCCAAGCAGCACATAGTCAAAGAGTTCATCGCTGACTTCCTTCTCATCCATCTTGCTAAGCTGGTGAGCGATGGTGTAATAGGACATGTAAATCGTCGAATCAGACAACGCCTCAATCAATTTGGATTCGTCAAATGGGAATTTAGTTCCAAGGCCTTTGGCCCTTGTACATGGCTTGGTTTTAAGCCACTCAACAGTAGCCATCAGGGCTGCGCGCGTGTCTTCTGGCAATATATTCATATCCGCAAGGCATTTCCTTGTCTTTTCTTTCCACTGTTCGTTACCGTAGTCTATGAACCACTGGTTTTTGAGTATGTTGACAACTACTTTTTCGCCGCACCTGCAATTAACCGGCGAATTGGCGATAGTATAAACGCGGAATGCCTCTTTTGCAGCAACCAGGTCATCTGCTATCTTGTCTTTCGCATCTTTTGCCAGCATGCCCTTGTATTTGCCGACGGCCATCTTACCCTCGTGCGCTTCTTTTTTGTAAATCTCCTTTGTTGCTTCCTCTGCCTTTTCATCGTCCTGGTCCTTTACCTGCAGCTTTTCAACTACTTCCTTTGCAGGCAATGCGCCGTAGCCTTCTACGGAGATAACCTGCGGCATTTTGATATTGCCTTTGCCCAAATCGCGCAGCGCAAGATAATCGTAGGGCGCATGCGCAGGAACGCTCATTACTACGCCGGTGCCGATATCCGACTGCACGAATGATGCCGGGTATATTGGCAGTTTTTCATTTGTAACCGAATTGAATGCATTGTGATTCAGCAGCTCTTCCACAGGAATGTCCTTTTCTATCTCAAGTTCAAGCTGGAATGACAGCGTCTCTGCTGCGTCTTTTGCCATGACAAAATTTTCCTTTCCGATTCTGACAAGAACATATTTGACGGCAGGGTTTATCCAAAGGTTGGTTACGCCGTAGATGGTTTCAGGCCTGTAGGTCGTGGCGACAAAGGAGAAATTCTTTCCAGGAACTTCGAATTTGACAGCTGCAACATGCTCCAGGTCAGGATCAACATCACCCTTTGTGTCATGTGCGGATACGGCTTGCCTGTCATTAGGGCACCAGGCAATAGGATATTCTCCTTCGACCAGATAGCCTGCTGCCTTGAGCTTGCGGAACTGCCACTGGATGAATTTGTTGAATCTTGCATCAAATGAGTAGAACTTCCTGCGCCAGTCAATGCTGTAGCCAATCTCTTTCATGCCTGCTTCAATCTCACGCGAGAAATAGAGCACCAGCTCATTCGGGTCTGTGAGCTTTTTTGCCGTTGCTTCAGGAATGCCGTAGATATCTGAGAAAATTTTAAGCAGCTCCTTATCGCGTTCTGCCAATCTCTGCGCCATGGCGATAATCGGAGTGCCAGTTACGTGGAATGCCATGGGTAGCAGCACATTGTAGCCTTTCAGGCGCATATAGCGCGCATAAACGTCTGTAGTGGTGTAAGTTCTGCCGTGCCCGATATGCTGCGGTGAATTTGGATAGGGAAATGCTGCAGTTATGAATTTCTTCTCTTTACCTGACTGTGGGTCTGCTTCAAAGCATTTCTTCTCCTGCCATGCTTTGTTCCACTTGGAGTCAATTTCCTGAAAATTCATGGATATCACTTGATGAGGAATGTTTTTTAACATACTTATTCTATAATCAAATCATGTGCGGGATTATCGGATATATTGGCCCTCAGAATGCGGCAGCAATCCTGCTGGAAGGGCTGAAACGGCTGGAATACCGTGGCTACGACTCGGTAGGCATAGCCGTGCTTGGCGACAAGATCCAGATAATGAAAGACAAGGGCACCATAGATGTTGTTTCAAAAAGCATGGATTTCCTTTCACTTACAGGAAATACCGCTATAGGACACTCGCGCTGGGCAACCCACGGTGCACCATGCAAAGAAAACGCGCATCCGCATGAAGACTGCCATGGCAGCGTAGTACTTGTGCACAATGGCGTGATAGAAAACTACAAGACGCTGAAAGCAGAGCTGGCTGAAAAAGGCCATAAATTCACTTCAGAAACCGATTCTGAGATTATTGCTCATTTGATAGAAGAGAACCTGAAGAAATTCAAGCCGCTGGATGCAGTGCAAAAAAGCCTGGCCAGGCTGCACGGTTCCTACGCGCTTACAATTCTCATAGCGCAGGATAAGGAAAGGATTTACATAGCACGAAAAGGCAGTCCTTTGATTCTTGGCGTTGGCAAAGGAGAAATGTTCTGCGCTTCAGACATTCCTGCCATGCTCAAGCACACCAAAACATTTGTTCCATTGGAAGACGGCGATTTCGGCTTCATAGCAAGGCATGGCTACGAACTTTTCAACGTTGATAACAGCAAGCAGGTGCAGCGCAAGCAGATAACAGTTGACTGGAACCTGGAAATGGCTGAAAAAGGCGGCTACACTCATTTCATGCATAAGGAAATAAATGACCAGAGGCATTTCATCTACGATGCATTGGCAAGCGACGTGACAGATGCGAAAAAACTCATTTCCAAGTACAAAAACATAGATGTCATTGCCTGCGGCACGTCCTATCATGC
>JAZDDV010000012.1:0-3712 GCA_043809425.1 Microcaldota archaeon | reverse complement strand
TGAAAAAAAGCAAAGCATGATGATCTCTGATGACGTAGCCTACCAGAAATTGCTTGAACTTATCGGAAAAGGCACGGTAACGGCAGAGGGAAAAGAAAAACCGCTTACCGGAGACGAAAAAAATAAACTACTCGCAGAACTAGGCCAACTATACCGGACACACCAGTTTGAAGAAAAGGTCGCATACAGCAAAGTCAGGTAAAACGGGCGCGACTGATGAGAAAACTCGCATTTGCTGCTGCGTCGCTTGCTCTCCTGGTTACACTAGCCAGGCCTGCGCAGGCGCTCAACGCAGAAAACAAATGGCGCGTTAACAGACTTCCTGAGATTACGCAAATTAAAGAACCTAGTCAAAAAGAAGAACAGACGCTTGTGGAAAAAGTAACGGAAAGCGGTAGATACCTCCTGACCTCAAGAAAACTGCTTATCAGCGGCAAAGAAGAAATGAAAAATGAAACAACCACGATTGGCAATGTAACAAAAACCCTCGTATCAGAAGCAGACGGAATTAAGCAGGAATTCGAAAAGGATGCGCTCTGTGGAAGTTTCTTCAAATACAAAGGCGCTGAAGGAAAGCCGCAGGATGCAGCCATAGTAGTTTTTACAGACGGTGAAGTGGCTGTTTATCTTTTTGACACTGAGAGCATAACGAATTTTGCTTCTTTTAAAAATAGATTCAATAACAGCGGCGAATGCGGCGTAAAACCAATTTATGTAGAACCAAAAGAAAACGCAGCAGGGCAGATAGTTTTCATAGTAACCGACGGCAAGAGTACAGAAGTCTACCCGCTGTCTGAAGATAAACTGCCTACCAGTTCAAAATAGCTAAACTTTTTTTACAAATAAGGAGCACCAGTATTCGCCTTTTTCGTTTTTGAATAGTTTCTTCATTACAACCCACTTCATAGGAAAGAATAGCCGTCAAAAATAAGTTTTCCGCCGACAAATACGGCCTTCACCTTGCCTTTCAGCTTTTTGCCTTCAAACGGACTCCATTTGCATTTTGTCTCTAGCTCACTGCCATCCACAGTCCATTCTTTTTTCAAATCAACAAGCGTAATGTCAGCTGCTGCACCTTTTTCTATTTTGCCGCGGCCTTTCAAACCGAAGATGGCAGCAGACTTTTCACTCATCGCTGCCACAAGCCATTCAAGCGACAGCAGCCGCTCCGAATAGGCCTGCAGCATCACTGCCAAAGACGTCTCAAGACCAGGAAAACCACGCGCGCCTTTTTGCTTGTCCTCAAGCGTATGCGGCGCATGGTCTGTTGCAATGCAATCGATAGTAGGCAGCTCATCCCACAGCTTGCGCCTGATGCCATCGCTTCGTAAATTCGGATAAACCGTTCCACGGAAGCCAAGCTTCTCCGCGTCTTTTGTGGAAAGGAAAAGATAATGCGGCGCAACCTCTGCTGTCAGCTTATGTTTTTTTGCTGCGATTGCCTCGGCAGCAGCGGAAACATGCGCGATGTGAGCCTTTCTTTTGTATTTCTTTGCCAATAGGCCAACGGCATTGATGTTTCCGCAGGTATTTTCAATCTCCTGCGGTTCGTTTGCTGCTGGCACTGCTGCATGGAATACGAAATTGCCATTGAAGCTGGCAAAATGCTTTTCCAGCGAATCAGGCTGCTTCAAAAACAACTCGCCAGTTGTCTTGCCAAGATAAATTTTCATCGAACCTGCGCCTGCTTTCTTCGCTTCGCCGAAGTTTGCATCAGTAGCACCAAAATGAAATAGGATATTGCATACTGCCTTAGCAGCAAGCTGTTGTTTTTCCCTATAGCGCGCTACGCTAACAGTAGGCTGCGGATTATTCGGCATGTCCATTACGGTTGTGAAACCGCCTGCAATGGCAGCACGACTTCCGGTTGCAAAATCCTCCTTGTATTCTGCGCCAGGTTCGCGCAGATGCACGTGAGGATCAATTAAACCAGGCAGCACCAGCAGCCCGACTGCATCAAAATGCTCGTCTGCTTTGAGATTCTTTCCAATGGCAGCAATTTTCCCGTCTTCTACTGCCAGATCCAGATTGACGAATTTGTTTTTGTAAAAAACAAGGCCATTTTTTATTGCTAGCACGCTACGCCCCGATTACCAGCTGGCCGGTAAACGCCAGCGACAGAATCCGCAGAATAATAAGTGAACTCTCCTTGACAATGCCGTGCGCAAACTTGGTGTACCACTGGTTCCTGTTGTTGATGGTGCCAAGCAAATCCTTGAATGCCTCTTTTTCACCAGGGCCCATTTTGCTGTCGCTTATTTTCTTGTGCTCCTTGCCGTCAACTATGGTAACCTCTTCCTGCTTGCCTATCTGTTTTTTCGCCTGCTCATACCACGGAGGCAAAGACGAGCGTTTCTTTATCAGTGCACGGGTGAAGTCTGCAACGTTCACCGATCGCTGGGCGACCTGCTTTTTCGCCAGCTCCTCTGCCTTTGCCTTGTCCATTCCCTGCTTCATGTACTCTGCGGTTTTCTTCTGCATGGAGAAGAAAGCCTCAAGCCACGGAAAGGTGGATGCTTCATCGACAATGGCCTTCAGGTCTGAAGACGCATAGCCCATGGTCGTCAGTGCGTACATCTGATAGGGCATGAAAAAACCAAGAGGCCTTTTCTTTGAGTGCATCTTTATGATTTCCGTCCTCGAATTGAAGTCCGGTTCAGGAATATAAATCGTCTTGCTGAAACGGCCGGAACGCCTTAACGCAGGATCAACGTCCCACGGGGCGTTTGTCGCCGCAATGGTAAGCACGTTCTCGTTGTGCGCTTCCACGCCGTCCATTTCGTAAAGCATCTGGTTCACTGCCATCTTCATGTACTGGGCGCCTTCGCCCTGGTCCCTTCTGCCGCCGATGGCATCTACTTCGTCGAAAAACAATATGCAGGGTGAATTCTTACGCGCCAGCTCAAACACCTTGTGGATGTTCTTTTCCGTATTGCCCACATACATGTCCAGCAAATCGGAAAGCTTTGCGTTAATGAAGCCGGCTTTGCATTCGCCTGCTGCCGACTTTACGATGTAAGTATTATGAACGATAATACCGCCGAAACCTGCTATGAAGGTATGCGTATCGCCTATCGTCAAATCATACACATAACCATCAAAATCACTGGCGTTTATCTCAATGACCTCATCCCATAGGACATCGGATTCCGCGATGTCCCTCAGCACTGCAATTTCCTTTGTCTCCGGTTTGCCATTGATTATTTTTGCCAGGTAGTTTCTGCTCATGTTCTTTGACAGTTCATATCTGTAACCATTTTTGGAACCGTAGAAGTGGGATTTATCCAATCCAAGTTTCTCTCTTGCCTTCCTGAGAAGAAGCTGGATGTTTGGCATTATGTCCTTATTGGTTGAACCTTCAATCTCTCTTTTAGTCCACCTGCCAAGAGCTGCCTTTTTTCTACTGCTGATGAAGCGGATTTCATTTTCGAAAGTTTTCAGATTTCTGTGCCCACTGATGTACAACCTCCAGTAGACGTGATCATTACCCGCAATTCTTTTTGGCTTAATTCTCGCAACTATTCCGAATCTCAGCAGCAGGTAAGCCAGATCATTTGCGAAGTGTTCGCTCGCAGTGCTGAACTCGATTTCCGGTACATCTTTTCTCACCGTTGCCTCGCTTTCAAACACCGCCATTAAAAACCGGCTGACAATGTGCTTTTCCGCTCCCATTATTGTTTTGGGGACCTGTGTCAGCCTTGAGCCACGTAAT
>JAZDDV010000011.1:0-35945 GCA_043809425.1 Microcaldota archaeon | reverse complement strand
GTAGCTGATAGGGAGAGTGTGGAGAATAAACGCAACAGCCGGCCAAAAAGAACGATTGAGAAGGCCACGCCAACAAAACCAGTACGCACCGTGGCATTCCTAGAGGGGTGCGGAGGAGACGAAGAAGAACAGAAAGCGCCGGCAAAACCAGTAGAAAACAAGCCAGAAGTTACGCCACAACCGTTCAAGCCAAAACCAATACGGGTGCACATACCGGAGGTTGTACCGACTTCTTTCAAGCCCAAACAAAGATTGGTGAATAAATCAGAACCGGAATTAGCCTATTCTGCATCCACATTATCGTTCACTCTCGTAACACTTAACGGTGATACGCGGTTGAATGTTATTGACGGCAGTAAACCGGCCACCAAGGCAGGGGGCGAATTCCTCTACGTAAAGCATGGCGATGCGGCACAGATTAGCGTCGGGAAAAACAGCGTCACGCACTTGTTCTATAACCCGGATTCAGGAGACGTGTATTACACGACTGATGGAACCAGATATAAGAAAGCTGCGGTTTCAGATGTTGAGTTCGTAGAACAAGAAAGCGTGGCGTCCATAGACCTGCAGTCCATCGCAAACAAGGGAAGGAACGCAAATAAGGCCCTGGAAGTATTGAAAAAAGATTACTTCACCCTCCTGCAACAGGGGCTTGAAGAATCCAGTGGAAAACCAGTAGATTTGTCATGGCTAAACACCGCCCGCATACTTGACGACGTCAAAATGACCACGGTCGTCATGACAGATGCTAGCATATTCGACACCCAGACAAAGAAGGGCAACATAACTAATATCGTTATCGGGCAGATCAGTAATAAAATGGATGATTTCAGCGACTTGATAGCCCACGAGTTCACGCATGCGGTAATGGATGCCCAGGAGGCTTATCTTGGGGGAACCATTACCGGCATAACAACGTTCCTATACGAGGGCGTAACTGAAGCGGTTTCCAACACGATCCAGAGTAAGAAATACGGTAAATTCTCATTGGCCTACGGCCCTGACACAACTCTCGCGCTGGCCTATCAGGAGATCCTGGGGCCTGAAAAATTCCTCAAGGCTGTATTTGATCCGTCACAGGTCAGCCTGCAGGAGGATATGGCGCCGGTACTTAAGCAAGCCGACTTGTACGAAAAAATGCGGCTGTTCTACCTTGTTGGCATAAAGGGGGCTGTCAGCCCGCAATATGATAGCGACCCGAATGTTAATAGATTTCACGAAATGCCTTTTACCGTAAGGTTTTTAGGCGAGTACGGGAATGCAAAGAATGATGAGGTCAAATTGTTTTCTGCACTGCAGAAGGACCTGAGCGGCGCAAGCAACTTCAACAGCAGCAATCTCGCAGCAAGCTACGGATTGACTGAAGACGACGTAGGCGGAGTTGCAGTTTTCATGGACGATTCATTTCTCCACAGGAGTTTCCAAGGTGGACGAATAATAGACTGGTACGTCGAGAATCCGCCTTTTGACTTGGTAACAGATGTATATGTCAAAGACCGCACAAACCCGCTGACGCAGCGTTATAAGCAGGAGCTGCTGCTACTCAATTCTCTTGACTACAAAGGAATGGATTTCAGCCACCAGCAGATCGCCTTCGGTGTCTTGGCTAAAATGACCATGGATTTTTCCGCGTACTGGGACAATCTGTCTGAAACCGAGCGTGCCAGTCCGGATAAGCAGAATGAAGTCGCAACCATGGTCGCCGTAACTGAGGTGCTGGCCATCCGCTTTGGCTACAGCTTTTGGGCACACATCTCGCCTAAACTAAAGAACGGTATTAGCGGACAGAAAATAGACCTTGGAGAAAGCGACTTTGACATGGGCAGGCCATCTGACCCGGCAGTTGCCTACATGAAGATAGACCGGATAGAGTATAATATCACTAATACAAGCGACTATACGTCACTTGACAAGACCGCGCCCTGGAGCAATCTAGCTGATGCCACAGTTACCATATACCTGAAAGAGTCGTTTTCCTATGAACTTACCGCATACACGGAAGGCAACCGCCAGTACCAGGTAAAAGTGTCTGCGCCTGGAGCGACCATTGATCTCCAGTTTGTAAACCAATCACTGACTTCAGTTACAGGAGTCTCGAACAGTTTCAACCAAGTCCAGTAAAATCAAAAAATGGTTTAAAATCGTTTGTGAGTCCGTTTTGGTCCGCCGTAAGAACTGCGCCCATGCGAGCCTTCTCCTGAACCGCCGCGCTTGTAGCCGCCGGATTTCTTGTATGGGCCTGCATAGCCGCCTTCTCTCGGGCCTGCGTGTGAACTACCGCCCGTATGGCTGCCAGGACCTCCGCTATGCGAACGACCGCCTGAATGCCCATAGTCGCCTGAGCGGCCACCGGAGCTTGGCCCGCGGCGATAATCCCGGTCAGAACTGCGCCCGTGCTGCCTGAGAAGATGCTCTGGCGGCTTTTCACCGCGCTTGTAGTATTCTGATAAATCAACATATTCGTCAGGCGAGCGAAGCCGCTCCCGATGGCCTGTCTCAACGAATGTTATGGCCTTGCCTGCCTTGCCCATCCTGCCGGTTCTGCCGATGCGGTGGATGTGCGTGTCCGCATCCATGGCCTGGTCATAGTTAATCACGAGTCCAATATCATCAATGTGCAAACCGCGCGATGCCACGTCCGTTGCCACCATGATATTGCACCTGCCGTCCTTGAAGTCCTGCAATGTGCGCTCCCTTTTTGCCTGGGTGAGGCCTCCGTGGATGCACACTGCCGGAATGGAAACGTCTGCTAGCCTGCGCCAGATGAAATCCACTGCACGCTGCGTTGCCACGAAAATGAGTATTTTTTCACTGCTGTGCTTGGCCAGTATCTCCTTGAGCCTGCCGAATTTCTGCGGCCTGCCCAGCAGCGTAGTCTCCTCGTGTATTTCCGGGGGCTTTTCTTCTGCGCCCAAATGCAGTATTTCCGGATCGCTAATGTAGCGGCGCGCAATGGTATGTACGCGCTCGTCCAGCGTTGCCGAGAACAGATGCGTCATTCGCTGCTTGGACACCTGGTCCATTATCGCAGTAATATCATCGATGAAACCCATGTCAAGCATGCGGTCTGCCTCGTCAAGCACCACAAAGTCAAATTCGTGCAGCTTCACCGCATTGCGTCTGAACAAATCAAGCAGCCTGCCTGGCGTCGCTATCAGCACTTCCACGCCATGCCTGAGAGTGTCTATCTGCGGGTTAATTGACTGGCCTCCGTAGACTACGGTCACGCGCAACCGCTGGTAGCTTGCCAGCAGCCGTATTTCCTTGCAAATCTGCACTGCCAGCTCGCGCGTTGGCGCAAGTATCAGTGCTTTTTTGCTGTTGCCTGACCTTATCCGCTCTATGAGCGAAATGCCAAATGCGGCCGTCTTGCCTGTGCCAGTTTTGCTTCTGACCATGACATTCTTCCCAGCCAATATAAACGGAATCACTTTCTGCTGCACTTCCGTTGGTTCCAGATAGCGAAGACTATCCAGCGCTTTCACTGTCGGTTCGCTTATATTCATATCTCTAAAGTTCATGTTTTTTTCACTCTTTCTTGGGGAATTCCATTCTCGGCCATCCCCGGGCTTTTTGCCACACGGCGGTCGCATCCAAGCGCAACAGAGAAACAGAATTCTGCCTTTTATAATCTGTATTTGCGCAGAAGTTATTTATAAATCTGTGCTTTGCCGCTTTTTTAGCAGGATCAAACGGCGCAGCAAGGCGGTCTTTAGGGTTTTTTGGTGGTGGAAGATTTAAAAACACGTTGGTGCAAATAGTTGAAAAAATACAAGCAGGTGCATTCATATGTCTGATGATAAAAAGGAAAAGATGATGACGCCGCAGGGCGATACTTTTGACCATGACAGGTGGGAAACCAAGGGCAAACAGCCCGAGGCAGCGCCCAAGCAGCCTCAGGAGCCGTTCCGCGGCTGTATCGCCTTTGCTACAACTCTTCCAAAACCAAAGACGAACGGCCGTGAGCCGGAGCGCAAATACGGCCCGAAGCTTCCGCGAAGGGCCATGTCCGGATTATAACGACTGCATTTTTAGGGGGCACGCCGAGAAGAGCAAGGTTCTTAAAATTTTAACGTTTTGTTAAAATTATCAAAAGGTTTTTAAATATTTTGCAATAAAGCTTGAAATATGAGGGGTAAAACAAAACAGAAGGCAAAACAACGCAGGCCGGCTAAACGTGGTGCGCAGCCGCAGGGAACACCGCCAAAACGCCAGCGGGAATGCAATGAAATGGCGCTGCGGGACCTGGATGAGCCGAAGGAACGCAATTCGGAAAAACAGATTGAATGGATTTTCCAGTGCCTGGGCTTTGGCGACGAAGATGACAAGCTGGCAAATGAAGTTTTCAAGGAACTGGTGAAGAAAAGCGATAAGGGCGTGCGCTCAGTTGAGATTAGTGGCAGATGCCATGTAAGCCAAGGCGCCGTAGTCTATCATCTTAACACCATGATGCGCTCAGGCGCAGTGGTCAAACAGGGCAGATTCTATTATCTAAAGAGAACACGACTGGATAATACTATAGAGGATATGGAAGCAGAGATGGTGCGCCGTTTTGAAAGAATGAAACGCATCGCCAGGCTTATAGAAGAGGAAATGACACAATAGGGTGATTTCTATTTCAAAACACGAGGAAAAGCTAGAACCAAAGCTGGAGGAAGCAGCTGAACAGACAGTGCCAGTTTCAGACGAAAAGCTAATACATTTGGAGGATAAGGTACTGCGGCTGCAGGCTGAGTTTGATAACCACAGAAAACGCAGCGAAAAACAGCATGCAGAGCTTGCTTCAGTAAGCAAAGCTGCATTAGTCGCAGAGCTGCTGCCGGTTGTGGAGCAGTTTGAGATGGCCTTGCAGCATGAGAAAACTGATAGCGAATTTAGGAAGGGAGTAGAACTTATCTACAAAAACCTCATGGCAACGCTCAAGGCAGCTGGCCTAGAGGAGATGCATTCAACAGGCAGGTTTGACCCGTACCTGCATGAGGCGATAAAAACAGAAGACGGAGAAGACGGCAAGATACTTGCAGTAGTGCAAAAAGGTTACATGTTTAAGGGCAAAATCCTGCGCCATGCAAAGGTTATCGTGGGTAGGAAGCCTGAGAAGAAAGAAGAAAAAAGAGAGGAAACGGAGAAAGAATAATACTAAGAGGTGAAATATATGGGTAAAATCGTAGGAATTGATTTGGGGACCAGCAACTCGGCGGCAGCATATCTTGAAGGCGGAAAGCCGAAAATAGTGCCAAGCGCAGAAGGAACTTCGCAATACGGAAAATCCTTCCCAAGCTATGTGGCATTCACTAAAGACGGGCAGCGCCTGGTAGGCGAGCCGGCAAGAAGGCAGCTGGTGGCAAATCCAGAAGGCACGGTGACAGCGTTCAAGAGAAAGATGGGCACGACCTTCAAGTATAATATAAACGGTAAGCCGTACAGCCCGCAGGAGCTTTCTGCATTCATCCTACAGAAGATAAAGAAGGATACGGACACGCATCTTGGCGAATCTATTGACAAAGCAGTGATTACAGTACCTGCTTACTTCAATGATAATCAGCGACAGGCAACAAAAGATGCAGGCAAGATTGCCGGTTTAGATGTCGTAAGGCTTGTGAATGAACCTACGGCAGCCTGTCTTGCCTATGGCCTTGACAAAGTAGGCAAAGACATGAAAATCATGGTATTTGACTTGGGCGGCGGAACGCTTGATGTCACAATCATGGAATTCGGCGGCGGAGTTTTCGAAGTGAAGTCCACAAGCGGTGATACGCAATTAGGCGGCACAGACATGGACAGGATAATCTCAGAATTCCTTGCAGATGAGTTCAGAAAGCAGTCTGGCGTTGATATCACAAAAGACAAGCAGGCGCAGAACCGCATATGGGAAGCTGCGGAAAAGGCAAAGATAGAACTGTCAACCACGTTAGACAGTGAAATCAACCTGCCTTTCCTTGCATCTGTCAAGAACGAGCCAAAGCACTTCACCTACAAGCTCACAAGGGCAAAGCTTGAGGATCTTATCAGACCGATAATAGACAGGTGCGCAGCTCCTGTTGAAAGAGCATTGGGCGATGCAAAGCTTACGCCTGCAGCCATTGACAAGATAATTATGGTAGGCGGACCTACAAGAATGCCGATTGTGCAGAAATTCGTTGAAGAAACAGTTGGCAAGAAAGTAGAGGGTGGTGTTGACCCGATGGAATGTGTTGCCATGGGCGCGGCAATCCAGGGCGGAGTTCTTTCAGGGGAAGTGAAAGACATTGTACTCTTAGACGTTACGCCACTGACATTAGGCATTGAAACCATGGGCAGCGTCATGACCAAGCTCATTGACCGGAATACAACCATTCCGACAAAGAAAAGCCAGATTTTCACAACAGCAGCAGACTTCCAGACATCAGTGGACATCCATGTGCTGCAAGGCGAAAGGCCAATGGCTAAAGACAATGTATCATTGGGCAAATTCACCCTGACAGGCATTCCGCCTGCGCAAAGAGGCATTCCGCAGATTGAAGTCGCCTATGATATAGATGCAAACGGCATTCTCAATGTCTCTGCAAAGGACAAGGCAAGCGGAAAAGAGCAGCGCATACAGATTGTTGCTCCACACAAGATGAATGATGATGACATCCAGAAGCGGATGAAAGAAGCAGAGCAGTATGCAGAGCAGGACAAGAAAATGTTTGAGCTTGCTCAGGCAAAGAACCTGGCCGAATCAATCCTGTACACCACAGATAAAACGCTGGAAGAATTCAAGGATAAGATAAAGGAGGAACAGAAAAAAGAAGTTACCGAAGCAAAGGAAAAGCTGCTTGAGGCATTGAAAGGCGACGATGTTGCGAAGATACACGATGCAACTGAGCAGCTGAAGAAAGTGCTTGAAAAAGTAGGCGGTTCGTTCTACCAGCAGGGCGCAGGTCCAGGCGAACCTGGCGGCTCAAGTGGTGCTGAAGGGCCTGGAGCAGGAGGCAGCTACTCTGGCGGAGAAGGCCAGGGCAGCGATTACTCGGGCTTTGGAAACCAGCGAAACCCGGAAAAATGAGGATATAAATGAAAAATTACCACGCAGTTCTTGGAGTGGAAAAGGACGCAAGCGAAGACCAGATAAAGAAAGCCTATAGGAGGCTTGCGCTTCTTTACCATCCAGACCGAAACAGGGAAGCAGACGCCGAAGAAAAGTTCAAAGAGATAAGCGAGGCCTATGCAGTGCTCACCGGAAAAGAGCAGCCGCCAGTTGAGCACAGGAAGATAGAAGAGACGTGGGAGCAGAGCGTAGTGCGCAGATGGCATGAGATGCAGCAGAAAAAACACGACAATATGTACAGATAAGGCGGAAATATGACCAAGAAAGATTACTATGAAGTTCTAGGCGTTGCGAAAACCGCAGGCAAAGACGACATAAAGCAGGCCTACCGCAAGCTGGCGCTGCAGTTCCACCCGGACCGCAATAAGGATGCAGGTGCAGAAGAACGATTCAAGGAGATAAGCGAAGCCTATGCAGTGCTGAGCGACGACCAGAAGCGGCAGGAGTATGACGCCTATGGCCATGCCGGGTTTGGCCAGCAGTACAGCCGCGAGGATATTTTCCGCAATGCAAATTATGCTGACTTTGAAGACGTATTCGGCAACATGGGATTCGGCGGCGACCCGTTTGACCTTTTCGGATTTGGAGAAAGAAGGCAGCGCACCGGCGGAGACCTGCAGACCAGCGTGGAGCTAACACTGGAAGAAGCGGCAAAGGGAGCAACGCGTGAATTCGATTATAACCGCGTAAAGAAATGCAGCACCTGCAAAGGAAGCGGAGGAGCGCCCGGTGCAGGCATACGTACCTGTCCGCAATGCGGCGGCGCGGGAAGAGTGCGCATCACCAGGCGCCTTGGGCCAATGCATTTCCAGACGATTGCCGCATGCAACAAATGTGGCGGCGCTGGAAAAAGCTATGATAGGGCGTGCGGTGACTGCAACGGCAATGGTATGAAAAAACAGCGCGATCACATTAGCATAAACATCCCTGCAGGCGCATTTGACCGGATGAGAATGCGGATTGATGATGCAGGCGAATATACCGGCGCAGGCTATGGCGATTTATACGCTGACATTCACGTGAAAAAGCACCAGCTGTTTGAAAGGGAAGGTGATGACCTGCTTACCGAGCTTTCAGTGCCTTTTACCGCAGCTGTTTTAGGCAGGGAAATGGAAGTGCAGACCTTGCTCTCAGGAAAGAAAAAGGTGCAGGTGGCAGCCGGCACCCAGCCAGGCGAGGTGCTGACACTGCGCGGCGAGGGCATGCCGCGGCTGCAGCGCAGCGGAAAAGGAGATTTGCTAATCAAGGTAAAAATTGAGATTCAGAAAAAGCTGAATAAAAAACAAAAAGAGCTGCTGGAAGAATTTGAAAAAGAGGCTGCAAAAAAAGGGCCGTTCGGAATGTTCTAGGTTTTTCTTCCTACAATCGTCATTGCGAATTTGATATCCTGATCCTGCGCATACCGCTCTTTCAATGCCCCAGGAAGCTTGTCATACGCCCTCATCAACTCGACTGCGCCGCCATCAAGGACCTTGTTGGCCAGTTTCATATCATGCCATGCAGAAGCTATTTTCACGCCTTTTGCCTTGGGAAATGCTGCCGCAGCATCATTGAATTCCTTTGTCAGTTTATTGAAATCTTCTCTTAGAGTGTTGAACTTCTCTAGGCGCAGCTTTTCTTCGTTAAGAACCAATTTTGCAGCGCTCATATTATTCCTCTAGTATCTCCGCAGCCTTCTTCAGCATAACTCCGGCCCTGCTGACCAGCTCGGTTTCGTACTCGTCTGCTGCCGGCATTCCTTCCTTGAGCAGCAGCCTCAGTTCGTCAAGTCGTTTCAGGCTCCGCTTAACCAGGGCAACGGCCTTGGGCATCTCCTCTTCAATGGATTCCCGCTGCTCTTCTTCACCGGCAGCTTCCCAGTCGCTTACCAACGATTCAAGCTTGACAACTTCGCTTTCCAGCTCCCAGAGCACGTTGGCGACTTTGTCTGCGTCTGCGCCCGGCGTATCCTGCATGATGTCGTCAGTGCCCAAACGCTCAGTTGCATCTTCATCGCTTTCGTCTTCCACTTCACCGGTGTCGTCATTCTTCTTTATGTCATTAAGCCCATCTTCTTCATTCTTGATTTCCTCATCTGCCATAAATATCACCTGTTAAGCCAGCTTACTATCTTGCTGCTAAGCGGCTCGGCGCCGGATGCAGTTGCCGCAAAAAGCGCATTGCCATGCGCGCCTATTCCATAATACACCTTCTCGTCTTTTATATCAGATGGAGAGGTGCTGTAAATCTGGTCTGCAGAGGTCTTTGAATAGGTATCCTGCTCTGCCACTGCCAGGAAAAGCCTGCGCAGATAGGACTGGGCTTTTTCTGTTACGTCATAGCCCTGGTAGTTGAGACCTGGCGAAATCATTATTACTGAAAACACATCGCTGTCATCCACTGCATAATCCAGGGCAACAGAGCTGCCCAGGCTTGAGCCGACTAGATAGTACTTCTTCATAGACGGCCGATTTACCTGCTCATACACCTTAAGCGCCTTCAGATCATTCTTCATGGCGCGGAAATCGCCTGTCTGGAATTTGGAATAGCTTCCCAGGTTAGTGCTCTTTCCATGGCCGCGCATGTCCAATACGACTATATCATAATCAGGAAACTGCTGCCTGAGTACCGGCACAAGGGAATCAAAGTCGCTCCTATCGCTGCCAAACTGATGCAGCAGCACAATGGCCTTTTCCGGATTTGTAATTTTGGCATAATACACTGATGCGTAAATGTCCCACTGGTCAGTGGTGCGGAAATGTATTTCCTTGCTGTCTGCCTTCTTCACTTCCTCCTCCACCGCAGCAGCACTGTTATTGCCGTTTTCCGTAGTGCCGACGTTAATCTCCACCTGCTCGGCAGCAGGCACGGTTTTATTTACAACGGCAACAGGCGGCTGTGTTGTACCACCGGCAGGAGTTTGCGGAAGACTAATGCAGCCAAGCAAAGATATTGCCAAAACCAGAATCAATAGATATCTTAATTTCATGAAGGAAAATCCTCTACGAATCTTTATAAATTTTGAGCTTGCTATTAAACGCGTGATCCCATGCTTTCCGGTTGGCTCGGCATATTCAAAGAAGAGATGAAAACAAAGGAACCAGAGGAGAAGCCAGAGGAGAAAAAGGCAGCTCCTTCGTTCAACGAGTTCCTCAAATCTTCCGAGACCCAGTCATTTGTCAAGGAGTGGAGTACAAAGATAGAAAGCGAGACCGGAAAACCGATGTATACCAAGGCAGGCGTTACCGAACTGCTGCGGGTACTGCACCAGGGCGGGAATTTTGCCTCAGGCAAGGCACTGCGCAATTCGGCAGGAGAGATACTCGGCCTACTGCGCGGCGGAGACAAGCTAAAGGGATTCCTCGCAGGCTGGAAGGCGAAATCAGAGGGTCTGATGAAGGGCATAAAATCCATGTTGAAGGCTGCTTGAGATGGGCGAAAGCGAAGAGCTTGGAATTAAAAAAAGCGATGATGAGCTCATAAGACAGGGGCTGTGCCCTGTTTGCAAAGCAAGAATTTTCCATGCCGAAGGCTGCATAAAATGCATTAAGTGCGGCTGGAGCATGTGCGAACCCTAATTTTTCCTCAGAAGAAACGCTACGGCCAGTGGAAATAATATACCTAGGCAGGTTTTCGCTGCAGGCGGATTCTCAGGCGGAATATACGTATTGTTTGAATAGTTCTGAGTATAATTTTGCTGCGACGGAGTTTGATTCTGTTGGCTTGCAGGCGGAGTATTATTCTGCGTATTGTTTTGCTGCATGCTGTTATTCTGAGTCTGATTCTGCTGCGGCACTACCGGCTCCTGCGGCTCAAAACATGGATAGGGAAGCACGAAGTGCGTTTCAGTTGTCCTGAAATTGCTTTTCTCAACTGTAACGATGAAAAGATTTTTCATGTTCTTAGGATTTCCCATGAGAGTGTAATTGTAGTAGCCTTGCGCATCTGTAGAACCAGTGCCAAGTAATGAAGAATAACGCTCTTCATAGAAAAGGCGCACTGACGCACCGCCAACAGGCTGGCTGCCGGAGTTCAGAAGAACGGAAATGGTCTTGTTGCAGTCATAGCGCAGCGAAACGTTGAAATGTTCCGTGCCTACTGCGCCCGTTTCTTTTTGCTCAAGAATATTTATGGGAACAGCAAATGAGACCGCAACAACAAAAAGCATCAGCCAGTAGCGCATGCCATCATTGGAATGGCAAAATTAAAAAGTTCTACTGCCTGCCAGCACGCATAGTAGAATGAATAGGGGGAGGCAGGACTTGGCTTCTGGCTTATCTTGCGTAGCCGTATTATTCAACGTGCTATTTGCGCTACTGTTTACGCTACCGTTCTGCACAGGAGGCGGCTTAGTTACGTTGCTAGTCTGCTGTGTTTTATTCACTGAAGCATTTTGCTTGGCCTTGTTTGCCGCAGCACTGTTAACGCGGCTGCCATCACAACGCGGTAGAGTAAAATGCGCTTCCTGCAGCCGATAATTCTCCTTTTCTGCTGTCACGACGAAAATATGCGTTGCGAATGAGGCATTGCCCATTATTGTATAAAAATAATCGCCATTTCTATCTGTCTTTCCCGCTGCCAGAGTAACCGGATGGTCGCCAACGTAGAACAGCCGCACATCCGCATTGGATATGCTGCTACCAGATGGAGTTGCCACATGAATGGTGATATTCCTGTTGCAGTCATAATCCCCTGAAAGCTGTATGTTCCAGGAGCCGTCCACGCCTGTCTGCTTCTGTTCGCTTATATCCAGCGGCAGGGCAAATGCTGCTGCCGTAAGAAAAATAAGAAACAGCGCAACGCGCATGGCCTACCTCTTGCCTATGGCTGAAAAGTGCGCAAGCAAAGCCTCTATCTGTATGCGGTCATTTGCACCCTGCACCAGGCGGAAGTTGTATTCACCTACGCGGTCAATAAGCAGCACCTTCTTTTGCTCAGGGATGTCCAGTGAAGGTATTTCCCTGTAAATTTGAAATATTACGTCTTCGCCGCTAAGGCCGTAGTGAATGATTACCTTGTCCAGCCGCTCGCGCGCTGCCTTGAAATCTCCGGCAAGCGCCAGGTCAACCATTTCCTTTATTTCTTTCGGCTTGGCCCGGCTGCTGGTTTTATGCACCAATTCGTCAGTTATATGCGTTGACTGCATGGACGCGCCCTGCAGCACGTTTATCGCCCGGCGCATGTCGCCCTCTGAAACGTAGTACATAGCTGCGTAGCCTTTTTCATCCACCTTGAGTTTTTCCTCTTTTGCGATGTGCTCCAGCGCTTTCTCCGAATCCTTTTCCTCTATAGGCAGGAACCGGAATATGGCGCATCTGCTCTGGATAGGCTCGATTATCTTGGATGAATAGTTTGCTGAGATTATGAATCGAGTTGCCTTGGCATAGCTTTCCATGGTGCGCCTAAGCGCCTGCTGCGCGTCTGTTGTAAGCGCATCGCCCTCGTCCAGGAAAATAAGCTTGAATGGCGCGCCACCCATGGATACGCTGCGGGCAAAGTCCTTGATGCGGCCGCGCACCACGTCTATGCCCCTTTCATCTGATGCATTCAGTTCCATGAAATTGCCGCTGATTTCCTTGCCGAATAATTCGTGCGCCAGAGCCAGCGCGCAGGTGGTTTTGCCGACACCAGGCGGTCCGGAGAAAAGCATATTAGGCATGTTGCCTGCCTTTATGTAAGCTTTAAGCGATTCCACCGTGTCCTTCTGGCCAACAACGTCGCCTAGCTTCTTCGGCCTGTATTTTTCTGTCCACGGAAGATAATCTTGAACTGCCTTTTCCTCAACCATGATTAGCACCGTTAGTTAGATTGCAGAAAACGTTTATTAAACTGCTTATCATGAAAATAAAAAATAGAAAATAAAATAAAAAAAGCTACAGGTTTACCTTCAGGCCGAGCTCTTTCTTCAGCTCGCGGTAGCGGTTCCTGATCGTGACTTCGGTTACGCCTGCCACGTCTGCCACTTCCTTTTGCGTTTTCTTAACGCCGTGCATTGCCGAAGCGATGTATAACGCTGCTGCAGCCACACCAGTCGGGCCGCGGCCTGAAATCAGTCCTTTGCGCAAAGCCTTCTTGATAAGCTTCACCGCATCATCCTGCACTTCGCCATTAAGCTTCAACGCTGTTGCGAACTTGGGAACGTACTGTGAAGGGTCAGTGAGCGGAACGTCAATCTTCAGCTCTGCCTTCAGGAACCTGTAGGCGCGGCCAATCTCCTTTTTCTCTATGCCTGACATCTTGGAGATTTCATCCAGCGTGCGTGGAATGCCCCTCATCCTGCAGATGGCATAAATAACGGCAGCGACAACGCTTTCAATCAGTCTGCCACGGATAAGCTCGTCCTTCACTGCTTTACGATAAAGCAGCGCTGCGCTTTCCTTAATATTTTCCGGCAGACCAAGCGCCGAGGCAACCCGGTCCATTTCAGTCAAAGCAATAATCAGGTTTCTTTCCATAGACGATGATACGGACGCTCTCTTGTGCCATTTTCTCATCCTGTAAAGCTGGGCCTGCTTCTTGGCGGAAATCTTGCCGCCGCGAATGTCCCTGTTGTACTGGTCTATTTCAGTGACCAGGCCTTTATTGGGCCTCATGTACTTTATCGGCGCGCCGCCTCTTGCCTTCTTCTCCTTCTGCTCAGCGTCGAACGCCCTCCATTCCGGACCCTGATCCTGGATGTTCTCCGCGAGAATCAGGCCGCAGTCGGCACAAATGATTTCTCCGCGCTCATAGTCGCGAATAAGCCTTTTGCTTTTGCATTCTGGACAAAATTTCACTGTTGTTCCCATTCAAACACCTCGAAAATGATAGCAACTTTTAAAAAGATTGCGTTTTATTTTGCATGGCAAAGGTTTATAAATATTCCTTCTACCAGGCGGTTTTTCCCACGACGGAATTACGACGGAGAGGCCGCAGCAGCCTGCCGAAAATCCCATCGCCGGAGACAATGGCGCATTTCGACGTAGATTTAAAAACATTTGCCAGCTCTCGGAGCAACGGGATAAATTTATAAACCATACCCCCGATATACCGTCGTCGCGATAACGCGGCAAAAAGTTGAGAAGGTGAAAATATGGCAAAACGAGAAAAAGTATCTTCTGAAAAAATATCTAGAGAAGACGGATATCTCTATTATATAGGTAAAGACGGATTCGTCTGGGCAGCCCCAATGAAGCACAACAAGGGCGGCAGGAAAAAGAAAGTCGGTAGCGAGAAAGTATCCAAAACGAAGGGCTACATGTACTTCGTAGGCACTGACGGCTACGTCTACCAGGTAAAGATGAAGAACGCCTAATTCCGTTTTTCCTTTTTTCTTTCTTTTTATTTTTAGCCAGCTCCATCCTTTTTTAATGTTTCTTATAATAAACAACAAACACAAGGTGGTATAATGCAATTGATAGTCTCAGACACAAAGACAGGCAAAAGCTACAAGATTGACGTGCCAAAGGACAGGGAAACAGAACTCTCCGGAAAGAAAATAGGGGATGTAATGGAACTTGGCTTCCTGGGCGCAGGCGGCTACAAGATAGAGCTTACCGGCGGAAGCGACGGCAGCGGTTTTCCCATGAGAAGGGACATAGCCGGCCCGAAGAAAACAACCGCATTGCTTACGAAAGGAGTGGGATTCAGGGCCAAGGAAAAAGGCGAACGCAGAAGGAAGACCCTCCGCGGCAACGCCTTCTCTTCAGAAATAATGCAGGTCAACTCAAAAGTCGTTGAAGCAGGCCCTACGCCACTTGATCAAATCTTCAAGATGCCTGAAAAGAAAGAGGAGAAGAAGTAGGTGAACTGATTGCAGGCAGAGGTAAACATAGGGCTACTTGGCCACGTTGACCATGGCAAGACTACTTTAACCCAGTCACTAACCGGCAAATGGACTGATACCCACAGCGAAGAAATGAAAAGGGGCATCTCCATTCGTCTCGGCTATGCCGATGCGATTATATATCGGTGTCCCAAGTGCAAGGCAATAACGCTGAAAAAAGAATGCCCGCAGTGCAAAGAAAAGGCAGTACTCAAGCGCAAAGTATCATTCGTGGATGCGCCGGGACACGAAACGCTCATGACTACAGTCATCGCAGCAGCAAGCATCCTTGATGGTGCATTGTTCCTGGTTGCGGCAAACGAACCGTGCCCGCAACCCCAGTCACTGGAACACATGATAGTGCTCAACACAACCGGCATAAAGAACATTGTAGTGGTGCAGACTAAAATTGACCTGGTAACAAAAGAAAAGGCGCTGGAGAACTACAAACAGATTAAGGCATTCCTCAAAGGCACGATAGCGGAGAATGCGCCGATAGTACCCATTGCGGCAAACGTAAACCTTAACATAGACGCGCTGGCTGCAAAAATAGAAGAGACTATCCCTACGCCAAAGCGCGATGAGAAAACCCAGCTGCGCATGTATATTTCCCGTTCATTTGACGTCAACCTGCCTGGAGCAGATTTGGAAAAGCTCAAAGGCGGAGTGGTTGGCGGCTCCATAGTTTCCGGTTCCCTGAAAGAAGGGGATGAAATAGACATAAGCCCGGGCGTAGCCCGCAAAGAGGGCGCGCCTGCTGAGAAGATAACATCCGTAGTCAAAAGCCTGCGGGATGAGAATGAGGCGCTGAAGGAGGCGCATGCCGGTGGTTTGCTTGCCGTATGCACCGAGATAGACCCGACCATGACCAAATCAGACGGGCTCGTGGGCAACATACTTGGCAGGAAAGGCGAAGTCCCTGACCCGGTTGGAGAAATTGCAGTAGAATACAAGATGCTTACCAGGCCGGACATGGAAGTGCAGCTGCTCAGGGCTGATGAGCCAGTTGTCGTAAACGTTCACACTTACACAGGCATAGGGGTAATCAAGCAGCTGAAGAAGGGCATTGCCACCATACAGCTTAAACGGCCGGTTGTTGTTTATCCGGGCATGCACGTTGCTTTGAGCAGAAGGATGGGCCAGCGCTGGAGACTCTCTGCCTGGGGAAAAATTAAAAGCTGATTCTCGCATTAAGAGGATGGATACGCCTGGGGAATTACCTCAGGTGGATGTGGAGATTGAGAAGCAATCTCAACAATTGAGAACATAGTTCTCAACAAAGTCAAGGAAACTTTTCTTGTGCTTGGGTCGCCTAGCCTGGTAGGGCGGCAGGTTGCTAACCTGTTGCGCGTAAGCGTCCGGGAGTTCAAATCTCCCCCCTAGCGTTTCTATTTCTGCGTGAACAATGATAGTTAACTCGCTTTCCGTGCCATGCTCTTCCTAAAGGCCTTGTACTCTTCTTGTATCTCTTTCACTAGAAAATCAACAAAAAGCCGATAATGCCCAAAATGTGCTGCCTCTTGGCAGTCGAAATATTCGTCTCTTTTTGAGAATGGAACATCTGTGAATGGAAAACTGTTTATTTGCAGGATGTAATTCATGAGAAGCCGGGCCATCCTGCCATTTCCATCTGCAAATGGATGGATCGTCACGAATTTGGCATGGAATTTGGCTGCCAGTTCAACTGGATGCAGCTGGTCCTTATTTTTCTCATACCAGCCTAGGAGTTGTTTCATGAGCACGGGAACGTCCTTCCAGTCAGGAAAGACGTATTTGCATCCTCTAATGTAAACATTGACATCCCTCCACGTACCAGCATATTTCTCATATCTTGGAATTCCCTTCAGGATAGTAGCATGAATGGCAAGTATAATCTTTTCGTCCAGTTTTGCTTTCTTACCGACTAAAAGTTCGTATTTGTCCAGCGCATTTTTCATGTTTACGACTTCGATTTCGTCCCTGTCCTGAGGCGCGAAATTGTCGATAAGTTCGAGGATTCTTTTTGTCTGTTCAAGGGTAACACGACTCCCTTCTATGGCGTTTGTGTTTGTTATGAATGTTTCTCTCTGCATTTTGAGGTATTCAACAAGCTTTTTCTTGCCTGCCATCGAAGGTATTCTCTTGTATACCGCCTTTATGCGCTCCAGCAGGAAAGCAGTTTTTTCATTGATGAATTCCGTGTCTGGCCGCAGGATTGCTCTGCGCACATAGTTTGCTACCTGCCTGTTCAAGGCAGCCTCAAACTTCTTGTATTCGGTTGGCGTCGGTTTCTTTGATCCTATGTAAACGGAAAATGTTTTCCACTCATTCTCGCCAAGTCGGATATTTTTATCCAGATAATAGTAGCTTTTGCCCTTGATTTTCCTTATCTTCAACGCCATGATTAGTTATACCCACAAAAACATTTAAAAATTGTGGGGTTAACTGTTATACCCACGGAATTCTAACGGTTCTGTGGGGTTAACTCCCAACCGTTTCGCCTTTAGCAGGAACTTCCCCAAACCGTCAAAAAAGTAAGCGTCCGGGAGTTCAAATCTCCCCCTAGCGCTTCTATTTTATCAGAGCTTTCTTTCTCACAGTCATTACCGCAGCCAGCTCTCCGCGCTTGGGCAGCAGCTCCATATATCTCTGCCTAGATTCGCTGTCAAATACAAACCCCGCATTAGTTAGATTCTCAACTCGCTTGCTCACGCGTTCGTGGCCTTCCAGGAAATAAATCGGCGAATGCACCTTGGCTGCATCACACTTCTGGGCAACTGCAGCCCAGAATTCGATTATACCACAATTGGCCTGTCTTTCAGCCATGGTAAGACCGTCAAAAGCCCTAAGCAATCTATCGCTATAGGGACCTATGAAATGACGCTTGAATTTCGTCAGCTCAGACGGCACAAAAAAGCCGCGCATGTTCTCCTGCTTGCCGGTGACAACATCAAAAACAATTTGCCTGATTTTTTTGTCTTCCGGGTCCATCAGCAGTCGCAGCAACCAGAATACGCGCTCTGGTTTTTCCCACATGCTATTGTGCCAGTCACCAATGATAAATGGGGCACCTGGCTTCAGTACCTGATTTATTTGCTGAAGATGGGTATTGAATGCATGGTGATGAAGATAAGCATTGCCCACGACCAGATCTATAGATGAAGTTTCTGCCAACTGCAAAAAATCAATATCCTGCTCGGCTATTGTCGCAATCTTAAACAGATCTGCTATGCCAGCTGAATCTATCTTCTTTGTCAGCATTTCATGGGCAGTTTCAAGGCGTTTTAGTGACGGATCTACAAGAATGAGCTGCGACTCAGACTTTGGCATTATGCCGGTTTCTATCATCCGGTCAAGCACCGCTTCAGTAGTCGACCCAAGACCTGCACCAAGATCCAGTAATACAAAAGAGCCCTGTTTTTCAATGGCGTTATGCACATGCGACAGCGCCAGCTTTCCGATTTGCCGGTTTAGATTAGCATTGACGTCGCTGAGGCCTGCAAGCTCTGATGCAGCTGCAACCAGTTTGTTAAGGCTGGCATCAGTTTCCTGCCACTCTACTGCATAAGCCTTTGCTGATTCGTTAATGAGAGAATCAATATTGTCAGGAGTCAACTGGATACCCCAGTTGGCGTAGGAATAGGCATGGACGCGAAGCACGCTTCCTGCCGGCACCCGGCTCCAGGAAGTGACCTCGTCTATGAACTTGATCGTATCTTCTATTTTTTTCAAATCCGAGGTTGTCTCCATCACATCATCTCTGTGTATACTATTGGAATATAGTGTAGAACACCTTTTAAACCTGACATTTTAATTTCTTGCGCGGGATAAATAGACATGACTGAGCCGATTTATCTTACAGACAGCTATTTGAAAGAATGCGATGCTTCAGTAGCAGAAGCAATGGGAAAAAGCATAGTGCTTGACAAGACTATTTTCTATCCGCGTGGTGGCGGCCAGCCAAGCGATACTGGCAGGCTCATTGCAGCAGGTGTTGAGTACAAGGTGCTTAATGTAGCGAAAAAAGATGGCAAGACCTTGCATGAACTGGACAAAGAAGGCCTGAAGGCAGGAGACGCAGTGCATTGTGTGCTTGACTGGGAAAGACGCTACAGACTCATGAAGACGCATACGGCCGCACACATTCTAGGCGCAACGATGTATAACGAGCTTCGCGTTCTCATAACCGGCAACCAGCTGGAAGAGGATAAAGTACGCTTTGATTTCAACCTTGAGAGCTTTGACAGAGATGTGATGGAACGTTGCGTGCAGAAGACAAATGAAATACTGAAGCAGGACATTGAACTGAAGGTTTATTCCCTGCCGCGCGAAGAAGCAATGGAAATTCCCGGCATTGTGAAATTAGCTGCGGCATTGCCTCCAAGCATAAGCGTTCTTCGCATTGTGGAAATCCCTGGCGTTGACATCCAGGCAGATGGCGGAACGCACGTGAAAAACGTGAAGGAGATAGGGCAAATTGAACTGCTTAAGCTGGAAAACAAAGGCAAGGATAATCGAAGGATCTATTTCAAATTAAAGGATTAGAAATAATAGCGGGGAGTGGATTTGAACCACCGATCCCCGGGTTATGAGCCCGGTGGGCAAGCTAGTAACCGTAGAACAACGTTCTACAAGTTATCTCCAGGCTACCCTACCCCGCTGTAAATAGTAGGTTCTAAGCTGAAGTTATAGAATAATACGAGGATAGTCTTTTTATACTTATCACTGACAAGCACAGACAAAAATACGTCTCAACGACGGCAGGATTAGACACTTGGGAACAATTACTCTAAGTTTCCCCTTACTACTGTGACTGATTCTACCTCTGGCACTTCATCAGCAAACTCGGGTGCATCTTCCATATTTCCATTACGGTATAATCCTTTATAATTCTATCTTCGAATTCTCTTCATGGAAAAAATTTATCACCTGCTTTATCCGATGCGCGTACTGCTCATCAGCTCCAGCCACGGCGGAAAAGACAATATCATGCCAGCTGCCTGGTGCTTTCCTCTTTCCTTTGATCCGCCGATGTTTGGCGTTGCGATTTCCAAAAAACGCTTTAGCTATTCACTTATCCATGATTCGAAAGCGTATGCGATAAATACGGTTGCAGCTGAAATGAAAGACGGCATGAAGCTGTGTGGCTCAAAAACAGGCAAAGACATGGATAAATTCAAAGCAGCAGGCTGGAAAAAAGAAAAAGGCAAGAAAACTGTGCTGATTGCAGATGCACCGGTTAGCATAGAATGCGAAGTCGTTGACGAATATACGACGGGCGATCATGTCATATTTGTTGGCAAAGCGATCAATGTTGTGAAGCGAAGGGAAGTGAAAGGATTGTATCATCGAGGCGGTGAAGAATTTGAAGCTCTCTGATGGCGACAAAGTAAAGGCGGCAGTGCAGATAATATTAGGCATTGTTATCGCAGTGCTAGTACTGCTTTTCTCAAACCAGATAGCGCTATTGAAGGATTATGGCTATATCGGCGTCTTCCTGATATCGTTGCTCAGTTCTGCAACTGTGCTTATACCTGCGCCTGGCTGGGCGATTGTTATTGCAATGGGCGGTGTACTCAATCCCTATTTGGTAGGCATAGCTGCAGGAATAGGCAGCGGCATAGGCGAAATAACTGGCTACGCAGTAGGAAGCGGTGCAGCCACTATAATAGCACAGGATAGCAAGGAGGCCAAATGGATAAAGAAATATGATCTGCTGGCCATCTTCCTGCTTGCATTTATCCCTAATCCGGTGTTTGATGTTGCCGGACTGGCTGCAGGTGCGCTACGCGTACCAGTCTGGAAATTCCTGCTTGCCACTATCCTCGGGAGAACATTACGGTTCATCCTGCTTGCTTACTTCGGAGCCTGGGCTCTTGCGCAGTTCTAATCGATGCGGTACTGCCTTACTTTTACGCCTGCTTCGCGCAACAAACCGAAACCTCAAAGGTTAACAAAACAGTTAACCTTTTAAAAACAACTTCGCATAGATAAGGATATGATTCTGGGTAAGATGTACCTGAAAACGTCCGAAGTATTCGGCCGCAGCACGTTTAGCATCAGCCAGTTTGCAAAGCTGCACGGAATTTCGCCGCAGAGTGCCAAGGTGCTGCTGCACAGGCTGAAGCAGGGCCACCAGGTTTTCAAAACAGGCCATGGCGCGTATACCCTGCTTTCACCGAAGCATTGGATAATGCTTCAACAACTCAGACAGAAGCCCAGGCTTTACAAGCTCGTGGTGACGTCATATGAGAAGTATCCTCAGCTTTCGCTTTTGCTTCTCTATGGCTCGCAGGTAAGGGGAGACGCAGATCGCTACAGCGATTACGATGTGCTGCTGGTGCTGAGAGAACCTGTTGTCAACTTAGCCGAAGTGCGAAAGGAAATGGAAAAACAGTTGGGAATAAGACTGCATCTTACAATCTACTCGGAGCAGGCTTTCAAAGTTTTTGCCATTAGCGAACCATTCTTGAAATTTTGGTTCAGTGAAGGGATGTTATTTGACGAGACCCGTCTTGCAATGCAGCTGGCAAAGCCAACTGCCAGGCTGGGTTACCTTGAGGAGATCCAGCAGGCAAAAACTTATCTTGGGTTGTTGGCAACGGAACGCAACCCCGCTGTAAAGGCAAAATATGCCCTCACATCACTAAGGATTTTGCTGCTGCTTGAGCATGCACTTGGGCTTGATTACGAATATGGAAACGTAAAAAAAGAACTGCAGGAACAACTCGGCGAATTGCTGAATAGAATAAGGCGCAAAGGAAGAGTGCTATCGCAGGATGCTACTAAGGTTGAAAAGTTGTCAAGAATTGCTTTCGGAAAGGTCAGCAGCCAGGTAGGCCTGCTGGGCGAAAACGAATCTGACATTTACTGGAAGAAAACAAAGGGGGAGGTTCTTGAGCCGCAAAAATGAGCTGGAAACCATCGCAAGCCTGTTAGGGAATGCGGCAGCGCATGCTGCGCTGCTGCCTGAAGACGATTACGCCAGGAAGGAGGTCAGCCTTTATTCAACAGATGCGGCGGATATTTTCCTTGCAAAGCAATGGAATGAGAAGGAACTTTCCTACCTAAAAACCAAGGCATTGGCAAGGGCAAGGACAGAAATCCGCCTGCGCAGCGAAAAGTATGGGTTCGGCAAGGAGAATCTGGAAAAATTCATCAAAAATGCAGAAGAGTTCATAGACGCATTCGTCGCGCAGGCCAAAGGTTAACAAAACAGTTAACTTTTTAGACATCAGTCAATGCTGTACTGCCGAACTTTAACGCCTGCTTCGCGAAGAAGCTTCATCGCACTTTCAGCAATCGGATACTTCTCATTGTAAACTACTTCCAATATGCCGGAATTGATAATCATTTTCGTGCACAGCAGACACGGCGAGAAAGTAGTGTAAACAGTGCAGCCCTTGGTGCTGACGCCATTGTAAGCAGCCTGTATGATTGCGTTCTCCTCACCGTGCGAGCAGAAGCACTCTTCCAGGTTCTTTCCTGATTCTGAAAATCCATTGCAGCGCGGGCAGCCGCCTTCGCTGCAGTTGCGAGTGCCTCTTGGCGTACCGTTATAGCCTGTTGAAATAATCTGCTTGTCACGAACAAGCACAGCTGCCACTTTTCTTTTAACGCAGTTGCTTCTTGTGGCAACTTGCTTTGCAATGTTCATGAAGTACGCATCCCAGGTCGGCCTTTCCATTTTGAATTCCTTGGAGATTGCTCCAAGCGCCTGGTCCACTGATTCGTAGAATCTACCGACATCGCCGTTGTTCTCTATCTTTTTGTCTGCCAGAGCAAATGTTTTCTTAAGATTTTGTTTTGTCTTTTCTGCATTTTCCATTTCTAAGCGTTCAATCTCTTCAAATGCCTCAAGTGTTTTAGGATCCTCTTCTCGGTTGCGCTTTTTCTGTCTTTCAAACCTACCCGTCGGCTCTGCAGTAATATACAGTAAATAGAAGTTACTCATCCTTTTCAGTTCCTCGGCTTCAGACGGATTGCGGATGGAATCGATTACATAGTTCTTGTCCTTGCCCATTTTTTCCTTTGCACGCACTGCAAGCACTGAAGGACCGAATTTCTCACGCAGCTCATTGCCTTTTTTGATAAGATTTTCGCGTGTAACGCCTTTGCCTTCTGCCTGCAGCTCCTCACGTATGAAATCAGACAGCGAAAGCGGATAGAACCCCTTTTTCGCCAGATAATCAACTGCAGTAGTCTTGCCTGCGCAGTTTTCCCCTGTCAACCCAATAACCAACATGAAAACTGATTAGCAGCATTGGGTTTAAAATTATTGACAACTGCTCAGCCTGCACAATCATATGCGAACGCGCACATATTTATAAATGGTTACATGCACTCTAATTTTATGGGGCTTATTACATCAAATCGATACAGGCAGATGTTGGACGTTAGGAAGACTCAGGACGCGATACCTAAGATAAAAACTTTCTTTCAGGCAAGGCTGGCCGAAAGTCTTAATCTCATAAGGGCATCGGCACCGCTCATTGTCAAGGCAGGCACAGGCATAAATGATGACCTTAACGGCACTGAGAAAAAAGTTTCATTTAATATAAAAGACGATAGGGGTGCAGTTGCTGAAGTAGTTAACTCATTGGCCAAATGGAAACGCATGGCGCTGGCCAAATATGAACGCAAGTATGGCGAAGGCATCTGGACAGATATGAACGCTCTCCGACCTGATGAGGATCTTGACAATTTACACTCACTCTACGTGGACCAGTGGGACTGGGAACGGGTAATAAGCCGGGAAGAAAGAACCGAAGTATTCCTGCGCAGTATCGTTGAAAAAATATACGACGCCATAAAGGAAACGGAAATAATGGTCCAAAAAGAATTCGGAATACCCGCATCTTTGCCTTCTAAAATAGGATTTGTCACTACGCAGGAATTAGAAGATGCTCATCCGCACACTTCAATACCAGGACGGGAAAACCTGGCTACAAAAAATGCAGGAGGGGCGGTTTTCATCATGAAAATCGGCGGAAAACTCATGGTGAAAAAGGATTGCATAGTAACGCCTGGAAAACCACATGATGGCAGAGCTCCGGATTATGATGACTGGAATCTCAATGGCGATATTGTAGTATGGAATAACGTACTTAACCGCGCATTCGAGCTGTCTTCCATGGGAATCCGCGTTGACAAGGAATCGCTTGTAAGTCAGCTAAAAGAAGCAGGCGCCATGGATAGGCTGGAACTTGAATTCCACAAAAAGCTGGTGAACGATGAGTTGCCGCTATCAATTGGCGGCGGCATCGGCCAGTCAAGGCTTTCCATGCTATTGCTGAGAAAAATACATATAGGAGAAGTGCAGGCAAGCATCTGGCCAGATGAAATGCTTGCGGACCTTGCAAAGTGCGGAATCCATCTCCTTTGAATATGGGGTGCACGGTAGGCGTCACTCGCCTCTGAGAGGGTTAAGCATCCTTTCTTCTATGGCAGCAACATAACTGTGCTTGCCGATTATATTACCGAATTTTGTTTTTACTTCATTTATGAAATGGTGCAGCTCTACAACGTCTTCAGCAAGGATATCCACTTCGATATCCCAGCTGCCGATTGTCTTGTTGAGGAATATGACGTTATTGTGCTCCAGGCAGAATGCAAGGAATTTCTTCTCCTTTTCAGCAGTCATTCCTCTGAAGCCTATCAATAGCTTGTAGTAGTCAAAACCTAGCTTCTTTGTGTCAAACCAGGCAGTATAGCCCAGGATAAAGGCCTCTTTTACGAGGCGCTTTATCCTGTACTGCACCGCATCGGGAGTAAGGCCGACTTGCCTTGCTATTTCTACTGTCGTTTCCCTTGCATTTCCGTAAAGGATGGCAAGGATGCGCATGTCTGTCTTGTCCAGCTGCTCTGCTGCGATTATTCTCTCAAGGGGGAATTCCGGATGCCTCTCTCCCCCAAGAGCCCTGTTCCAGGATAGGTAGGTCTGGTAGGTGGTGGTTATGACAGTCTTTTCGACGATTTTCTTGCCGAATTTTTCAGTCATAAGATTGATTGCTGCTTCCACTTCAAGCTCATCCCTGGCGATTATCCTCCATAGCACGTCATAGGCGCCTTCGCAGACAACGCCCCAGGGCGTGCGCGGATAGCTTTCAAATAACTGCAGCACTTCCTTTTCCGTTTCCGTGTCCATGACGTCGAACTTGAAGTATAAACGGTAGGCGCGAAAGCCAAGTTTTGACAGATTAACGTCTGCAAAAAGCATGGAGATCACGCCTGCCTGCTTCAGCTGCCTCATTCTCCGCTCTACTGCGCTGCTGCTCAGCTTGAGCTGCTTGCTCAGCTGGACATAGCTGGCTCTGGAATCAAGGTAAAGCAGCGACAGCAGCTGCTTGTCTTTCTTATCTAGCCTAAAAGCAGCAGGCATGTTTGCAAATAAACAAGAAAACATTATAATATCTTTCGGTTTTCTTGCGTTTTTTTCTAAAATCTATTAAATAGTCTAAGTGTGGTAGTAAATCAACGAACAAGGTTTGAGGTGAAAAACATGGAAATGAAACAAGTCAAGAGGGTGGCGATGGTTGGGATGGTTGCAATGGCGATAGCAGTTGCTCCGTTCAAGGCAAAGGCAGAAGAGCCAAGGCCGGCTGCACCAGTAGTGCAGACTGTGCCTGTGACTTGGAACGACGCCGGGCATTTCTTCACTGCAGCTGCTCCAGCTGAGCTTAGCCAGATGATACAACTCAAAGTCGGCATGACCAAGGATGGCGATGTTGGCAGTGCAGCAAGAGTAGTAAAGAAAATAGGTGATAAAGCTGCGATAAGAGCAATGACTGGCTTTGATGCAACGGGCAATCATACTGGCACGACCATAGATGCAGCTGTAGGCGATGGGGGCCTGGCAGCAGGCGCTGCTGTTGACCTTGTCCCGGATAAGGATGGGAAGCTTGGAGCGCAGGGACGGCTTGCGGTAATGAAAAGTCTTTTGCTAAAAGTTATTGGCATAAGGCTTGTTGGTGAGCTCGCAGGAGACAAACCTGCAGGATATGTTGAGACAAACATTCCTGCAAGCGGCACAACGGTGTCAGCCTACCTGACAAAAGACAGCAGAACTTACGGCATAGACCAGGATATAGGTCCGGTTACCGTATTTGCTGCCGGCGATGAAAAGGGCAACCTAAGCGGCGGTGTTGCAACCTACCCGAAATTCGGCCACGTGGTCATCCGCTGTGAAGACGGAGTTTTCGCAGCAAAGGTAGATGCAAAACCTGCAGCTTGCGGCATAATCGGAGGCTTCAAGTTCTAGTCTTTCTTTTTTATTTTCCAATATCGGATAGAATCGAAAATAGTATCGGATAACTGCCAAAATGACTTATCCGATACGAACTCTCCGACGAAGAGCAAAAATAAAATGTATCGGATAGCTGGAAATCTGACATATCCGATATTAAGAAGAAATTGGACAGATTTAAAATCATTAATGGAAAAAGAGCAATATGAAAGAAATATTCGCAACGTTGAACGAAGTAGGCTTTGATTTCAGGGAACAGTACGAGAATGTAGAACTTGTCGTCTACTCGCTGCTGGCTTTTGCAATTCCTTTTGTCTTCCCTCAGCCGCAACTACTTACCGGCTCTGTTGTTAATGCATTTCTTATTCTTGCAGCCATGAGACTGCGCGGCTGGAAAGTGCTGCCGATTGTGTTGCTGCCGTCTACAGCTGCATTCCTCAACGGCATGGTTTTTGGGCCGCTAACAATTTTCCTGCTTTATCTTATGCCTGCGATCTGGCTAGGTAACTTCCTGCTAGTTTATCTTTTCAAGACATTGAATATTGAGAAGAAAATGAACTACTGGGCAACACTTGGCATTGCAACAATTGCAAAAGCTGCATTGATTTTTGCCGGAACGCTGCTGCTGTTAAACTTCGGCATAATACCGGCTGCTTTGCTCACTGCGATGGGAATTCTGCAAATAGCAACTGCATTGATTGGCGGTGTTGGAGCATTCGCAATAATGAAGGGCTACGGCTACCTGTTGAAATAGATCAGCTCGTGCAGTTTTTCCTTATCGAGCTTGTCCAAAAACTCTTTTTTCAGCTGCTGCAGCGCCGGATTGTCTATCGGCGTTTTCTCTTTTATGCCGTCTGATATTTTCCGCAGCGCCTTAGCCCGCTCAAGCACTTTTTCCTTTGGCGCAACAGGCTGGCCAGGGCCGCCTACGCAGCCATAGGGACACATCATTATCTCCACGAAATGGTACTGCTGGCCTGCCTTTATCTCATCGTAGAGCTTTTCGAAATTCTGCAGACCATGGACTACTGCGATGTTAAGCGTATGCTTGCCTATCTGCATAGTTTTCTTTCTTATCTCTCCATCGTCGCGGAAATCAACTGTTTCTTTTTTCTCGCCGGAAAGCTCTGCAAGAGTAGTAACCACTGCTTCGGTCATGCCACCGGTGACGCCGAAAATCATGCCGTCTTTTGAGCTGCCAGGCAGAATATCAGATAGCTGCTCATCTGGCAGCTGCTTAAGATCCAGCTGCTTTTTCTTTGCCCACTGCGCAAGCTCAACCGTAGTAACAACATAGTCAACGTACTTGTGGCCGTTGCGCATCACTTCCATTGTTTCATACTTCTTCAATGCGCAGGGCATGATGCCTACGACGACTATCTTGTCAACGTCAACTTTCATCTTCTGAGCGATATAATATTTGGCAACTGCGCCTATGGTCATCTGCGGCGATGCGATTATCGTAATATTGCCTAGCAATTCAGGATGCATTTTAGCAGCGTAAATCCTCCAGCCAATGCAGCAGGAATTAAATATGGGGAACTTGCCGCTGCCTTTTTCCAGCATCTCTTTGATGTCTTCTGCTTCATAGTAAGTGGCAATATCAGCTCCAAGCGGCGTATCAATAACGTACGTAAAACCCAGCTTCTTAAGCAGCGCAACTGTCTTGCCAGTTACGTTTGCAGTCTGCATATCGAACAATTCGCCAAGGGCAACGCGCACTGCTGGAGCAATCTCTGCAACTACTATCTTACCTGCTGCTATCTCTTCCTCTATCTTCTGGAAAAGTTCATCCCCATACAGCAATTTTGCGCTATCCATATTACATGCTCCTTAATCTTTTCACCCGCTCGTCTATGGGCGGGTGAGTTGCGAATAACCCTGCTGTTTTCTTCAGAGGGTCAGAAATATAAAGTGAAGCCGTTGCCTCGTTCACGTTCTGCATCGGCACCGGATTTGCCTTAAGCTTTTCCAATGCCTTGGCAAGCCCTTCTGGATAGCGCGTAAGTTTAGCTGCGTTCGCATCTGCCAGATACTCCCGCTGCCTGGAGATAGCAAGCTGCACCAGCATGGCTGAAATCGGAGCTAAAATTGCAAATAGAATTCCTATAATGACCAGCAGTCCGCCGTCGCGCCGCCTTCCGCCGCCGAAAATGCCTATGCGTACTATCATCTGCGAAAGCAGGCCTATGGCGCCCACGAGCACTACGGCAAGCATACTGAAGCGGATATCGTAATTGGCAATGTGCGAGATCTCATGCGCCATCACGCCCTCCAGCTCCTGCTTGTTCATAGTATTCAGCAAGCCGCGAGTTACGGCAATGGCCGAGTGCTGCGGATCCCTGCCAGTGGCAAACGCATTGGGCGATGCCTCTTCAATTATATACACTTTAGGAACTGGAATACCTGCTGCAATGGCAAGCCCTTCCACTATATTATAGATAAAAGGATTATCCTCATGCTTTAGCAGCTTAGCGCCGGAAATTGCAAGAATGACCTTATCACCAAGGAAATAGGCGCCTACTGCATAAACTGCAAGCACGAAAAAACCGATTACCTCGGCCCAGAGACCGAAGTTGAAAACATAGGACAGCACCCCTATTAGCGCCAGGAATATGGCCATCACAAGAAAAATAAGGATCAGGGAGTTGCGCTTATTCTCCCCGATGGCATCGAATATGTTCACTTTCTCCATTTTGGAGATTCACCTTAGAATTTTACCTTCACTGCCTCGCGTTCGCCTGCTGCCGCTTCGAAAAGCACATCGTGCTTGAAGCCGAATAGGCCTGCGAGTACGCTGCTCGGGAACACGTCGCACGCTGTGTTGTATTCGTAAACCGAGTCGTTGTAGGCAGTGCGGATGTAGGAAATCTTATCCTCTGTGCCGGTAAGCTCGTCCTGCAGTTTCTGGAAATTCTCGCTGGCGCGGAGCTGCGGATAGTTCTCTGCCACTGCGAACAGCGATTTCAGCGACTGTGATAGCGCGTTATTTGCCTTTGCCTTGTCTTCCACGCTGCCGCTGATAATCTGCGACCTGAGTTTTGTTATTTCAGTAAGCGTATCCTTCTCGTGCTTGGTGTAGCCCTTGACGGTTTCAACTAAATTCGGAATAAGGTCATATCTTCGCTTGAGCTGCACGTCAATCTGCGCCCAGGCATTCTGCACCCGATTGCGCATGGTAATCAGTCTGTTGTATACCATCACAACATAGCCGAGTACGACGACAACTAGCGCTCCTGCGCAAATCAATGCAATTCCCATCCCGCCAATAGCCCCAATAATATCAGTCGCTGCCAAACATATCACCTACTGCAGTTTAGAAGGATAAAATATTAAAGCGTATTCCCAAAAGAACCGCGCTTTTGGTAGCGTCAAACAGCAGCTTTATAAATTGTTATATACATATAATTATACCTTAAACAACATATAAAAGGTAAGACCATGGATAATGATGAAAAAGTTGCCATTGGAATGCTGTCAAGAAAGCAGAAGGTAGCTGCCGGTGCCGTAGCGGTAGTTAGCCTCGTGGGCGGAGCAGCGTTGCTGGTTTTAACAATGATGAAACCTCCAACCACAGTAATAAACGCGCCTACTGAACCGACGACTCCACAGAAAGAGGAGGCTGTCAAAGAGCTGACTGCTGAGGAGCAGAACAGGCTGCGAGACAGACTAACCGGCATCAAAGAAGAGACGCCTGCTGCAAAACAAGAGAAACCAAAAGTCAGGCAGACCAGTGTTAGGAAAGAGAAGCTGGTAAAAGTTGAGGTAAAAAAAGCTGAAGACGTAAAACCAGTAAACGATAAAGCAGAAAAACCGGTGGAGAAAAGCACCGTCTACGTGGATGTTGTAGGTACCGGATCGAAACAGATTACCGTACAGGATACCGTGAGAATAGTAGTGAGACCAGCAGAGAAATGTGAAGCTCGAGTGATGACCATACAGGATAGCAACAGAGTAGTACTGTACGGCGATCGATATGACTGGGAAAAGCACTATTTTGGAGATGCACGGAGTGGAAAAATAATTATCCCGCTAAAAGTTACCATACATTACAGTGATTTGAATTGCGGTGCCGAATATGACACGTTACATAAGCAGCTTAGTACTATCCTGAACCATATGTTCACCACAGTACTAGGATTTAGGGACTCTTTTGGTATGGTCAATGATCGGCTAGTGTCAGAAATGGCCAAAAAGCTGCTTAAGCAGATTCCGAAAGAATCTGGAAAGTGCAGCTTTAACCAGCTGCCTAAGAACAGCCGCGAAGACAGCAGGAAGTTCACGCGCATGCTTGATGCACAAAATGCAAAAATGAGAAACGCTGCGTTGCAGCGGCCTGCAAAATTAAGGATTAGCTAATAACCTATAAAGATGATTTCATGGATGATGATGAAAACGTTGCCATTGGAATGCTGTCAAGAAAGCAGAAGGTAGCTGCCGGAGCTATAGGAGCTGTTAGCCTCGTGGGCGGAGCAGCTTTGCTTGTTTTAACAATGATGAATTCTCAGGCTCCGGTGACAAATGCGCCTGTTGAACCGATTGCTCCACAAAAACAGGAGGCTGTCAAAGAGCTAAGCCCGGCTGAAGAGGAGAAACTAAGAAACAGACTGATCGGTATAAACAAAGAGAAAGCGCAGGCAAGCAACACTGATACGAAGATGCAGAAAAAGAGTGAAGGACAGAATGGCTGTCCGTTTGTAAACGATGCAAATCTAAAAGAGTTGAAAATATCATTCAAGAATGACTGGGTAACGATCTACACCGAGAGGAATGAAAACGCTCCCATAGTTCTGACGGTCGCATTGGAAGAGGTATTATCGAGCAAAGGTACGATGAGCGCCAAAGAAATGGAAAACGTTTTTAGAAAAAAGATAATTGAAAGCGCCCTAAGGCGGCAAATGACCGATCCTAAAGCCATCGAACGTGCAAAGAACGCACTCGCGTGCAGAATAGTAAACAAATTTTATGCTAAAATAGCAGCGGCCGCCGAGCCGTTAAGATACACGTCTGAAAGATTACAAAAAATTTTAAAAGGAGTGACGTCCAGGCCGTTAGAGGTATCGCTGAAAGAAGGACCGAATGAATTCGTGGCGTCCATAAAAAAGACGGTAGAATTCGAAGATGAAAAAAGAGAGATACCGCCCCAAAAAATAGATATAACCATAAAAGCCAGGCTGCAGTACTCCGACACTGACCTCTACAGCCCTTGCGGGTATAGTTATCTACGTGGTACCCTCGCTATCAATATACACAAAGACCTAAAACTAAGACTTAAAGGTTTGATAGGCAATTTTGAATTGGAAAAGATCGCAAATGATGCCGCTACCGAATTACTAAAACAGGTTCCAAAGGATTCCAAAAAGAAAGAAAGCTGCCCATCGCACCAGTTGCTGCCCAGCAACATCAAGGAAGACAGCAAAAGGCTTGTGCGCATGCTTGATGCAGTTCACAAATCAAGAACGCAGGGGCTGCAGCCTACCAAAATGCAAAGAATGTATCTGCCGCGAAGTAGGGTCTAATGTTATACGACCCGGTTTCCGCAGGTTGAGCAGACGGTGAAGAACTTGCTGCTTTCGTTGCCGCACACGGAGCAGCGGTAGATGAACAGCGGCTTGTCATCCGCAGCCAGGTTGTAGTTGCACTTCATGCACTTGCCTGCTGTAAGTTCGTTGGCTGCGCCGCATTTCGGACATTTCCTGCGCAATGCGGACTTGAGCTTCAGTCCGCAGGCAGAACAGCGCTCCATATCGCTATTGACGGCAGCCTTGCAGTTGGGACAGCTGAAATTGAATTGCGAATGTTTCGGACCGAACAGAAAATCTAGAAAACCCATGGCAACCCATCTCGCTAAAAATTTAAATTCCTTTTCATCGCAATTAGCGCATGCAGAAAGTAATAATCTACGGAACCGCCTGGTGCCCCTGGTGCGTGCGGGCCAAGAACTTCATGGAGCAGAACAGCATTCCGTTCGAGTGGAAAGACGCTGACCAGCAGGAGAACGCCGACGAGGCTTTCCGAAAAAGCAGGCAAACAGGCATCCCGGTACTGGATATGGAAGGCACTATTCTGGTCGGTTTCGACGTGGAACGGGTGCGCAAACTGCTTGAAACAAAAAAATAAGGGCAGAGGCAAATCTTTATAAAGTTTCGATAATAAGTGTAGCAAACGACAAGGTGATTAGTATGGTAAAGTACCTGATTGCGAGACAGCTCTCTGGAAGAAAGATCATCACGAATGAAGGGGAAGATTTTGGCCGGCTTATTGACATGAACATAAACGAGGTCACGGGAAAGATTGAGACCCTCGTTGGTGAGCCGAACCCGGACAATGAATTGGCGACGAAGCTGAAAAAGGATGACGGCCTGGTGTATGTACCCTATGAAGCCGTATTGGCAGTGGGCGACTACATCATCGTCGACAAAAGAAACATGAACTATTGATTTTTTTATGTCTTCTACTTATGTTGCAGGCATGGATGAAGCGGGCCGCGGCGCAGTGATCGGTCCGCTAGTCATCTGCTGCGCTGTCTGCGACAGGAAATACGAGAAAAAACTTCGCGATTTGTGCCGCAAGGATTCCAAACAGCTCAGCCCGCAGCAGCGCGAAGCGACCTATGCGGAGCTGAAAACTTTCTGCGATTTCAAATGGGCGGAAATAAGCGCAGAAGACCTTAACCGGCTGATGCCCAAGATGTCGCTCAACGACATCGAGGCCATGTTCATGGCATCGTTGATTAAACCGCTGAAGAATGCGGACATTATGATTGATATGCCTGACCGCTATGGCAGGACGTTCCGTCTGCGCATGAAGAAATTCGGTTTTGAAAAATTCGAGGCAGAGCACAAAGCAGACGAGAACTATCCGATTGTGGCTGCCGCGTCGATAGCCGCAAAAGTAACGCGCGATGCAAAAGTGGCCAAAATCCGCGAGCAGCTCGGCGTGGACTTTGGCAGCGGCTATCCGAGCGATGAGAAGGCCAGAAATGCGCTGCTCAACCGGGATTTTTTGCACAAGGCAAAGCATTTCATCCGCCAGCGCTGGAAAACCCTTGAGACTGTAAAGCAACGCAAGCTTTTCCACGGTGAAGAATAGCAGGCGCCTCAGAAAACGAAGTAAAAGGACTGCATTTTTAAACACTATCATACACAGTAAAACCCATGAGGCTCAGGAAAAAACTATTCATCGCAGCCGCATCCATAGCTGCCGGCGTTGCAACCGGGTATGCCAGCAAGCACTTCAGATGCCATGAGCCTTTGCAGAAACAGGTTGAACTGAAAAAAGACGTTGCAAAGCTGGAAAAGGATCTTGATTTTGTAAAAGGGCAGTTAGGTGATGATCTTACGGATCTCGCGATCCGGCATGACCCCGGGACAATGGAAAAAGTATTCAAAGACAGCATGGAGGCTGCAGGTCCTGTAAAAGACGGCTACTTCAGCTCGCAGCTAATAAAGGAAATCACAAAAGATGACGTGGTCACGAATGCAGCTTCGAAAATTGTCATGAATCACAATCGTGAAAGCTGGATGCTTTCGACCAAAATAGGCGCAGTCAGATACGAGATGTTGAAAACAGATTTGCAGATCGCTGATCAGAAGTCGGCTGCAATCCGGGACGGCTTCATCGGCGGCGGCCTGGTAATCGGAATCATCGCGGTAGCTTATGCAATAGGAGCGATTCGCCGCAGGTGGGCAGAGATTATAAGTCCGTGGAATCTGTTCCTGAAAAACGGCGTCAGGAAAAAGGCAGTAGCCAGGACAGAAGCAGTAGATGCGACTCAGGCAGCACGTGTTGAATCAGCACCAGAGCAGTATAACGGACTCAGGCTGATACCCGCTTCCAGTATTAGAACAAAAAGAACGCCGCCTGCAGCTAAGGTTGAGGTTAAGACACCAGAAGAACCCGAAGTGCCTGCCTGGCAGATGGAAGAAATCGAAGAAATAGCCAGATGCCAGAAAAAGCTCCTGATTTTGTTCACTCCTATGCTCAAGGGCTATCCGATCATGGCACAAAAAGCAGCAAAGATCATTGCAGAAAACTTGGGTGAGTATACTGTCGATGATATGATCGCCGCCCCAGAAATGACGTCAGAAATCCTGTGCAACAATTGGAAATATCTAACAGAGCCGCTCCAGGAAAATGGCATTGAGTTCGGCCACCTGGTGCATCTTCTCAGGCAGGGCAGCGGAAAAAACGGCAGGGAAGCTGCAAAACAGATTGACATTGATTCTCCCAGGGCAAGAGAGGAAAGACGGTGGAGAAAGATCATGCTTGACCTGGACAACATAAAAATAACCCGCATGAAAACCAGTGAACTGAGTCGCAGGGTTACTGACTTAGGTTTCAGGATAGACGACAACACCATCTATTACGGCGATGATATCGTGAGGCGCGATAATGGAATGCCGGTCTACTTTCCGCGGCCAAAAGATTCCGTGCAAGGCGCAGTCATACGCGACGTAAAGGAAGGCTGCATCGAATACGCACGGAAGCGCCTGACTGCCTTGTGGACAAACGAAATGTGAGCCTGTTTTTATTCTTTCTTATTCATATTCATATTAACGCGTAAGTCGCCAAGTTTGAAACTTTTTCAAAAAGTTTCAGGTGAGCGCAATGATAAAACTTGAACTAAACAGAAAAACCAAAGATATCTATGCCGTTGACCCGGCAGACGTGACGTCGCTGCAGAACGGATTCTACGGGAAGCAGCAGGTGGAAAAGCGGCTGTTGGCGCCTGAAGAGGTGCTCTACATTCTTGATATCCGCAACGGCAAGTGCTTTGACGAAGTGGGCAATAGCTACACGTTCAACGAAGTTGCCGCGCTCTATCTCAAGGAAAAGAAATTCCTCGCCCGCTATCTGACCTATAAGGACTGGAGGGACAAGGGCCTGATAGCGCGCTACGCAGAAGAGGCAGTGGGCTCCTATGGCAGAAGTGGCGCCAAGAAGTACAGGACAGATAAGCTGAAACTGGATAAATTCTCAGTGCAGGGCCTTTTTTTCGACGAAGACCTGCTTACCATAGTGGATGACGAGGCAGCAGGCAAGGAGCTGTACGAGCGCTACTGGTTTGGCCAGTTCGGAACGTACAAGGCGGCGCATCGGGGCAGGATAAGCAAGCTGGATATTTACGAGACTGTATTCTTGGCAAAGCACAAGCTGCTTAAGCTGCTAAATACGGATTTGGCAGCGGTAATCAAAAATGCGCAGGAGCGCATCACCTACTTTGACGATTTGTACGAGGTATACGAAGACTGGAGAAACAAGGGTTACGTAATCAAGACTGGCTTCAAGTTCGGAACGCATTTCAGGATTTACTTCCCTGGCGCATTGCCGGTGAATTCACAGGACGAATGGGTGCATTCCAAGCACGTAATTCACGTGTTCTCGCGCAAGGATAAATTGCTTATTTCAGAATGGGCGCGTGCAATAAGAGTCGCACACAGCGTGAAGAAGACATTCATACTGGCGATACCAGGCAAGAAAGCAGAGGTAAAAGTCAACCCGAAGAAACCGCGGCTTGATTTCCTGCTTTATCACCGGAAGAAAGATGGCATAGAAACGCCAAAAACAGGCGCGCCGCAATTCCTGATGTATTCGCTTTCAGAAGATGAATGCATAGGCGGTGAGGAGCTGTCAAAGGCATTGGCCGAGTGCCGCCACTATGGCCTGGAAATGCTCATGGCGATTAGCGATAGGGAGAGCAGCGTCACCTGCTATGCCATCAAGGAGATAAAACTGCCTGGCAGCGACTATGACTACTATGAGATCGAATGGACGCAGCCGTAGGCACAGGTTTTTTAACCTCCACGACGCTATGAATTTGGTGAATATTATGGATTTACAGGGAATAATCGGAATGATAAAAA
>JAZDDV010000010.1:0-2507 GCA_043809425.1 Microcaldota archaeon | reverse complement strand
GCTGGTGCAACGGTAATGATTCTCTATCTCATCGGTCTGTTTATCTTCTCGCTGGCGCTTCTGCCGCTTAAAGTCATCGCAGCAATGCGTCGGCTTGATGTGGAGCTGAAAATATCTGTCATTGCCGCCGTTGTGAATGTGGCCCTCAACTTCCTTCTGATTCCGCTGTGGGGAATGAACGGCTCTGCGCTTGCGACGTTGGTGTCATTTACCATAATGACCGTGTTGGCTTTCTGGTATTCGAAGAAGCTTTTCAATTTTGATTTTCCAAAGAGTTCACTACTTCCACTTTTTTCAGCAGTTCTGGCATTTCTTTTGCTTTATCTTTCCCGCCAGTATCTGCTCGATTTCACTGCGAAAATACCTCTTGACTGGCTGGCTGCTCAGCTAGGCGGCATAGAACCGGAAATGATGCAGAAAATACTAAAACTCATCGTGTTTGGTGTTCTATTTATCGTTGCCTGTACATTTTATTTCGGAATTCTTATCGTATCACGTTCGTTTGGCAAGGAAGAGTTGGATATAATCCACAAAGGTATGCGCCGGATGAAAATCCCAGAAAAGTATATCTATTTCTTCTTGCATTTCCTGGGTGGGAAGCCGGGCGCTAATGCTTTTTAATCTTAAAGGAGTTTGTTAATGTATGGTCACTGAAATATTCAATGAGCATATTAAGGTTGCTCAGGAAACGAAGAAACTTGCGCCACAAATGGAAAAAGCAGCACAGTTGCTCAAGACAACATTGGCAAGCGGCAGAAAAATCCTCGTCTGCGGAAATGGCGGCAGCGCAGCGGATGCGCAGCACTTTGCTGCAGAACTTGTTGGTAAGTTCAAAAAGGAAAGGCCAGCCATGCCTGCAATTGCATTGACGACCGATACGTCCATACTTACTGCAGTTGGCAACGACTACGGTTTTGACAAAATCTTCTCAAGGCAGGTGGAAGCGCTTGGAGCGGCAGGCGATGTACTAATTGCCATTTCCACAAGCGGCAATTCGCCGAATGTGCTGCTTGCCATGCAGGGAGCGCAGAAAAAAGGCATGAAGATAATTACGCTTGCAGGCAAAGGCGGCGGTAAGATGAAAGGCATGGCCGATGCAGAGCTAATCGTGCCTTCGGATAATACACCCAGAATACAGGAGATGCATGGGCTGTTGATTCACATGCTCTGCGAGCTGATAGATTGAAGATTGCAGTAACTGGAGGAGCCGGCTTCATCGGGTCGCATCTGGTTGATGAGCTGGCAACAGCCAACGAAGTTCTTGTGTTTGACAATCTTTCCTCAGGCAAAAAGGAATACATAAACAAAAATACCAAGTTTGTTGCAAAAGATATTGTACACGATTACATTGCTTCCGATCTGCGCGACTGCAAGGCCGTTTTCCATCTTGCTGCAGATCCGGACGTCAAATCAACTGCAACCGGCGCAAAAAAAAGCTTTGAGCAAAATGTCGTAGCAACTTACAATGTTCTCGAAGCCTGCAGAAAAGCAGACGTGAAAAGTTTGGTTTTTACTTCCACATCTACTGTTTATGGCGAGGCAGAGAAATTTCCAACGCCTGAAGACCATCGATGCATGCCGATAAGCAATTACGGTGCGTCAAAGCTTGCAGCTGAGGCGTACGTCTCCAGCTATTCAGCGACCTATGGCATAAAGGCAACCATTCTCCGCTACGCGAATATCTACGGAGAAAGAAGCAATCATGGCGTCATTTATGATTTTTACCATAAGCTGAAAAAAAATCCAGAAGAGCTTGAAATCCTTGGCGATGGTAAGCAGCAGAAATCCTATTTGCATGTGAGCGACTGCATTGCAGCGACTTTGACTGCCTGGCAGAAACAGAAAAAACAGTGCGAAGTCTTCAATGTTGGCAGCAAAGAAAAACACAGCGTAGACGAAATCGCGAAGCTGTCTGCAGCAGCCATGGACCTTAAACCAAAATTCAGGTACAGCGGTGGAGAGCGGGGCTGGGCAGGAGACGTCCGAACTATGCTTTTGGACAGTAAAAAACTGCAAAAGCTTGGCTGGAAGCAAAAAGTGCAGCTTAAGGACGGCATAAAATGCTATATAAAGTGGCTTAGTGTGGTTTAACCAAAGGGCAACAAACCTATTTATGCTTAATTGAGTAATCACAGCAGGGTGAGCCGATGTTTGACGATATCATAAAAGCTGCCAAAACTGGGGGTACCTCACAAACTTCTGAAGCAAAAATGCCAGAAGGAGAAATAACTGGTGTGAGGATTGCCGCAATCGGTGTTGGCGGCGCAGGCTGCAACACAATAAACCGCATGGTAAGCGGCGGCATAAAGAGCGCCAGGACCATCGCAATCAATACAGACGGCAAGCACCTGAACATGATGACCTGCGACAAGAAAATACTCATCGGCAAGACTATTACCCGTGGCCTGGGCGCAGGCGGCGACATTGAAATCGCCAAGAAATGTGCAGAAGCTGACCGGGAAATGCTAAAACGAGAAATAGGCGAGAACGAGCTTATTTTCCTCTGC
>JAZDDV010000009.1:0-3387 GCA_043809425.1 Microcaldota archaeon | reverse complement strand
CGCAAATACGCAGACATATTCGAACTAGGCGGCATCGACGAGTGCTATATTGACGCCAGCAAGAGCGCAAAAAACTTTGACCAAGCCGCCAAAATAGCGCTGCAAATCAAGGAAGAAATAAAGCAAAAAGAAAAGCTTACGTGCAGCATAGGCATCGGCCCGAACAAGCTCATCGCAAAGATGGCTTCAGATTTTCAGAAGCCTGATGGGCTTACTGTAGTCGGGCCTGCTGCTGTTGCGCGCTTCCTGAGGCAGCTGGACGTGCGAAAGCTCCGCTTTGTCGGGCCAAAAACCGAAGCTGCACTGAAAGAGCGTGGCATAGAAACAATCAGCCAACTAAGGCACACACCAAAATTTGCACTCGTTGAATGGTTTGGAAAGTCGCATGGCGAATATCTTTATCGTGCAAGCCGCGGTATGGACGATGAGCCGCTAATCGAGCACTGGGAAGCTAAGTCCATAGGCCGTGAATGGACATTCGAGCGCGATGCATCAGATGAAAAACTGATTTACTCAACAATAGACAACCTAAGTCAGGGCGTTTACAAGGAATTCAAAGGCAGTTTTGCATCATTCAAAACAATAACAGTCAAAATTCGCTTTCAGGGCTTTGAAACGCACACCAGCCAGCAGACAATGAAAGCCCCAAGCAGTTCGATTCAGGCAATAACCGAAACTGCCCGCGCATTGCTCGAGCCATTCCTAAAAACAGGCAGAAAAATACGCCTCATCGGCGTAAGAATCTCGCATCTGGAGAAGTCTAGGCAAACTTGCCAAGTTCGCACACACAATACGAATCAGTAAGCCAAAATAGAACATATCGAGATTTGCATCTGCCAAAGCAGTGGCGCAGGCGTCTACTTTGCATATATGCCCTCGATTTTCACCCCTCGCCTCTACTAATTCACTGCAGCGTTAGAGCAAAAGCACTGCACTGACTTACCTCATGTATGTTCCACAACTCTTGCGTGAAAAAAATACTTATATTCAAGCTACGCCATCAGCTTTATCATGCCAAAGAATATTATCGTCATCTCTGTCGGAGGCTCACTCATCGCGCCTGAGCAGGTTGATGTCGCATTCCTAAAATCATTCAGGTGCCTGATTTTAGGGCATATCAGGGCAGGAAAGCGCTTCATAATCATCTGCGGCGGCGGCAGGACATCGCGCATATACCAGAACGCAGCCCGCAAACTCGGTGTGACAAAAGACGACGCTGACTGGCTCGGCATCTGTGCTACAAAAATCAATGCACAACTGCTGGCAGCGCTCTTCCGCAAATGGGCTCATCCGAAGATAACAGACAACCCTTCTGAGCACATCGCTTTCAGGGAAAAAATACTTGTCGCCAGCGGCTGGAAGCCCGGCTTTAGTTCGGACTACGACGCAGTCCTGCTTGCAAGGAATTTTGGCGCAAAAAAGCTCGTTAACCTGACAAATATAGACTATGTCTGCGATAAAGACCCCAACAAGTTCAGGGATGCAGAGCCTATCAAAGAGATGACGTGGAAGCGCCTGCTGGAGGTAATACCGAGAAAATGGAGCCCAGGCATGCACGCGCCCTTCGACCCTGTTGCTGCAAAAGCAGCGCAGCAGCTCAGGCTTGAAGTCGCAGTCATAAACGGCAGGAACCTAAAAAGCCTCGGCAATTACCTGCAGGACAGATCGTTCAAGGGGACGATAATTAGAGATCGTAAGCCGAAATTCTGACTCCATGCCTTCCCAGAGCATCTATCACACCCTTTGGGAACACTTTCTCAAGTTCCTCGCCAGTGTAACCCGTGACAAACTTTTTCCCACCTTCATAGCTTTCATGGAGTACGCCGACAAAGGCGACCACCCAGCTTAACCGTTACCCAATAACCTTCTGGATGCTCCAATCGATCCCATGGGTGGCCGCCATTCAGCGTTACTCCTAATTGTTTCAGTTCTTCTATCATTTTTGCCACCATTTTATTTTTCGTAGTCCTTGATTGCATCGTTCTGCCTGTCTTTTTTCTTCTGCGTGGTTCGATCGCATGGCGCAACTCTCAGGGCAACACCATTTTTCTCCAGAACAGCTATTACTTCTTCTGGAATGTCACCGATGTCGTCTGAAGAAACCAATGCCCTTTCTTTCCTGCTTTCGTAATAGATGCCCAAAAACTTTGGAATTGTTTGTCCCGAAACTGATATTACTAATGGCATTCCGTACTCGTCGGAAGGATTCTGAAAGCTTGTTCTTGGTCCCATATCTGTTCTTAGCTGAACACCAAAGTCGCCTAAGTTCAGCTGTTCCAACTCTCTTTTCATTTTTTGCGTTACTTCATCTCCTAGATATTCTTTCATATTTTCACCTCTTTATTTTTATGACCTTTTTTCTCATATCGCCAAATGAGAAAATTTCAGGTGTTTCAGAAATGAATTCCTGCTTCTTCAGCCTAGCTAGCGCAAAACGAAGCGTTCTCTCAGGTAGGCCTGTTTTCTTCCTTATCTGGGCGATATCGAGATACTCAGAACTAGCTAAAGCTACCAAAATCTTCCTGCCTGATTTGGGCACAGCAAAGGTATTCACCCATATTATTCACCTGATAGTGATTATTAGCAGTGCCTGAATATAAAACTACCGATAGCGGCAATTTTGAAAAAGTGGCAGATTTTCTGACTGCTGCGCTAAACGAGCTGTCTCTGCATTTTTCACATCATCTCAACGTGTTCCAATCCATTGAAATGCTCGTCGCCTGTCAGCAGCGTAAGGCCGTAAAACAGCCCTATTGCGTAGATGAGCGCATCAATAAGCCCCCAGTTTTTTATCTGCTTTCTAAGCTCGAATGCCGCATTTCCTGCCCCGATTGCTATGAAATCATTGAGGTAAAGGATTGTAGAGTTTTCTTTGACCGTCTTCGCCAATTTCATCGGTTCAAGCCCTTCCCTTCGGCACCATTTGACAAGCTCTGCAATGCTAAGTATGCTTGTACAACACTTCTCGCTCGATAGAATTGACTTAACTTTTTCTCCTTTTTTTGTGCCCTGAAAAAACTCTACCCATGCATACGTGTCAAGCAGCACAGCACGCGCTGAAGGTTCGCATATGCAGGCAGAGTTTTCGCTATCCATTAGAATTCACGCTCGCTGTGCTCGCGATGAAAAGGCTTTGTGCCTTTTGCTATGCCGAAAAAGCGCTTCAGCTCGGCAGGCCTTGGCTTGAACACGCTTATCATCACTCGCTCGCCTCTCTTGATTCCAAGCTCTTCGGTTGCCTGTTTCGGAATCAATACCCCCAGCGATGTTCCTATTTGTAGAGTGCCACGATTTTTGTCCTAAAAGCGTGCCAGGGTTTATGTCCGCTTTCACCAGACTTGTTCTGGTGATAGATCATGGTGAAAGCGACTATGGACATAAGGACAA
>JAZDDV010000008.1:0-12054 GCA_043809425.1 Microcaldota archaeon | reverse complement strand
TCCGCAGGCAGACGAACTGGGCGCAGTGGGCAACCGCGGTTACACCGTAGTTGCAGAACTTGATGCGATACAGGCACAGGGAATGTACTTCCGCGAGCTTGGCATTTATTACAGAAATCAGAATAACTGGCAGAAGGCAATCGAAGCTTTTGAGCAGTCGCTTAAACTTAATCCGTTTGATGCATTTGTGCATAATCGGATCGCAGTTGCCTATGAGCACGTTGGCAATAACAAGCAGGCTGCGATTCATTACAAGCTTGCCAGCCAGATGAATCCGAAGAGTGCAGCAGCAGGCAATGTCAAAAACATAGATGCAAAAGTGCAGACAGAAGAATTCAACAAAAAGATGACTGCAGCAGAGCGTCTTTTCAATAAAAATAAATTCAAGGATGCCAAAAAGGCTTTTGAAGAGGCTCTTGAAACAGGCAAGGGCATATTAAGCGAAGAAGAAAAGCAGCTGGTGCAGGACAACATCAAGGCGTGCGAGCAGAATATGCGCTAAGTCTCCCGAAACTCAATCGGGCCAAAGTGGTCCTCGTATTTTCTTATTTTCTTTGCATTCTGCTTGAATGCGCGCGCTATGTCTTCATGGCTCGCGTACACTAGGAAGCCCTCATCGCTTCTTTCCACGGAAAAATCGCCTGTGAAAATTTGGGATAATTTCCGCTCCAGCGGCAGGTTTTTTTGAGTACTTGTAGTGGGCAGCACCACGGTTTCATCGCCGAATTTGTAAATCTCAAACTCAACGCGGTTGCTTTCGAAGTCCCTTACTTCTATAACCGGCCTTGCCAGGTCCTGTTCGCGCATGCCTGCAGGCACTTTTACCAGGTGGCTTAGTTCATACACTTTGCCAACTGCGCCGCCATCTATCAGGATTACGGTGTCAACCACCTGCGGTATCATGCCCAGTTCTACTTTACCGATGAACCGCTGCACTGCATCTATGGCTCTTTTGCCATGGACGACTCCTACGAGTCCGACGCCTGCGAGCCTCATGTCTGTGAAAACTTCAAAGTCTTTTGTCTTTCTCATTTCATCGTAGAACGTGTAATCCGGCCTTACGAGCAATAGCACTTCCTTCGTATTCTCAAAGTCGCCGTCTAATGCAGTGTACTGCGTTATCTCGTTGCGCACCTGCAGGTCCCTGGGGCTTTCCATGGTCTTGACAACTTTCTTCTTACTATAATAGTATTCGGCAACTGCCGCGGCAAAAGTCGACTTGCCGCTGCCCGGCGGGCCGCAGATAATTAGGCCTTCTGCCTTGCTGTCAATGCGGCTGCGCAGCTTTTCACTCATTTTGTAATCGCTGAATTTCATTTTTCTTATGGGTTTTACTATTGTTATTTCAAAACCGTCGGAAAACGGCTGTTTTGCAATCACTATGCGGTAGTCGCCCAGCTGGATTACGCTTGCGCCCAGCCGGTCAATCTCAAAATAGTAATCCACATTGCGCGATACGGCTTCCACAATCTCTTCGCCCATCTTTCTTATGTCTTCTGTTGTTATCGCTTCTTCAAGCTCAATGATTCTCACGCGGCCTGGTGCGCCTTTTTTCATCACCGGCCTGCATTTTTCCTTAAGATGGACTGACATGGTCTCCGGGTCAAAATACTTTTCAAAGGAAAGCTTAACAGGCTCTTCCCTGGCGCGCATATAGATTGTTTCAATGCCCTCTGCCAGGGCTGCCTGGTGCTGCACCTTATCGCCGGTGATAAGAACCGCGCCAAGCGTCTTGGCAATTGCCCTTATCTTCGCGTCAACTGCGCCCAGCCGTTTTGCACCCTCAATCTCCTGCGGCGTGGGCCTGTCGCCCATGAGCTGCATTGTTATTTTTCCTTCCCGCTCAAACTGCCGCAGCTTTTCAATGGTCTTGAAGCCGGCATAGCCGATTTCCTTATTCATGTTAGCCTGGTGCTCCAATTCCGCTATCGTCGCCTGGGTGATTATTATTTCGCCTTTTGCCTCGCCTTTCTCTATTAATTCGATAATTCGTCCGTCAACAATGATGCTCGTATCGCAAACATAGGCTGCCATCATACCAACCTCACTATGCCTCTTTCGTGCATTGCCCTTAAAAGATAAAGGCTGCCGCACAGCAGCACCGCGTCGCCTGCTGCCTTTGCTGCTTCGAATGCTTTGCCGCAATCCTTCTCAACTCTGGCATCAGTGAAGCCTGCTGCCTCTTTTGCCAGCTCTTCTGCAGGTACGCTGTCTTCGCTGTATTCTGTTGCGATGAAGACTGCAGCGTGCGGCGCGATAAGCGAAACCATTTTCTGCCAGTCCTTGGTTTTCTTTGCTGCGAAGACCACTGCCAGCTTGTCATACTTGAATAAATTCAAATTGGTTACCAGGCTTCCGATGCCGTCCGGATTGTGCGCTCCGTCTGCCAGTACCAGCGGCTTTTGCGAAACCATTTGCAGCCTGCCCGGATGCTTTGCAGCCAACAACCCGGCGCGTATTGCTTCCGGCGTTACGCCGATTTCCTCTGCCGCGGCAACTGCCAGCGACGCGTTGTTTATCTGGAAATCGCCCAACAGTTTTGTCTCCAGCGATTTGTAAAATTCATAGCCAAGATAGTCGAACTCGTTGCCGTTTGCGGTTACAGCGACCTTTTCAGCGAAAAAATCCTTGCCAAGAACGCGCAGCTGCGATTTAACCTTTTCCGCTTCCTTGCGGATTACCGGCAGGCCGTCATCTGCGCCTGTTATCGCCTTATTGCCCTTCATTATCCCTGCCTTTTCCCAGGCGATCTCATCAACGTTTCTGCCCAGCATGTCCGTATGGTCTAACTCGACTTTGGTTATTATGGAAAGCAGCGGATTGGCCACATTCGTCGCATCAAACCTGCCTCCCATGAGAATCTCCACGATGGCGAAATCAACCTGCTGGTCGCTGAAGTATTTGTAGGCAATGGCTGCAAGCCCTTCCCAGTAGGTTATGGGGAATGCCTTGCTTCTGCGCACCATGTCCTGTTCGTAATCCTGCAGCTCTTTTTCGCCTATCCAGTTGCCGTTTATCTGCATGCGTTCGCAGGGCGAAATCAGATGCGGCGAGTAGAACGAGCCGACTTTGTAGCCCTCTTCCTGCAGTATGCGGGAAAGATAGGCAGTTGTTGATCCTTTGCCGTTGGTGCCTGTGATAAGCACGATGCGGAGCTGCTTCTGGGGGTTGCCAAGCGCATTCATGAATCTGGTGATTCGCTCCAGCCCGGGTTGTGAAACCGTGCCGAGCTGCTCAAGTGGTTCTAACATTTTTCTCCGCTGCCTCCACAACATTTTCAAGTAGTATCGCGATGGTCATCGGGCCGATGCCGCCTGGAACCGGCGTGCAGTCTGCCTTTTTTATCACTTCATCGAATTTGACATCGCCCACCAGGCCCTTGTCTGTTTTATTTATGCCGACGTCTATGACAGCAGCGCCTTGTTTCACCATGCCGCCGGTCACCAGACCTGCCTTTCCCACTGCGGCTACGATAATATCTGCCTGTTTTGTGTAATCTGCCAGATGTTTGGTTTTGGAATGGCAGATGGTGACTGTTGCGTTTTTCCTAAGCAGCAATAAAGCCATGGGCTTGCCGACAACGTTGCTGCGGCCGATTACAACCGCGTGTTTTCCTGCAATTGGTATGTCGTAATATTCCAGCAGCCGCATTACTCCTGCCGGTGTGGCTGGCACAAAACCATGCACACCAACGAATAGCTTTCCCAGGCTGCTCATGGTCCAGCCGTCAACGTCTTTTTCCGGAGCTATGGCCTCCATTATCGCGTCCTGGCTGATATGGCTTGGCAGCGGCGCCTGCACTAGGAAGCCGTCTGTTCCCTCATCTTCGTTCAGCTTCTTTACCAGCTGCAGTATTTCCCGCTCCACTACTTTTTCAGGAAGCCGGAAAAGCGTTGCCTTTATGCCTGAGTATTCTGCTTTCTTGACTTTGTTTGAAACGTACACTTCCGAAGCCGGGTCGTTGCCTACCAGCACTATTGCGAGCGATGGTTTCCTGCCCAGTGCTGCCGCTTTTCTTTTGACTGCAGTAAGGATGGCTTCTGCTGGTTCCTTTCCTGAAAGCGTACGATACATAAGTATGACTTCGCAGCACGGGAATTTAAATTATTGTGCTACGCGGTTTTTCTCAGCAACAGGCCTTTTTTCTCGAATCCTGCCTGGATGACATTCGCCGTTGTTCTAAGCATCCGCTGCGTGTCGTAGATGCAGTTCTTGTAGTCTCTCATCATCCCAGCCCTATAGTCGTTTACGACTGCTTTCGGTACGAAGTCCGTTGCTTCCATGCCAAGCGTTTTTGCGAATGCATCTATATCTATATTATAGACTGGTCTGAGCACTGATGGCGTCAGCACCAGCCGTTCATAGCCGCGCTGTATCTCATCTATTATATCATGCTTCTTCCCGTTGTTTATCAGGAACTTGCGCTGGCATGTTGATTCTTTTCTTATGGTGACTGTTTTTTGGTCAGGCGTCTGCTCTTCAGAGCCAAGCTTTGATACTTTTATAAGTTCCGCCAGGTTGTCGTCTTCTGTTATCTCCCTGACATGGATGAGCTGAGCGCCGGTGCCTGAAAGCAGCACTGCACATGCTTTTTCGACCTGCTCTTTTGTCGGCGACTCGTAGACTATTTCCACCTTGCCTTCATGCTGCATATGCTCAAGAACGCGGATAACCCGGTCGCGTGTCGTGCCTGGCAGAGGGCCGTCTGAAACCGGCGGAACGAATACCACGTGCTTTCCATTTGCAGCAGGCATTACAACGTAAATATTCTCTGCCGAGCCCTCAACGATTCTGTCTCCTTTGAATGCGAGTATCTCGCCGAACCCCATCTTTTTGGCAAGGTTTATGTTCAGCGCGGAGTTGACGTAATTGCCAGCGACCTTTTTGTCAGTTGGCATGTCGCAGCCGATTCTCGGGTATGGTGCATAGAGGACATCAATACCCGTTTCATAGTATCTATCCTCAAGGTATTTCCCCCACGGCAGCGTTGCCGCAGCAAAATAAACTACCTTTCCGCCTGTCGGCACCTTCAGGCCGCCTTTTGCTATTTTTTCACCGTTCTTATCGGTTTCTATCAGGCCTTCACCGGATACCCAGAAGAACGGCCTGAAATAACCTGCCATTACCATCTCAAGACCGTTGGGGAAATGGTCGATTGAGACCAGCCCGCTTGTGTAAGCCAGCACCTTCATTATGGTGTCAACTTCTCTCATTGAAAACTGGTGCATCTCATCGCCGATTTTTGCGCAGAGCTGCAAGTTAAGCGGTATTAGGTTTTTGTCGCCGTTGAGCTTGGTTACTTCCATGGTTGCGTATTGGAATGGCACGTCCTTGTAGTAAGTAGTTTGCATTTCATGATAAGCCTTGCATGCGTTTTCGAAGAGCTGTCTTGCTGTCGGCTGCATGACTTTAGCTTCCTTAAAATCTTCTTTTCTTCTTTCCGTAAGCGCCACATCCTGAATGATGTCGTTAAACGCGATTGTTGAAAGCATGAGCCTTACGATGTTGTTTTCCAGTTCCGGGAACGCGGTGCCGTAGGGCGTATAGTAAACTCTCACGCCTTCAAAACCGCCTGCGCCATAGTGCGCCGGATTGTCAAGAGGAGTGCTGATGAATTGTTCCGGAGTTATGAAGCCGCCCATTTTGCTGAAGTAAACGTAGCGCGCGGCTGCATCCATCGGGTAAGAAGGATTTTTTTTATCGTTCAGTAGATGTACCTCTACAATATCGAGTTTGCTTTCTTTGGGCCCTTCTATTAACAATTCGCTCATGTGTTCCCACCGTAATCTTATTTTGCAGCGAAAAATATTTAAAGCCACAGTCGCTGATGGTGTTTTATTACGTTAATAATCGTAAACGCACCGCATTCGCTGCAGTTGTTTTGCTCTGACGGGAAAACTATTAAACTTTCCCCTGCTAGGTAGAATTGATAACGATGAAACATGCCATACGTGCCGAGATGCTTGCGAAGCGCGATTCGCTTCCAGAAGATGAGCGAAAGCGGCTCAGTGAAGTAATCTCTTCAAATATTGTGCAGCGCCCGGCGTTTATGCAGGCAAACACTATTGCGGTTTATCTTGCCAAGGGCAGCGAAGTAAGCATGCGCCGCACCATCGAGCTGGCGATGGCAGCAGGGAAAACAGTTCTTGTGCCTGTTACTAACCAGCATTTGGAAATGTTCCAGTTCACCGGCTTTGGAAACCTGCACGTTGGCAAGTTTGGCATTCTCGAGCCAAAAGACAAAATCCAGGGGCCGGCGCCTGAAGTGGTTTTAGTTCCCGGCATCGCATTCGGCAAGTGCATGCACCGCATCGGCTACGGCAAGGGTTTCTACGATAAATATTTCAAGACGGTAAAGACGCATCGCATTGGCGTGTGCTACGATTTCCAGCTGCTGGAGAAACTGCCAAGCCATTCGCAGGACGAGCCGATGGATGAAATTATCACTGACAGGCGCATTGCGCTGCCGAAACCGTAGCCGTACCTAATATATTATATTCATTTTCATTATAAGCTATCCAAAGAGGTAGGTTTATGTTCAAGCATATGGCTGAAGTTCTCAAGGCAGATGAAGGAGAGAAGGTGGCAGTGCGCGGCTGGGTTTACAGGCAGCGGGCAAGCGGCAATCTTGCATTCGTGCTTATTCGCGATGCCACTGGTGTTATCCAGTGCGCAGTGAAAAAAGACAAGGTTGACGAAGAGAGTTGGCAAGCTGCCAGCAGTTGCTTCATTGAAAGCTCAATCATGCTCACAGGCACGGTGAAAAAAGACAGCCGCGCTCCAGGCGGAGCTGAATTGCAGACAGAGCAGGTGCGGCTAATATCAAAAGGAGAGCCATTTCCGATTTCAAAGGATTTGAGCGATGAGTTTTTGCTTGACGTAAGGCACCTGTGGCTGCGCTCAAGAAAGATGACTGCCATAATGCAGGCAAGGAATTATCTGCTGGGCTATTTGCGCGAGTTCTTTGCAAAAGACAATTTCTACGAGCTTGCGCCGCCTATTATTACCAAGGCAGAATGTGAGGGGGGCAGCACGCTGTTTGAGATGGATTACTTTGGCGAGAAGGCTTATCTTACACAGAGCTCCCAAATGTACGCCGAAGTCTTCATATTTTCCCATGAAAAGGTTTACGTTCTTGCGCCGTCTTTCCGGGCAGAGAAAAGCAGGACTATTCGGCATCTTGCCGAATACTGGCATCTGGAGCCGGAAATGGCCTGGTACGACTGGAAGGACAACATGAAGCTGCAGGAAGACATGGTCTGCTATGTCGTGCAAAAAATGGTGAAGAACCATCCGGAGCTGCTGCAGGAGTGTGGCCGCAACCCTGATGAACTTAAGCATATAGCCGCACCGTTTCCGCGGATTGACTACCAGGATGCTGTTGCAAGAGTCAACGAACTTGGTGGAAAAATGCAACAGGGCGAAGACTTTGGCGCAGACGAAGAGGCAATACTTACAAAGGAATACGACATTCCCGTTTTCGTTCACCACTTCCCTGCTGAAATAAAATCATTTTACATGGAAGAGGATCCGGACAGGCCTGGCTATGTGCTTAACAACGATTTGCTTGCGCCCAAGGGCCATGGCGAAATAATCGGTGGAAGCCAGCGTATCTGGGAAGTGGACAAGCTTATTGCAAAGATGAAGAAATCCGGTCTTAACCCGGATTCGCCGGATTACAAATGGTATGTTGATTTGCGTCGCTATGGAAGCGTGCCGCATTCGGGTTTTGGCCTTGGCATTGAACGGCTTACCAAATGGGTGCTGAACCTCAGCCACATACGCGATGCCATACCTTTCCCGAGGACGATAAACAGATTGTACCCCTAGCATTTGAGGTGAAACCTATGGATATCTTATTACCGATTTTAGACGCAGCCCCGCATTGGAACAGCGACAGTTTCTGCTGCCTTCCTGCTTTGGTGCTGCTTGTCGTGGTAGGCTCATTTGTGCTAATGCAGCAGATGAAAAAATGAGCTACCGCAGTATTTTTATTCCCAATGAGGCATAATTCTATACGATGACTATGGCGAGGGTAGAGAAGTTTATTAAGGACGAACTGGTTACCGCCAGTCCGAAGGCGACTGAGGCAGTGCCCATAAAAGTGGCGCTAGCATCGGAAACTATTCCTTCGGTAAAAAACCTTAACGAAGTTAAAAACGGCGTAGTGCTTATCGTTCCTGAAGATTACGACTGCAAGGATATGCTCAAGCAGCTTTCATTTGCCAACAAAAACCTGGCAGGAGTAAAATTCTACCAGATGAACTACGCAAAGCTTGATGATTCGGAAGCAGTGGGCGCAACCTACGATAAACCTGCCTTGCTGGTAATAAAAAACGGCAATGTGCTGAAGCATAAAGAAAATGAAAAAGAAAAGCCGTTTGAGCAGCTGGAAGTTGCATTCTGGCAGTTCCTTGCGGAAAATAAAATAGCAGTCAAGACGCCTGATGTTAAACAGGGCGACATCTACGCAAAGGGCGAAGCAACAAAGATATTCTACTCATTGATTGAGCTGCAGAATCCGGAAATAATGATGAAGCTCGGCGCCGTATTGGGCGCTGCGGCAAAGGCAAAGCCCGAGGAAGTCGTTCCCTATTTGAAAACGCTTTCAGAAGATGAAAAACCCGAAGTAAAAGCAGTTGCGCTCTGGGGTCTGGGCAAGGCAGTGGAGCTCTGGGGGGGCAAGCCCGGTGAGCTGGACATTAACATACACTTTTATCCTGGCAGCTACTACGCATTTTTCGACAATCTCAAAGACGGCTTGAAGAGCGACAGCCTCGATATCAATATGGCAGCGGCCTGGTCTTCGGCAGTAATGTTTACCGCATTTAATTTCAAGACCTACGTGCTTAGCAACGATCCCATGTTCAAGTCGCTTCAGGACAAGGTAGGCGAGGTAGTGGATGTGCTGGGCGAGCTGGTGGAAAGCGATAACAAGCTCCTCTCTCAAACTGCTGCTCTGGCTCTGGGCGTTGCCGCACAAAAGTTGGACCTCACGCCGCATGCGCTTTCCGTAGTAAAATTAACGCGTGTTGCAGATAGTGAAAATTCCAAAGTTCGCTACGCAGCCGCCATGGCGCTTGGTTCCACACTGCCGAAAATAAACCTCAAGATTTATCCGGAAGTACTGGATGCGCTGACTACGCTGCTCAACGACAAGGATCCGCAGGTGCAGCTGGCAGCCATAAAATCATTCACGCTTGCAGCCATCTCGCTTGATATTGCGAAGTACCCGAAAGTGCTTGCAGCGCATATTACGCTTTTAAATGATCCAAATGCAGAAGTTGGCCAGGGCGCAGCGCTGTTCCTTGTGCAGGCAGGCCAGAAAAATGCGGAACTCGTGAAAACCGCACTGGCCAAAAAAATCAAGGAAACAAAAGACGTGGCGTTCCAGAAAAAACTAGAAGAAGTGTCTAATATTTTTGAGTGATTGCGATGGAAATCCCAAGGACAATGTCAACCCAGCACCCGGATAATGTGCGCCAGCCGTTTTTCTGCGATGGCAACGTGTTCAATTGGGAAGACGAGATAAAAGAGGCATTCTACGTTTACTCGCATCTGAAGTGCAAGGAGCAGCTCTGGGACTACGAAGGCAAGGAAGTGGACAGCTTCGTGGTCAAGAAGCTTTTAGCGCGCTACGAACCTTTCTTCAGGAAGAAAACCCTTGGCAAAGACATGCGGCTGACCTACCGCGTGCCTAATCCGGCAGTGGAAAAGACAGATGCGAAAGTGCTGATTGAGACATTGATGAGCATAGCGCGCAGCTCGGATACGGCAAAGCTTTTCTACGATGCAGACGTTGTGCCTGTCTTTGAAGTGGCTGTGCCCATGTGCGCATCAGCAGAAGACGCATTGAAAATAAGATATTTTTATAAGAAATTCATTTCAGGCATAGAGAACAACATGCTTGTAAATGAGAAAGTGAAGGACTGGGTAGGCGAAGTGCAGCCAAAAGACATCCGGGTCATTCCGCTGGTGGAAACCAAGGATGCTTTACTTTCATCTGACAAGATAATTGAGAAATACCTAACTGAAACAAAAGACGAGCAGCTGCGTTTCTGGCTGGCAAGAAGCGACCCTGCTCTGAACTACTCATCGCTTGGTTCGGTGCTCATCATCAAGATTGCGTTAGATAAGATACACGGCGTTTCCAAAAAGCTTTCCAAGGAAGTTTATCCTATTCTCGGTTGCGGCTCTGCTCCTTTCCGCGGCAATTTCAAGCCTGAAAATTACCAGCACATTCTCAAAGGCTATCCTTCGGTGCATACGTTTACGCTGCAGTCTTCATTCAAGTATGACCATGACGAAGAAGTGGTGCGTCAGGCAGTGGAAGGGATAGAGGGTGCGGCCACCGGCCAGCCATTGCCAGTCAATGAGGAGAAGCTGCTGCCGGTGCTTGACAAGGTTATCGCCAGATACGAGCATGAAGTTGCATTAGTTGCCGATTTGGTCAATGGCATGGCGATGCATATTCCGAAGCGCAGGATGAGAAAGCTGCACGTGGGCCTTTTCGGCTACTCAAGAACAAGCAAGGGCGGTATCAAGCTGCCGCGCGCAATCAGATTCTGCGCAGGACTATATTCCTATGGTCTTCCTCCGGAACTGCTGGGCCTTAGCGCCTTAAATCAGAAGGATATAGATACGGTGCTCGAGGTCTATCCGAATTTCCTTAAGGACATCGAGCAGTCGCTGCCCTACCTGAACAAGGATAATCTGAAGTATTTCCCAAAAGATATTCATGAAAGCGTTGATAAAATACTCAAACTAGGTTTCGATTACGAGGAAAACAGGCCGCATAATACGGTTACAAGCATAATCATGAAGAACATGGAACACCAGCTTGCCATGGAAGAAGACATACTTCGCGCAGCCTGGATCCGCGGATTTTTAGGTTAGGGAAAAATAGAAATAAAATAAGAGAAAAAAAGAAAAACTATTCGTCAGCTGCGTAGCGGAACTGCTCAGTTACGAATTCGTACTTGAACAGTTCGTCATCCTTGAAGAAGCGCTTAACCTCTTTTTCAGCAGTCTCTTTCGAGTCGCTGGCGTGGATGATGTTCCTGGAAGTGCTATTGGAGAAGTCTCCGCGCACAGTGCCTGCAGGTGCCTTCGTCGCGTTGGTCGGGCCAAGCATGCTGCGGATTACCTCAACAGCTTCCTTACCCTCAATCACAGCGGCTATTATCGGCTGCGAAGTCATGAATTTCTCCAGGTCAGGATAGAACGGCTTGCTCACCAAATGTGCGTAGTGCTCCTTTGCAAGAGCCGGCGTCATCCGGAGCATTTTCAAGGCAACTAGCTTCAGGCCTTTTTTCTCAAAGCGTGCAAGCACTTCGCCGCACAGCCCGCGCTGCACCGCATCCGGCTTCAGCAGTATGAGTGTCTTTTCACGCATGGGCTCACTTCTTTTTTGCCCTTACTGCCGTCATTTCCTTGAATTTCCTGCTGGCGACAGTCCACTTCTGCCTTCTTCCTTCTCGTTTCAGTCCGAGCTGGTTTTTTCTGCACTTGCTGGCGCAGAAAAGGAAAGTGGTGCCGTCCTTCTTAACGTAAAGTATGCCCTGGCCCCGTGCCACGTCGCTGCCACAAAATGCGCATATTGCCATAGTATCACCGGGTCTTTATTTCCTTGGCCTCTCTTTCGGTGTCCGGCAACATGAGGATCATGCCCTTTTTCACCGGGCCCTTGATATTCCTCAGTATAACGCGGCCCGCATCCGGACCTTCAAGCACTTTACATAGAACCTGGTAGATTTCACCGTACACGCCGGTTTTGGTTCTGATTTCCACTATTTCCACTGATGTTCCTGTAGGCATTCATATCACGCTTTTTTCTCCGGTTTCGGGAGCTTTTTCAGGATGTCCTGAAGTTTTTCAGTCGCCCCGCCGGCGTTTTCCACTGCGATTGATGCGGTAGGCACGCTAAGGCCGATTGACTTGCCCAGGTCTGCTTTAGTTGGTACAAAGCAGTAGGAGATTCCCTTTTCCTTGCAAATTATCGGCAGATGCACGACGATTTCCTCAGGCGTAACGTCTTCTGCGATGACTACCAGC
>JAZDDV010000007.1:0-28398 GCA_043809425.1 Microcaldota archaeon | reverse complement strand
CTTAACCTGAAGTAAAAATTCCTTCCCACTCTGCAGATATTTCTCTTGCTTGTTAAAAGAAAAAGTAATCGCGGCGGTGCTCCGCCTACTTTTTATTGAAATCGAACCGTCAAAATTAAACAAAATCCTTAGGAAAGATTGTTTTATTTCTTGACTGCCGCTCATTATCCAAGACGGAACCTTGTAACTCTTCTGTGTCTTATCGCCACATGGCACACCTGCCAATATCAAAATCCTTGCCAAGGGAGCGCAATAGACTATTGCTTTATATGAATCCTTTTTTGAAAAACCCGTACTTGCCCTGTACCGGATAACCTTACCCTCTACACCGAATAGCCGGTAAACCTTTGCCGAAAACCATTCGCATTCATTCTTATAGTTCGAATATAGGACTAACTTTTTGGGCCTGGGATTGGTATCGTAATCATTCCAGTCAATATGTCCATCCGTCATTAGTGCGGCGGTAATTTCGGCTAATTCTGGGGAAGGACGAATGGGAAACCAGCGTTCAACTGCCTGCTTTTGTTTCTCTTTAATGTTATAGCTACGTATAAATTCTTGGTAAGTAAGAATAGGCTTCAACTTACCAGAGAACGCAACCTTCCCCATGCAATCAGCTTCGTCTTTCTTCTTTAAATCGTTTATCATTTTTAACACCTCTGAGCTTTCCGCTCCTACCCTTTTCTGTTGGAGCAGGAAAGCGATGAGGTACAAACATCGTGAATCAGAATGCGACAAGGAAAGACGTAGAGACTAAGACAAGAACGAGCCAAAACGGTTTTTATTTTCCTTCGGTCGAAGACCGAACCGCGAAGCGGCTTGGGAATTAAAAATCCTTTTGGCGAAGTGAGAACGACAGATAAAAAATAAAAAAAATTAGATTTTCGGCATTATCTCCGGCCTCTCGTCAGTGAGCAGGTAGAGATAGGCAAGGAACTGCGTTATGTATGCGAAAAATCCGTGGGTTACCTTGTTCAGGATTTCCACCCTCTTTCCAAGAAGGAGAATCGACAGGAACTGCAAAACCACGCAGATCATGGCTACGCAGCCAAACAGCTCGCCGATGATGCCGTAGGGGATCATATACAGAATCCTCCACAGCAATTCCATCCTCTTTGTTTTTTCAACGTATTTTATATCTATAACTACGCCTTTCATAGTAACACCTCATGAATAGGAACTAAAGAAAAAAATAAAAAATTAAAGTTCATTGAGCAATTCCTGGGTTTTGTAGACCATGAACAGGAACACAACGCCCGTAAGTATTGAAATTACGTAGAGCACTGTTGCCCCAAGCGGGTAGCCTGTTGAACCCTTTTTCTTTGCTGCTTCTTCAACTTTCGTGAAAAGCTTCCACAGGAAATACAGGTTTACAAGCGGGATCATACAGAGAATCAGCTGAATAAGCGGATTGTATGTCTCCTTTGTTGCCACCTTAAGCTCCTCCCACCATTTGTAAATCAGGTAGAGGTTCACAATGGGAATAATGCCCATAACTAATGCCATAATCGGACTTCTTGTCATATCTCATATCACCTCGAAGTTATTAGCGTTCTTTCTCCGATAATATAATAAAGGTTTCCGTCAGTAGCCTGACGCCGATTCCGCTGGCTCCCTTCTCCAGGTAGGGGTGCCCTGCATTGATTAAGTCGACGCCTGCGATGTCCAGATGCGCCCATTTTGTCTCTCCGATAAATTCCTTCAGGAATGCGGCTGCGGTAATGGAGCCAGCCTCGCTCGTATCGCTTATGTTCTTTATGTCTGCGAAATCAGACTTCATCATTTCTGAGTATTCCTTCCAGACGGGCATGCGCCAAACGCGCTCGTGCGCGCGCTTTCCTGCCTTTTCCAGCGTACTTGCCAGTAAATCATCATTGCTGAACAGGCCGATTGCGTGCCTGCCGAGTGCAACGACTATCGCACCGGTAAGCGTTGCCATGTCGATGATAGCGTCTGGCTTTTTCTCTGCGATGTAGGCCAATGCGTCAACAAGCACCAGCCGGCCTTCTGCATCGGTGTTAAGCACTTCAATGGTCTTGCCGCCATAGGACTTCCAGATGTCCCCGGGCCGCTGGGCTGAGCCGGATGGCATGTTCTCTGCCAATGCCAATACGGCCACAAGCTTAATCGGCAAACGCAGTTCGGCTGCAGCGCGCATTGCCGCTAAAGCAGCCATAGCACCGGACTTATCGTACTTCATCTCGTGCATCTTTGTCGAGGGCTTAAGCGATATACCGCCGCTGTCGAATGTAATGCCCTTGCCGACAACTGCGTAGAATGGTTTTGCCGCTCCGTTATATTCTATTGTAACAAGGCGCGGCGGGTGCATGCTGCCTGAACCGACTGCAAGCAGCGCATGCATGCCCAGCTGCTTCAGCTTCTTCTCATCAAATACAGTAACCTTAAGCGATTTGTAGCTCTTTGCCAGCGCAAGCGCCTCCTGCGCAACGCGGCTCGGAGGCATCAAATTAGCCGGCTGCTCATCCAGCCGCCTCATGTAGTTCTGGCATTCGGCAAGAACTTTGCCAATGCGCACTTCATCAGCTACGTTCTTCTCCGTGACCAGCGTGAATGACTTGATGAATTTGTCCTCGGGCTTGGATTTGAATTCAACGCATTTGTAGTCTGCAAGCAATGCGCCTTCGGTAAGCAGTTTTGCCGCATTGTCCAGCCGCGGGACTAGCATGCCTAGCTTCTCGCGCTTAAGCGACTTGCCGATGCGCACTGCCGTGCCTGCTGCTCTGCGCAGCATGTCCGGCTCAAAATCCTTTTTCTCGCCCAGAGAGATAAACACGATGCGGCTGTAGGGCTTGCCGCGCACCGGCGCCGAATACACCTCGCCGAATTTACCCTCGAAATTCTTGCTGTCTGCCTTGAACTCGCCAAAGGCAGCAGGCAGCTCTTTTTCAAAATCTACAAAGAATAAAACGTCCCCTTCAAAACTTTTTTTCACAAGCACTTCCATCAAATCACCATGAACTGCTGTAAACCCATCTCCTTTTTAGTTTAAAAATTTTAGCCGTGAATGAAACCCATGGGAAAAGTGAGGTTTGGACCTGCCGGCGTACCCATCCAGTGCGATGATACAAGCACTCTCTCAGGCGTAAAATGCTGCGCCGAACTGCAGTTGGACGCCATGGAAATGGAGTTTGTGCAAGGTGTTAAGCTAAAGGAAGAAGACGCGCTGGAGATTGGCGCAGTGGCAAAGAATCTGGATATTTCGCTTTCCTCCCACGCGCCCTATTTCATAAATTTCTGCTCAGAGGAAAAGGCGGAAATAAGCTGCCGCAACCTGCTGCACGCTGCCAGAATAACGCACGCAGCACGCGGCCGCATTACAGTCTTTCATCCCGGATTTTATCAAAAGCAGACGCCTGCCGATGCCTATGCGACTGCAAAAAAGCAGCTGACAGAAGCCCATGAGCAGATAAAAGCAGCAGGCGCAGCCGACGTCATTCTCGGCGCTGAAACCGTGGGAAAGAAAACCGCATTCGGCGGATTTGAAGAAAACGTGCGGCTTTCGCAGGAGCTTGGCTTTGTGCAGCCGGTGCTTGATTTTGCCCATATCCATGCGCGCGGAGACGTGCGGCTCAAAAGCGAAGAGGATTATCAGCACATATTTACCGTGCTGGAAAAGCAGCTGGGAGATTACGTGCAGCATTTCCATGCGCATTTTTCAGAGGTAAGCTATAGCGACAAGGGCGAACAATATCATTTGCCGCTTGGCACCAAAAACGAACCGCCGCTGGAACCGCTTTTAAAGGTGCTTGCGGAAAACGGCTATGGCGGAACCATAATCTGCGAAACGCCGAAAATAGATTTTGATGCGCAGCTGATGAAGAGGATGTATGAGCAGCAGGTGAAAAAACATGGAGCATGAATTGCTTGTTGATTATTTGGAGCATGCGTCTGAGTATCTGCGCAAAAAGCGGCAGAAGCTGCGAAAGCTCAAGGCGGAATACGACCAGCTTTATGAGAAGGACATCCGCGAGGAGATGGATGCCACGCGCAGCGAAATGGAGCTGAAACAGCGAGAGGTCATAGACAAGCTGTACGAAAACGCAGAAGAGCTGAAGTACCTGAAAAAATATTTCCCCGAGTTCTTCCAGGTGCTGCTGGAAGACGAACAAGTAGGGCCCATGCTGAGAAAAAAAGACATGCTTTATGTTACGGTTAAAATCGCAGGAGCGCAGCAGCAGCTGGCGAGTATTTCCGCTGCTCGGCACCAGCTGAAAGATGCCATCAAATTCCTTGAGAAATGGCCTGGCGTGATAAGGGAAAAACAGCTGGTGGCAACTTATCCGATACTAAAAGATCATGTAAAAGGCGATTTGGAAAGCTCAGACGCCATAGAGCGCATAAGGCACATGGAGAAGAAGCTGAAGAAAGAGGGGTGGCGCGGCGTGATAAGCAATCCGGAGCTGCTGGCGCCGGTGGTGCAGCGCTTTGCCAACAGACTGAAAAAAGCAGAGTTGGAAGTGCTGCAGGCAAAGATGAAGCAGAACGAGGCAAAAGGCAGAGGCACGAATATGGAATACCTGGCCATAAAGATGCTGCGCAATGCAGAAGCGCGCAAGGCAAGGCTAGAGCGCATTATAAGGCACCTGCTGCTTTCCAATCCGGAATTCCTGACGTCATTGAAAACTAAAAAGAACTGGCTGGAAAAAGGCAGGAAAACAGACCTGGACAAGATAGCCGAGAAGATAACTGCAAGAAAAGTGAAGGAAAAGGTGTGGCTGGGAAAAATGAGTAAAAAACTCAAAGCCTAGCCAAGCTTTTTCTTTAGCTGCTCTTTTATCGTTGAATCGTAGGCCGGATTTGATTCTATAACTTCGCGGAAGAAATCGCGCAGCAGCCGCAGGGTTTTTTCCTTGTCAACCGTATGCGCTTTTTTGATATACTGACCGCTAAGCGGATTGCCCTGCAGCAGATAGCATATCGCCATATAGAAATTAGCTTCCGCATCATTCGGGTTAACTGCAAGATATTCGCCGAATTTAGCCTTTGCCGGCTCTATTTCAAGCATTTCCATGTAGGCAAGGCCGTCAAAAAGCAGGCATTCAGGCAGCCGCTTGACTGTCAGCGCGCGTTCGAAATGCTCATGCGCCAATTCGTAGTTCTTGAGCTTCATGGCAAGGATGCCTACCAGGTACCAGGCAACGGCATTATTCCTATCTTCCAGCAAATAGCTATCCAGCAGCACTCCCGCATCCTTGTATTTTCCCTTGGCAAGCAAGGACTTTATCCTTGCCTCATCGAGCTTAGCCATGACGAATCATCTCCCGCATTCTTTAAAAGGATATATATGGTGGTGGTATTTTAAATGTTTCTAATTATATATAACTGTGGATAGACCAAAGCTCCCAAAAACGAAGGTTTATAAATAGTTTCGTGCATATAATATTATTGTAAGTGGAAAAGTGTGGTAATATGGAATTCGTTGAAAATGCACCCGAAAAAATTGCGGATACTCGGCATCTGAAGACAAAACCAGAACTGGCTATGCATACTCCATTTAGCAACATATCAAAAGCAGTAGTCGCAGTTCTCACTAATCCTGAAGCCCTAAAGAATATGGCCGAGGCTGACAGAACTTCGCAGATACAGAAAAACGCCGGGAAGAATGGCCTTGAACCCAGAAACCTTGCCGAGAATCTGCGCGACGCGATATCTGCTATCAAACAGGCTTAAAACCTCAGGATTTAAACTTTTCTTTTCATTATTCTTACATGGCGCAGGCAGGAGTAGTAAGAACGCATCCTGAGCCGTACAAGGCAGTGTACGCGCTGGAAACGGCAAAAGAATTTATAAAAAACGCAGAAGAGGACATGCTGCGCAACGATTACAACTCAGCCTATGGCAACTCGCTGCACGCCATGCGCATGGCTTCCTCGGCAGTGATGTTTCTGGACGGCTATATCGCACAGACGCTGGACAGCGCCACCTACTATCTTAAGGAAAAATATGTCCAGCTGCCGGCAGACGAATGGCGCCAGATAGAGTTAGACGACCCGACGAAACGCGGCCTGGCCGACCGCTTCGCAGAAGCGCTTGGCAGAAAAAAATACGACGAACGGCAGGCATCGGCGCGCGCCGTGGCAGTGGCCAGGGAATTCGTGATATCGGTGGAGAAAATGGTGCTCATGGGCAGCCTGGCGATAAACGAGCCCTACTATCGGTTTGAGTGATTATATGGAAGTTAACAAGAAAGAGCTAAGACAGAAATTCACAGCTGACTGGGAAAAGCACTATAAGATAAAAACATTAATCGACCAGGGTTTCAAAAGGCACAAATGCAAGAAATGCAGCCGCAACTTCTGGAGCATAGAGGACCGGGATATTTGCGCAGACGCAGGCTGCATTGGTTTTGACTTCATAGAGAATACTCCGGTAAAACAGAAACTAGGCTACATAGAGACATGGAAGAAGATAGAGCGCTATTTCACCGAGCATGGGCATACCTATATCAAGCCGTACCCGACTGTTGCCCGCTGGCGCGACGATTTGTATTTCACGATAGCAAGCATCAATGATTTCCAGCCGTATGTTGTCAATGGCGAGCTGGACCCTCCTGCCAATCCGCTTATCGTTCCGCAGCCCTGCATCCGCTTCCCAGACATCCAGAACGTGGGCGTTACCGGCTCGCACTACACTAATTTCGTCATGATTGGGCAACATGCGTTCAATAACAGCAAAACAGGCGATTTCTACTGGAAGGACGAGGCCATCGGCCATGATATCGAATACCTTACGCATCTTGGCATCCCAATCGAAGAGCTGGTTTTCCAGGAAGACGTATGGGCCGGCGGCGGCAATTTCGGCCCGAGCATGGAATATTTTGTGCGCGGCCTGGAGCTGGGCAACTGCGTTTTCATGCAGTATGAAGTGACTAAAACAGGGCACCGCGAGCTCAAGACTAAAGTAATTGATATGGGCGCAGGCCTCAGCAGACTATCCTGGATCACATCCGGCGACCCGACCAGCTATGAAGTGGTTTTCGGAGACGTCATAAAGCAGATGAAGAAAACCGCAGGCGTGGATGTGGACCGCAGCCTCATGAAAAAATTCGGAAAATTCGCAGGCAAACTTAACGTTGACGAAGCAGAAGATATAGAAGCGGAAAAAGAGCGCGTCGCGCAGCAACTGGGCATGAGCCGCAAGGAGCTGTTCGAGCAGCTGGAGCCACTGCAGGCGCTGTACGCAAGCGCAGATCATTTACTAACCCTTCTTTTCACGACGACAGACGGCATGCTGCCCAGCAATTCAGGCGGAGGCTACAACCTGCGCATGATTCTGCGCCGCTCATTCGGCTTCTCTGACCGCTATGACCTGAGGCTTGACTATGAGAAGATAATCAAAGGACATGCAAAGCACCTGGACTATCTTTTCCCGCATCTTGCCGAAGGCGTTGATACTACCATAGATGTGATAAACGAGGAACAGAAAAAATACAATGCGACAAAGGAAAAGGCAAGACTGGTTGTTGCCAACGTAATCAAGAAAGCAAAAAATCCTGCTGGCGTAGCCAATAAGGAACGGGAGGACGCAGGCGGCGAAATAACTGCTGCGGATTTAGCAGTGCTTTACAAGAGCAACGGCATCCCGCCTGAATATGTTGTTGAGATTGCGAAAGAGAATGGCGTTGAAGTGAAGCTGCCTGGCAATTTCTACGATATGATACGGGAAGGCGAAGGAGAGGAAAAGAAGGAAGAAAACAAGAAAAAGGTTCTTGCTGCAGACGTGGTCAGCTACCCGAAAACCGAAGTGCTCTACTACTCGGACGTTGGCGAGTTCGAGGCAAAAGTGCTTGGCATCACAGGCAATTATGTAATTCTTGACGAAACCGCATTCTATCCGGAAGGTGGCGGCCAGGTGGCAGACAGCGGCACCATCGCAGGTCAGGAAGTAGTCGATGTCCTAAAGCAGGCAGGCGTAATACTGCACCAGGTTAAGCATCCGGAAAAAATAAAGAAGGGAAAGGTTTCCTGCAAAGTGGATTTGCATCGCCGGCGCATAATCACCATACATCATACCTGCGCGCACATACTGAATGCAGCTGCGCGAAAAGTTCTTGGCTCGCATGTGTGGCAGGGCGGCTCCTACAAGGATGAAAACAAGGCGCATCTGGATCTTACGCACTACCGGAAGATAACTCCTGAAGAGCTGGACAAGATAGAAGCGGTTGCCAATGAATTCATACGACAAAACCTGCAGATAAAAGTCGAAGTGCTGCCGAGAAACAAGGCAGAAACAAAATACGGCTTCAGGCTTTATCAGGGCGGCGCAGTGCCTGGCAAAGAGCTGCGCATCACAAGCATAGGTGACATTGACCACGAGGCCTGCGGCGGAACGCACCACATGCTAAAGACAACAGGCGAAATCGGCTACTACAAAATCATAAAACGCGAAGGCGTGCAGGACGGCATAGAGCGCATTGTCTACAAGGCCGGAGAACCTGCTGTTACCTACGTCCAGGAGCGGGAAAAAATAATCCGCGACGCTGCTGCCGTAGTCAGCGTTTCCGACCACGAGCTGGTCAACACGTTCAACAGATTCTTTGACGAGTGGAAACAGCAACGCAGGAAAATAGAGCAGATGGCCGACGAACTGGCTAGTGCTGAGAAAAAGGAGATACTTGCCGAATTCAAACAAAGCGGAAAACCAGTTGCCAGGATAATCAATCTGGACCTGGAAGTGCTGAAGAAGCTGGTTATCGCAGTTGCCGAGGCAGACAAGGCAGTGGCCGTATGCGCTCTGAACCATAAAGGAGATTTGCTTTGCGCAGCAGGCGAAGCGTCTGCATTTGATGCAAGCCAGCTGCTGAATAAAATCTGCTCTCAGCTGGGCGGAAAAGGCGGAGGCAGCAAGCGCATTGCTTTTGGCAAAGTATCAAAGGTCGCGGCCTTCAAGCTTTAGCAGGCTTGGCTTATTCAGGAATGCGAATTTATCCGGCGACGCGTAGAACTCGGCAAGCAAATCCCTGCACTGGAATCCGTAGCGCAGGTTTATCTCTGCAACGTGCACCCGTTCGTTTTTTGTTATCATGTAGCTAGCATTCTGCCTGAAGATTTTTTCCCCGGTGTAGTAGTAGGCAGCACCGTGATTTCTTTTGTAGAAAGAATAATCCGGAGTAAACGCATCTGAGACAATATTCGCAAGCAGCAGCGGACCGGCACCGGGATTAACAGTCGTATGACAAAAGTTTGGCGGAATTAGCAGCACATCGCCTTTTTTCGCTTCCACCGTGGAAACGGAAAAGCTGCCGTCGCGCAGCTCTTTTTGCAGTAGGAAAATCGCCTCGCCGTCAAGCACCTGATACACTTCCGGATAGGTAAGAGTTTTCTCGGCTATGGGATGGCAGTGGCCGTAGGTCTTGGCAAACTCACTTTTGAGCTGCCAGCGCGGAATAAGAGTGATGTCGTAGCGCAGGCTGCCGACTTTGTAAACTTCCCGGTACATGTAGTAGGCTTCGCCGTCTTTGTCCGGTTCTTCCATGAGTACGGGCAATAAATCCTTGAATGTTCTTACGGCTGGTACGAACGTCCGGCCGTCTACAACCAGTTTGGTGCCGTCTATTTCAATCCGAAACGGCTTCTCGTAAATATTCATGAGTCAATTGCTCCTTTCATCTTTTTAAATTCCAGCCTTTTCTCCAGAACCTTGTCTACGAGCAGGCGCTGTTTTTCAAATTTATAGATAAGCGTTTTCATGAAAACCAAAAAATCATGGTCGCTGCTGCCAAAATCCTTTTCCAATGCTGCCAGGGTTCTAAGCGAGCCGATGAGCAAAGACGCATCAATAGTGCCATGCCCGTTCAGCGTGTTCAGATGCACGTTCAGTATGCTTTTTACCGTCAGCACCCGACGCTTCAGCTGCTTGTTTTGGATGTTGGATAAATCGATTCTGTTCAAGAGCACCGCTAGTGAGGTCCAGTCTTCTTTTGCTAGACTCTGGGAGAGAGTCTGCACATGCATGGGGTGCATGCGTGCTTATTCTCGCGCAGGTTTAAAAAGATTTAGGCGCGCTATTCGCAGAGCGTCGTGCAGTTCATGCCGCCTGCCAGCGATGGCGTTACCTTGACTTCCTTTGGTGAGTAGACTGTTGATCCTCTTTGTTTATCATTTACATCTACCAGGATTGCGCTTAAACCGCTCGCGTCCAGTTCACAGGTTAAGGTGGCTGGGCCAACTGTTTCAGTGATGTCCGTAACCTTAACCTGTAATGTGCCTTGGGAGGCGCCAGCACATATATATGCTTCTCCAACCCCCAGCGTTCTGACACAGGTAGCAGAAGCACCAGGATTGCCCATCTCCAACTTCGCCCTTTCTTCACTAATTGCACAGGTGTAGGTCTGGGATGACACTGTTTCGCTTATGTCCAACACACTAACCGTATGACCAACTAGCGTATATGTTTCTCCTTCTCCAAGGTTTGTTACTGCGGTTACAGGCTGCTGACCGCTTTCAGTTACGGTAATCTCCAGCTGCACTTTTTCATCGCTTATTGCACATGTGCCGCCAGATGGATTAGCTATGCAAGCTGCAGTTCCCACGACATTTGCATGCAGTTTTCTCTCCGCATACTCTTTTGTCGGTACATTATTGTCATTAGTAACAAAAACATTTGCCTCAGGACCAAGCGACGTCACTGCTGAAACGCCGCTCGTGTCAGCAACGCAGGTTGGCTGAGAACCGCCATAATCAACTCTGCAGACAGCAGTACCAGTCAACTGCGCAATAACAGTTTGCGCCTCAACGCTATAAAGCGTCTGTGGAATGCTTGTTTGCCCATCTGCATAAAGAGTAATGAAAAGTTGGGCGTCGACAACGCATTTTTCATCAACTACCTGACAGTCCACACTACCGCTAAGACCAGAAGTTGTAATCTCGGTGAGCACAAGCTTCTTGCCAGCGACATCTTCAACCATTTTGTAGGCATCGTATATACTGCCCACATCAACATCATCAACGCGCACAACTGGCTTAAGATCGCTTATGTCAACGCTGCAGCTGCAATTTTTTGGAGAGCCTGCATCATCTTCTGTACCCGTATCATTTCCGGCGTCCTGAGGACCGCCGTCCGGTACTCCAGCATCATCAACGTCTTCTGTTTGTACATCCTTGCGGCCAGCATCTTTCGGCTCGTAGCCAGTATCTTTTTTACTGCCCACATCGCTTTGCGTGGTTGGCGGATTTTGCACTGCGTCATCGCCGCACGCTGCGAGTGTTGCGATCAGGGCAGTACTAGCTAGAAGTACTGCAGCTGCCTTTCTGAAGCCCGATGTCTTTTTTCTCTCCGTTTGCTGCTCGTTTCCAGCAACGCCGGTTTTAGAGCAACTATCCCGTCTATCCTCGTATCGTAGTATCATATGTATCTAACCCCTATGTGATTTTACTCGCAAACCAGTTGGCAAACCGGATTAGCGCTAAGCGCAGTTGTGATGTTGGACTGCTGCGCTGAATAAAGCAGCACGGACTGCGCCGTATTACCATTTACATCTGCCAGTACTGGCGTCACGCCGCTCTGGTCCACGAAGCATTCCCAAGTGCCAGCTGGCGGCCCAACGGTCATGGAGATGTTAAGCACTTTTATATCCACTCCTCCATTACAATTGTAAGTCGCGCCTTCTGCCAGTCTGGTAATGCAACCGTAATTCACCGTGCCTATGTCAATCTCCACTTTCTTGTCGCTAACAGGGCATATCTCACCAGGTTTGGCTTTTCCAATAGTTGCCGATATCGCTCTTACGAGTATCATAAAGCTGCCGTAATAACTTGGTGGCTGCTTCAACCCCAAATCATCGGTGATGTAGGTTGCCGTTCCGCCATCTTCAATCCCGCTAATCTGGAATTTTGCCGTCTGATTTGTTACCGCACACGTCCCAAGGCCCAGTTGGTCAAAGGAACAGGTTGCCGCACCCACGACGCGGCCGGAGAATTTTTTCTCCACATATTCTTTTGTCGGAGTGTTGCCGTCATTCGGAATAAACCCGACTGCCTCGTCTCCCACGGAAGTCGTAGCTGTCACGCCGGACATGTCAATGGAACAGCTCTGCGGATTAACCAGATCATCAAGGCTGCAGGTTGCAACGCCTTTAAGCTGCGCCGTAACCGTCTGCGGCTTTACAAGATAAAGCTGCTGCGGCTGGCTCTGTTCGTTGCCATCTGCATAGAGCACCGCTTCTGGTGAAAAATCAATGTTGCAGTTGCCATTGCTTACACTACAGGTCGCGTCTCCGCGCAGCGTAGTCGTAAGCGCGGTAAGCTCGAGCCGTTTTCCATTTACATCTTCGATTAGCTTGTAAGCTTCGTAACTCTCGCCAGAGCTTTGCCCGTCTACTTTTATTTCAGCTTTGACATTACTGGAATCGACGGTGCAGCCGCAGTCTTTTGAGCCGACATCAGCTATGCCGCCATCTGCTGCATCTTCCTGGCCGATATCGTTTCCCGCATCTTGTGATCCGATGTCCGGCGTATCGCTATCCGGACCGGCATCAGGCATTCCGCCATCCGGAACCTCGGCATCATCAACAGTTTGTACGTCCTTGCTGCCAACATCTTTCGGCTCGTAGCCCGTATCTTTTTTGCTGCCCACATCGCTTTGAGTTGTTGGCGGATTCTGCACTGCGTCATCGCCGCACGCTGCGAGTGTTGCAATCAGGGCAGTACTAGCTAGAAGTACTGCAGCAGCCTTTCTGAAGCCCGATGTCTTTTTCCCCTCAGTCTGCCCGTTTCCAGCAACGCCAGTTTTAGAGCAACTATCCCTTCTATCCTCGTAGCGAAGTATCATATGCATCTAACCCCTATGTGATTTTTATACTAAATATGTGTATAAAAGAGCTTAAAAATGCATGCGCTAATGATTCTAACTGGGTATTTTATTCCTTCTAGATATATTAGTTCTTCACGATTTATGCCGAGGTCGCATAATCCGGTAGTGCGTCGGAAACTTTAGTTGACGAATCTCGAACCGGATTTAGAGAGAAAACCGATCCCTCTGGGATTGCAGGTTCAAATCCTGCCCTCGGCGTTTTTATTTCTTAAAATAAGAATCAAGAAATTCGTCTTCTATCCGAGCAACGCGCAGGCCGGTGCATTTTACCTGCATGCCCAGTATGGAAGCAAAGCTTGGTTTTGTCCGGTTGTTATCACCGGTGATCAGTTCCTTGATGTAGGTGCCTGCTTCTGCTGAGATTTCAAATTCTCCCGCGTTGTCTTTCATTTTTATCAGCTTTAAGCTCAGCAGTTTTCTACTCCGGTTTATGTCTGCACGCCGGTGCTGCACGCGCGCAGGCGTCTGCTGGTCAATCATTTTTCCATGCAATGAAAGCACTCTCTTCAGCTCTTCTTTGCTTAATGCATGCTCAAATTCTACCGTAGCTACGTAGGCCTTGTCAAAATGCGATGCGGACACAAGTTCTACGTCGCCGCGTTTTGCCAACTGCAGGTTTTTCACTTCGACTTTTCCGCCTGCCTTTATTTTCTTTGCGACTGCTGCCAGGTCTGGTTTTCTTGCCTGCGCCTCGACCAGCTGCATCACAAACGGCCTGCCTGCCGCATTGGTAACATCAATATCTTCCCTTCCGGAAGCATGTAATGTGTAATCTTTTGCTTTTGTCGCTGCCCTAAGCGGTTCACCTATCTCCTCTTCCAGTGAATGATAGAACTTGCCGCTGTTATTGCATTCTGCACAGCCGTTTCCTCTGCATTTGCTGCAACTCCAGCGGCTTTGTGAAATCCCCGAAGCCAATTTTAGGTATCTGCCGAAAACAAACATGTCGTTGTACTTAAACGCAATGGCGCCGCTTGCTAGGTCCACGGAAAGCTGCACGTCTCCGTCGTTACGCGGTTTTTTACCGCCTAGCTCGGAAATTTTCCTGTTCAGGTATTGATTAACAAAAGTCTTCAAAGAAACTGTGTTGCCCAGCGTCTCATCCCAGGCCATCTCCTCCTGTGCCAGCCATTTGCTTGGCATTCCGGTGGAAAGCGAGAATGTGGAGATTTCCGGAAGGGCCATGGCCGCTTTTTCAGCTAGCTTGTCGAGCTGCAATAGCTTGTCTTCGCAAATTTCGCATTTGCCTTGTTTGAAACTGCCGCCCTTGGAAGAATTGCAGAATTTGCAGAGTTTCATAAAGTGATGTCCTGGTGCGGTATGGAAGACAGACCATTCTTTATCCGGTAGCCTTCCAGAATAAGTATTGCACGCTCGATCTTGCTCTTTTTCGTGGTAACCGCGTTTGTAGCCAATCGGTCAACATAAAGGCCGAAATCGGCAAGAGTCCTGGAGCCGTTACCGGCCATCATGCGAAGCACTTCCACAACGAGCCGCTTGCCGCTCTCGTCGCTGCCCCAGATGCTCATGGACAGGGCAACCTGATTTATGAAATGAGTCTTGTCAGTCTCACTCATGCCTTTCCAGCTGTCAAGAAGTCTTACCTTTACTTTGTCGTCTATTTCGCCGAACATGATTAACCCACCACCCATTTCTCGAGCTTTGCCGAAAGCGCTGGCCTATCTGCAGTCTCAAGAATATTGTATAGCGCAACGGCAGCTTTCACGCTTTCGCTTGTAACCAGGAATTTCTCCCCTTTCAGGTTTGCGCTAACCCAGTCCTCAAGCGCGCGATAGGCCTGCTCCTTTTTGCTAATGGAAATTGCGATTTGCGTACCACGGGCAGTGGGCACTTCCTCCCGCTTTTTCAAAGCAGTTTGGCTGAGATCGTCGATAAGCTTGTCATTTATCTTAAGGCTTGATTTCTTGCCTTTCTCTAACACAAAGCCAACAAAATCATTAAAGCGATCTCGTAGCGAAAGTTCTTTCTCCGTTAGTTTTTCAGCTTTGGAAGCCATTAATACACCAAATGTACTTTCTTCAAAAATGTTTTATAACCTATCTAATGTTAACCGCATATGAAAGTTCTGGCAATAGTGGAGTCCATAGGCTTTGGCCACGCCATGCGAACGCTGCAGGTGCTGCGGCAATTCGAAAAAAACCGCTGGGAAACGTCGGCCGTAGCCAGCAACCAGGCAGCCGGCTTTTTCACGAAAAACAGCATAAAGGTAAAAGATATCCCGCTTTCCATAGAACTAAAGGAAACCGAAGGACGGGTAGATGTAAACAAAACCATAGAAAACATCAAAATGAGCAACGTTACGGCCATTGCCCGCATCGGAAAATATCTGGAAGAGGAACGGCCTGACCTGGTGATTGTGGATACCAGCGTGATTGGCATGATGGCTGCAAGCGTTTACAAGAACATTAGGAAAACTCCGCTGATTTTCATCGGCACTGACAATAAAATGGGTACTGTGCAGCGGCAGACAGTGGAGCAAGGCGCGCGGATGATTGACAAATTCGTGCAGGGAACGGCAGATGCTTATTTAGTCCCGGACCTGCCTCCTCCCTATGCCATAAGCGAGCATAATCTTGCAGTGAATGAGCAGATGAGGTTTATCGGTCCCCTTACCTGGTCTGTAAACTGCAAAATACCAACAAAGACTGCGGGCATTTTCCTAACTGAAGGAAAATCAGGCATAGGCGCGGAATTCCCGATGCCGTCGGGAGCAATCACCGCAACGGAAAAGGATTATGAAAAGAAGTTCCTGAGTTCTGAAGTCGTGATCCACCATGGCGGGCATACCACCGCGATGGACTGCATTCTTGCGGAAAAGCCGCAGGTGATAATCCCCATTGCAGGCTACAAGGAAAGGATAAATAATGGAAGAAAAGTAGAAGAGCTTGGCCTTGGTAAAATGCTGCTGGACAGGTGGCTCGACAGCAAAACGCTGGCTTATGCGATGGAAGAAGCTAAAACAATGAAGCCTGCGCTAAAGCGATTCGCAAAATACGCCCGCTCCTATCGGGCTGCGGAAAGCGTTTACGCCACCGGCAAAAAACTTACCGAGCAGGGCTGATAGTAACAAAATTGCCAAGAGCATGGAGAGCGGCTCCATGTTTGGCGATTTTGTGAACAAAATTGCCAAGGGGGGAACTCGAATCCCCGACCTCTCGATTTCTCAGTGACATTATCATCGGCCGAAGCCTCAACACTCACAGGATTGGTTACCTATGAGTCGAGCACTCTAAACCAGCTGAGCTACCTTGGCAAAGCAAAATAGAATTATGAATCCACCAATTAAAAAATGTGACTACGCGGCACGCAGACGGTGAAATCCAGCTGCTTTGGCATACCCGCATCAAACCAGGTTTTGCGCAGCGAAATCTTTTGCGCAGAGCAGGATTGGCTGCTGCGGCAGTTGGTTGTCTGCACGCCCTGCGCATAAATGCAAAAACCGGTTTTGCTTCCTATTTCCTCCATGACCAACGCGGCACTAGGCGAACCGGACACAAAATCATTCAGAGCGCCCTTGAGATAAAGCACGCGCCAGGCATCATTAGCCAGCTGGTACTCGTACAATGTATAATTGGGCTTGGCATAATCCAGCTGCGTAAGCATGTAGGTGGCAAAGAACAGGAAGAATGTAAATGAGATTAGCGCTTCAACTGTTTGCATAGTCACCACACACGTACAGCTTGTCGATTTTTCCGCTGCGGGGGCTGCTGCCCACTGCCACCAGACGATAAATGCAGACGGAGCCTGGACCCGGACTGCCAAGCGAAAGAGAAATATTGCGCGCCACGTTTTCATTAAGCTCGTTTTGCAGCTGCTGCAGTTTCTGCTGGCTTAACCAGTTTGGAATGGTATTGCCTGCCGCATCAGTCTCTGCTGCGCCTGATTTTACGGCGTAGTCTGCCGTCACCACAAGGAAATCAAATGTCGCCCGCTTATCCATCACCTGATTGGCATCTGCCGCAACGAACGCCATGACCTGCAGTATGAAAGCAACCAGGAAAACAACTGGCAGAATGCTGAAAAGCGCATCGTAACTTATGAATGCCTTATGCGAATTTCGTTTCATAGTCAACCTTGCACCCCTTGAATATTCCCGGGAACCAGAATTCCGTTGAATTGCGGGAAATCAGCACGCGCCAATTTTCCGTCCTGCGTTTTACAGTGGATTGCGGCAAAACGGCAGCAGGCGCAGCACCACGGCTGTTGCATTGTATTTCATTGGCAAGTATGTCGTCCTCCACTAGTGCTAACTCTCTGGCTGCTGCGCTTTTTTCCGAGGTTTTCGCATAGGCCTGCAGCAGCGGCTGGGTTATTAGAGCGACTGTAGCCATCGCCACAAGGAAAAACATCAGCAGCTCCAAAGTCGCCTGCGCTTTCATTCCAGGCTCACCTGCAATTCGCCAAGCTGCAGCGGCATATCCTGCCAAGGCCGCTTGTCAAGCACTAGGGTTATTTTGTTCCCATGCAGCGTAATTGCTGCAACGGAATTTGCATACTGCAAAACATCTGCTGCTTCGTAGTATTTTGCATCCTTTGGCAGTTTACCGGCATCAGGATTGCAATCAACCAGCAGATTCGCTGCAGACGTGACCGTCTTATCGCAGGGCGTCAAGCACTTGCCGTAATCATACTCGCCTAACTGCAATGTTGCATGCAAACCTTCGAAATAAGCGTTGTCAAGCTGTTTTATCCTGTCTACGGCAGCCGTATTAACGCTTTTTTTCAGGCAAATGAAGTTCGGCTGCTCAGGCGGCTGGCGCGCTGCGACTTTTGCCACTACGCATTCTGCCACGTATTCTGTGAAGAAGCTGGCAGCGCCGCTTTTTGCGCCTTCGCGCGCTGCCTCTGCTATTGCTTCCTTTCCATTCATCTGCGCCTGGTAATAGCGTTCTACCCAGATGGCGCTGCCTGCGTTGCTTTGTTTAGCATTGCTATTGAATTGGGCAAGGGAAACTAAAAGAAGAAAAGCAGCGAAAACAATCAAAAAGGTAAAGTACCCGCGCATTATTTTACCTTAACTGCGTAGATACCGATGGCGTTTATGGATGCGGCCTTGGCGATCTCCGAATGCTCCGGGTCAAGCACAAGAAGCATGCCTGAATAGCGCTCGGACAGCTCGCCGCCGCATTTTGGACAGGTTTTTTCAGGAGTGAAAACAATCATTCTGCAGTTCTTGCAAGCCTTCATTTCTTTTCACCGTCTTTCTCCCTGGACTTTTCTTTCTTATCGGTTTTTTCCGGCTTTTCAGTCTTTTCCAGCCAGGAAACAACGCCCAGGCCGTCCGGCCTCATGGTAAGGCCGATTTTCGTCTCCGAACTGGTTGTTTTCAAACTGACGGTGGATACCTTGACCAGTACGGCATCGCCCTTTTTCATGCTCTTTTTCGCAGCTTTGGAGCCGAGGGTTTTTGCCTTCTTGTCATAGTAGAACTTGTCCCTGCCGATTTGCGAAATGTGTATCAGTCCCTGGAACGGGCCGATGGAGGCGAATGCGCCGAATTCCACAATATCCTTGACATCTGCCTTGAACACTTCGTTTATCTGCGGCGTAAATGTCAATGCCTTGAATTTCACTGAAAAGTAGGCACCGGCATCGCCAGGAATTACAATCCCTTCGCTGGTGACTTCCGCATCGGAAACCACAAGCACTGCGCCCACGTCATTGAAAATCCTGCCTTCGTACCTCTCGCGCAGGATACGCAATGCCGCATCCTCAATCTTGCTTCCGAACATGTCCGGCGGAATTCTTACTTTGTCTTCGGCAACATTCAGATAATACATATAACACCTCTAGGAATAGTAGTTATATCTCTTTCTCGTTGCATTTTTAAACCTTATCACGAGCCGGGATTGGCCATCAGCCCGCCTATGCGGTCAAATGCAGCGTTAAGCTGGTCGACAGGCGGCAGGAAAACTATGCGGAAATACTTGCCGCGCACCGGACCTGAGCCGCTGCCTGGAACGACTACGACACCTTTTTTCAGCAGCGCTCTGACAAACTCCCAGTCTGTCTTCCACGGGCCTTTTTCCACCTTGACAAATGCGTAGAACGCACCGCCTGGCTGCACCACATGCAGGCCGTCGATTTCCTCAACGCGCTTCATGACTACGTCGCGACGTTTAAGCAGCTCCTGATTGAACTGGTGGACGTGGCTAAGTCCGCCGCGCAACGCAGCGATGTAGCCGCGCTGCATTTCCCAGTTGACTGACAACCGCTGGTTGCACAGCCGCTGCACCGCATCCTTTACGCCGCCCCACTGCTCTCCGTGGAATGCTACGTAGCCGACGCGGGCGCCTGGATAAACGTAATTCTTGGAAATACTATTGCCTGATACGAGCGGCACGTCTTTGGCAAGCTTTCTCAGGTTGACGTAGCCCTCGTCGAAAACTATGTGCTCGTAGGCGTCGTCTGAAATGATGGGCAACTTGTATTCGCCTGCAATGTCCACGATGCCTTCAACGGTCTTGCGTGAATAGACTTTGCCTGTCGGGTTATTTGGATTGATTACAAGAATCGCTTTTGTATATTTTGTTATCTTTTTTCTCATGTCTTCCAGGTCCGGCTCGTAATTATCGTCGCAGTCGTAGAATTCCACCGGCCCGTAGGCAAGCCTCTGCTTGGTAAGATAAAGCGGGTAGGCTGGCAGCGGCAGCAGGATATTCCTGCCCGGATCAACCAGAGCCTGGAAAAGAAAATCAATGCCTTCGCTAAGGCCTGCTGTAACGAACACGTCGCTTGCTTCAACGCCTTCCACGTTGGCAATCTCTGCGCGCAATTCCGAATCGCCTTCTGAAGGCGCGTAGCCGGTGTAGGGCTGCTTCAGCGACTCTATTACTGCATCAAGAATATGCTGCGGCGGCCTGAAGCCGTAGGGCGCCGGGTCGCCTATGTTAAGATAAAGCATTTTAGTTCCGGTTTTCTCCAGCTTTTTCGCTTCCACGACAATATCTCTGATTGGATAGGAAACTAATTCGCTGCGCGCTGATGCCTCAACCAAAAAATCACCTGAAAATAAAAAGAAAAAAATTATTTTACGCCAAGCACTTCCTTGGCAAGTGCGAACTGGTTGTCTGCCGGCTTTAGCGCGACTTCCGTGAAGTCCGGCTTCCTGCTGACAATGTAAAGGCTTTCGAGGTTAATGCCCCTGTTTGCCAGCTTGCGTGTGATTTTGCCAAGCTCCCCAGGCCGGTTCATCATCTTGAGCACGATGACATCTGCTTCTGACACTTTCTTCACCGCAGAAACTTTTGACACTACCTTGGATGCGGTAAGCGCATCGGTGGTGATGACCCGGAAGATTGCTTCACCGTCCTTGCCGTAAGCTGAAATCGCTTCGATATTCACGCCGACTGTTCCAAGTGCTTCTGCTACCTGCGCCAGGGCGCCGACTTCGTTTTTCGCTACTATGGTTACTTCCTTCATATATCCCACCTCAACAAGATATTTCCCCATGTGTTTTTAAAACATGGCGTCTGATTTTAGCCATGGCGACAAAAGACGAAGTTCTTGGCCAGCTGCGTAAAGTGCTGGACCCGGAGCTGGGCATAAGCATTGTTGACCTGGGCCTCATCTACAAAGTGGAAGAGAAACCGAAGAAAAAAGGAAAGCAGCAGTTCTACATAGAGATGACATTCACCACGCCAGCCTGCCCGCTCATAGGCTATATGGAGTCGGATATCCGGCGCAAACTGGACGAACTGAAAAACGCGGATTTCGACGTAAAAATAGTGTTTGACCCGCTTTGGACTCCGGACAGATTAAGCCCTGCAGCCAAAAAACAACTGGGGATGAAATGAAAAAACAGCCGATTCCCTCCAGAGATGACGAAGGCGAGTATACCGAAGCATTCAAAGCTTCATTGAGGCGGGGCCTCGATGATATCAAAAAAGGGCGCGTTTATACAGTAAAAGAAATAAGGAAAAAAGTGAAACTATGCGATTAACATTTTATGGTGGAGCGGCTGAAGTGGGCCGGAGCTGCGTGCTGCTGGAAGACCAGCGGAAGAAGATAATGCTGGACTGCGGCATAAAGCTCGGCGAGAATGTGGAATTCCCGCTGATTAGCGATGAGGAGCTGAAGCAGGTGCATGAAATGGTCATTACCCATGCGCACCTGGACCACAGCGGCTATTTGCCGCATGTTTACTCCAAAGGCGCAAGGCCGATATTCTACATGACCAAGCCAACGCGCGATTTGGTTGGCGTGCTGTTGGCCGATTACTACCGCATCCAGAAGATGAAAGGCAGGCCGTTTTTCTCGGAAAAGGACGTGGCAAGCGCGCTGCAGGCAACTGAGCTGCTGGAATACAACCAGCGCGCAGGAAAACATCTGCATTTCGAGCTGCGCAACGCAGGCCACATACTGGGCAGCTCCATGGTTTACTTCCCGGAGAAAAAATTATTGTACAGCGGCGACATCTCCATGCGCAAGACGCGCGTGCTGGACGGCTGCGAGCGGGGCCTGCAGGCTGAGACGCTTATCATGGAAACGACCTATGGCAACAAAGAAGACGTGCTGCCGTCGCTCAAGGATTCTTCGAACAAGCTGGCCAAGATAATCAATGAAACGCTGCGCCGAGGCGGCCATGTGCTCATACCAAGCTTTGCAGTCGGCCGGGCGCAGGAGATCCTGCTTACGCTGGACGACTACATGCGCTCAGGCGCAATCCATGAAAGCAAGATTTACATCGAGGGAATGATTGGAAAAGCGATGAAGATTTACAGGCATAACGCCTATTATGCAAATGATGATATCAAGCGCCGGATACTTATGAGCGAAGAGGACCCGTTCAAAAGCGTGCGGTTCTTCAAGCCCAAGGACGAGAACCGCAGTGATGTTTTTGCCGAACCGTCTATAATAGTATCAACTTCAGGCATGCTTTCCGGCGGGCCTGCACTATTCTATCTTGAGAAGCTGGCCGGAGACCCGCGCAATGCCATTGTTTTCGTTGGCTTTCAGGCTCCAGGCACTTTAGGCAGCAAGATACTGGCCGGGCAGAAGGAAATCAACCTGGGCGGCAAGGATCTGCAGCTGCGCATGCGTGTGGAGCAGATAAAGATATCCGGCCATGCGGACTACAATGAGCTGCTGCAGTTCGTCAAAGGCATCAAGGATTTGAAGAGAATATTCCTGATACATGGGGAAGACAGCGACATAAAAGATGCGCTGGACAAGAAATACGAGGTTATAACGCCGCGCCTGCTGGAGACCTACGGATTCTAAAAATAAAAAAAGAAAAATCAGCTTAGCTGCAGACAATTGGCTGAACCAATGATCGGCTTCAGCTCGCAGCTGGCTTCAATGTCAGTGCCTGCATTGACCACGGCGCTAATAGTCACTTCATCACCTGCTTTTGCAGTAGAGTCGATTCTGACTTGAACGCTTGTGTCTGGGTCACTGCCGAGATTAATTGTAGCCGGGCCTGAAGGAGGCCCCCAGTCTACGCCAGAGCAAGACTCGTTCAGGTCATCACCGCATTTGATTGCAACTGTGCGACTATAACCCGGATACGCAAACAGCTGTTCTGGGAAAAGCTTGCAGGAGTCGTTTCCTGATTCTACTGGCTCCTCGCAGCCTGGTGCATGCGGATCTATAATGCAGGTGCAGTTCGGGTCAAGTGGAAATTCGATACAGTGTTCAAGAGAGAAGTTTCCAACGTCAACTGCTGCAAAGGCAACCCCGCCTCTTAGCGTCAGGTCAGAGACATCGATATACCAGCCTATTGCCCTTATGCGGCCTGTGCTGTTCTGCGTGCCTGTAAAGTTCACGCCCCTTGTGGGGTCAGCGTATGGCCGCAACTGGCCAATAAGGCCACCCACATTGTTGTAGCCAGTACTCAGCGGTCTCACGACAACAGGGCCGCTGCCGCTGTTAAGGCTGCATGTGAGGTTGAAACCCTGAGTCTGGTTTATGTTCACCTGGGCTACATTCGGGTCAAGCAAACAGTTGAAGAACGGGTTTTCAGGGCTTGCGAGAGGCCTGACTATAACGTCTGCGCTACAGCCGATGTTCTCGCCTGCAATGGTTGTTGAGTAGGCTATGATTCCGGTCTTACCCCCCTCGTTGTTAGAGTAGGCAAGAGCGCGGTCGTTGGATATCACCAGGAATTCGCCTGTGATCAGAGGAACTAAATGCGGGAAGCCGCCTCCTCCGCTCTCGAAGCCCCAACCCCATAACCATGCGCTGCCAACGCACGGCGTTGATTTGTTGCTTGCATCAAAGCAGGCAACGTTCCATTGATGAATCTCGTATGGATTGATGGTATTGCTGGCAGGCGTTATCTCGCACCTGGCGGCAGTAGGATTGACTGGCACTTCGTTAACGCCAACCAAAGCAAATGCAACTGCACCGCGGAAAGTCGGTTTGGACGGAACCGGGAACCAGCCAATTCCCCTTATGCGGCCGCTCGTGTTCTCATAGCCGGTGTAGGTCACGCCCTTTGTGGAAACAGAGTATGGCACCAGGCTTCCTGACAAACCATTGCGGAGAGCGTAATCCGCAGTCTGGGGCGTTTGCGGGTTGTTGTTAACAGTGCAGCTCAGGTTGAAACCCTGTGACTGGTTGATATCCAGCTGCGCAGAAGACGGGTCAAACACGCACCGCATGTACGGATCCTGTGGATTGTTAGATGACTTGACGCTGATGTTGCCGCTGCAGCTTACGGCCTGTCCTCCAAGCGTTGTCGAGTAGCGGATGCTTCCGTCTTTGCCGCTGGAGTCGCTTGAGTAGGCCAGCGCATTGGTGTTTGATACGGTTAGAAACTCGCCGTTGATGCCTATCAGTTGCCAGTTGCTGCCAACGCACGGCGTTGATTTGTTGCTTGCATTAAAGCAGCCCACGTTCCATTGATGAATCTCGTATGGATTGATGGTATTGCTGGCAGGCGTTATCTCACACCTGCTTGCATAGTTCTCCGGGGGTATGTAGGGCGCACCCACGTACTTTGACCAGGAGGTCGCATCGCTGCACGTTGGATCAGGAGAATCGTAGTTTAGCTGTATTATCTGCCCGTCCACCGTTCCCCGGTAGCTGTAGATTACATAAAGGCTCTTTGAAATGCCTTTCCCGAAGTATGAATCAAAGCCGTTGTACAGCGTATCCGGGCAGTTGGCCACAGGCACTGCAGGGAAGAGTGATTTGCATGCGGCGCTGTTTGTAGCGATTACGGTCGCGCCGAAGCCATTAACAAGCGGCTTGGAAACCGGAATTGGCGGCGAAGTTACGCGCTCGCTTACGTCCCCGTCGTTTACGACGTGTATTCTTATGAGGTAGTTGTTGCCGTTGCGTGCCAGCAGGTCAACCGCATCGGGCGTCAGACCTGGCTGGATGTTAACCACGTTAAGTGTTTCGGTATCGACAACATCTGAGAAAATCCTTGTAGGGTAGCCATAAAGGTAAAGCCTAAACCATTTCGTAGAACTTTTGTCGTTTACTGGAATTGGAGTAGATGATGCAAAACAATTCATATCTTTTAAAGAAACTGAAAGGGTTTGGGTACCTGTTTGGAAAACAGCAAGCGTGTGAGAAGGAATGTTTGTCGTGGGATCATCACCGCTTTCTATGGTAGATGAACCCCATTTTACTTCGTAATTTCCTCTGCAGTAAACGGCCGTATTGCCTTTTTTTCCGCTTTCAATCGGGCTTTCACCGGACTTGCGATAACTCACTGGCTGAATATGGTACGAACCAAGCGCATTGTACATGTCAATACCGCCTTCATCTTTATAATAGGTAAAATCCGTTGCATAGCCGTCCTTAGCCGCGTCGTATTCATCAAAAGCAGATGGAGTCATCCACTTGACCGAATAGGATGAAGCACTACCGATGAATGTTTGCATTTGCGGGCAGTCGCCGTCAGCCTCACAGGTTCCAGACCACGGATAGGGTGACAGAACGGAAAGTGAACCGCTATTTGCCCACTGCGCTTCTACATTTGAGTTAAGGTCTATCACGGTGTTAATACACACGGTTGCTGTACCGTTGCAAAGCGAACCGCTGAGTACTTTGCCGCCAACCAATGTACACTCTGGAGTAGCTTCAAATTTCAAGCCAGTGGTAAACTTCCACTCGGAACTAGTTCCCTTGTCATCATCAAAAGTCTGACTAAGCGTGGTTATTTTAGCAAATGTAAATGATAAACAAAGTAAAAGAAGAAGCAACAACGCATTCAGCTTCATAATCTCTTCACCTCAGACTTGACCAGATCTCCAAAGTAGGCAACAATGCCTTCTTCGCCCTTCTGGCGCAGGTAATTGAATGGTTTTGAGTATAGGAGTTCCATGTTGTTCACCGAAGTAACTACCGTGTCATCGATTCTCTTGTCCTTCCAGATGGTATATAAGAGCATCTGGATATCCGGCATGAAATAGTAGTTCATCGAAACGATGTTGTCCTTTGCCAGCATCTGAAGGAAGAACAGCGAATTGAGAACAGAATAGTTCTTCTTGAGTACTTCCTCGGATAGCTGCAGGTTCAGGTATTTATCGTCTTTGAATCTCACCAGCAGGCTCTTGAAACCAAGATATTCGTTGATGCCGTTCTTGGTGTTGCAATCGAACATGCAGCTGCCGTTTATTTCAACTGGCCACAGTTTGTTCTTGTTGACCTGCACTTCAAAGTCGTCACGCAAACTTATGTCATTGCCGGTGAACATTCTCTGCAATTCGTAGTAGGAAGTTGCCAGCGAGTTGATGAACAATACGGATGTCTCGACCTGCTTATTCTTCAGGTCCTGCACCTTGTAGATTGATTTGAGGTCAAAACCGAAACGGCCCTGGCTTACCAGGGATGTGAAGATAACCTCGCCGTTTGGAGCAAGCTCAAGCATGACGCAATACACGGCGTTTCTCAGGCTCTTGTACAGTGGGTTTATCTTCATGGCTGCCATCAAGAACTCCCAGAAATCGCCGTTCTTCAGATAATCCGATAGCTTGAGATATTCTGGCTTTTCAGCTATGGATTTTATCAGAACCTTGTAGATGTTTTTAGTGAGATTGACTGCAAACGGATCCTTCTTCAGTTCATCGCTGCTGTACAATCCTTTCTTGTGCGCATAGAGCGAAAGGAAAACGACGTTGGAAAGGAAATTGTGCGCATCAAGCCTGGTTTCGAATTCTTTCATCGTATCCGGGTGGATGAAAAACGGCTCTGCAGAAAGCAGCACGATATTTTTCTCAATCTGCAGCTGCACCATGGCGGCATTCTTGAAAATGGATGTTTTGAAATGGCGGATGTCTTCTGAGCGGACACAGCGGTCCATCAGCTTGAAAAGCTGCTGTCTTGAATCCGTATCAAAAGCTGGCGCATCCAGTCCGAGAATGTCCTCTTTGGCAGATGCGGAAACAGTCTTCAGTTCCTCATCGCTAAAAGCAAGCACGCGCTGCAGCAGTTCCTTTCTCTTTGCATAGACCTGGATATCTGCGTTTTTCCCAAAAACATTTTCCGTATGCTTGATAAGAAGCAAGGATTCGGGCGACAGCAGGTTCCGGGGAACGGAAAAAAGCATGGAGATTTCAGATATGGAAACAAAAACCTCGGCGGTTTCACTGGCCTTCAATTTGACCGTACCGGCTGCCTTATCCAACGCCCGCATCTTCTTTTTTGTTTCAAAATCAACCATTCAAACACCCGAATAATTATTGCTTCTTATTTTCCTGCGGATCCTTCCGCGTATCAAGGTAAAATATTATGTTTCCAGTAGCAGATACACTTCCGCCAAAGGTCTGAACAGCCTTTCTATCGTTTATGCCGATGTACTGCTGATATAGGGTTGAAATATCACCGCCCATACCAAATGGACCAGCCAGCAACCAGATAGGAGTGCGCAGAGTATAGCCCGCAGAAATGGATGTTGGTTCTTTAGTACCTGCCTTGCCTGCTTTGATAGCGGCATCGAATGCGAACATGTGTGTCCAATCACCAGTCATGAACTCAACGCTGGTACCTAAGAATGGAATGAAATCTGGTCGCATGAGTGCAGATGCATTTATCATCCACTGCCACTTTTCTCCGCCAATACCTCCGGTACCATAGCCAGCAAGATTCAAGCCAGTATCATTCTTATCAGAAACGCGGACAACTGGCTGGACAAGCATCAAGCCTCCTCCGCCTCTGCCAAGACGATGTTCCGGCTTTTCACCTGGTTTTGTTTCCTTTAACGGAGTCCACAATCCACCAATACTTAGCGAGTCGATACTTATGTAATCAACACTCTTGGGAGCTTCGTAATCGCTCGAGAACTCAACTGTACCAAAGGAAAGTTTTCCCTTGCCTGTAATCTGATAGGATGGGGTAGCGTAGGTAGTGCCGACTTCAACCGGAGTAGAGCGTTCGGTTGTTCTTGCAGAAAGTTTTGAACCGCCCTCAACCTTATTTGTGGCGCCGGTTTCCATGTATGCTTTCCAGTCGATTTCTTCCAAAGAAGAATAGGTACTGGAGAAGTAATGACTGATGTTGAACCAAACTTGGGCGTACTCGGTTGGTTCCCCTACATAGAGCACAAAAGTAGCGCCACCGCCTATTTTGGATGAACTAAGAGAGCCCTGGTCCTTGCTATATTGGTAGAGCTTCCCGTTTTTAATAAACATACCGGTGAGCATACCGTCCTGGATCTTTTCAAATGAGGACAACGCTCGGTTAAGAGCTTCCTTGTCACCGTCCTTGGCTGCCTTGGCCAGATCTTCCCGGATACTCTGCCACCTAAGACCGTCTTCAGTCAGATTTCCTTTTTTATCTTTGCCATAATCAGATTTAGATTGTGGTGTGCCAGCTAGCATTTTTTGGAAATCGGCTGCGGTTTGTTTTACATCAGAAGTAGTACCGTAACTGGCTGCAATTTTTGCCTCGCCCCAAGCCATACTTATGTTTGTAATTTTGGTTTTTGCTTTGGCATCTGTACCTAAACCGAAATAGTCAAAGGTATCTGACCCGTAATCCCCGACCTTCATTTCCAGATGCGGTTTCCCCTCGACAAATATCTTGGAATAATCCAAATTGGCTGGTCTTGCCAGAAGGAAGGACGGAAGCGCTGGTACCACTGGTTTTGGTCGCTCAGGTGCCACGTATTTTTCAATATCGAACAAATAGTATTTGTCCACCCTGTCAAGTACTGTGGGGACGTAGCCCTTATGATAAACAAGCGACTGCGGGTTGTCCTTAAATATAAGGCTTGCGTTTAGTGTGAGCGAATTGTTTAGCTCATTCACTGCACCTGGATGGATGACAGTGGCTTCAGTTCCTTTACCGACTAGCAAAACCGTACTACCGCTGAGTACTTTATTCACATCCCCAAGATTAAAGACTTCTGAATAATTTTTGAACTCGCCTTCCAGGTATGGATTGTGGCCTGCCAGGATTATGCCAGGCCATATGGCCTGATGCATCCAGCTGAACTTCTCAACTTCTGGATCACCAGATTCAAAGGCATTTGTAAATGTAGTAATACCGCCTGATGCATCAAGATGCGTAGATCTGTTGAAATTTGAACCTGCTTGCAAAAACAGAAATGAGAATTCGGGCGATGGGTTAGTTAGCTCCACCGTAAGAATT
>JAZDDV010000006.1:0-3652 GCA_043809425.1 Microcaldota archaeon | reverse complement strand
CAGCGCTTTTTCCTCTGCCTTGGCTGAGACAACCACTTCGCTGCCTTTCTGCTCCAGCTTGAGCTTGCCTGAGAATTTCTTTGTCACCGAGCCATTCGGCCCTTTTACCGTAAGCTCATTTCCCGCGATGGTGACTGTCACGCCATTTGGTATCGTAGTCATGTCATCCACCTCAGTACACGTAGGCCAGAAGCCTGCCGCCGATTTTCTTTCCTTCGGCATCCGCGTTAGTCATGATTCCCTGCGGTGTTGTGACAATCAGCATGCCGACGCCCACACCTGGGATGTATTGCTCTTCCTTCTTTGGCCATTCGGTTCGCTTGACCGGAAATCTGGGCTTTATAACGCCGCAGTCGTTTATCCTGCCATCCAGCACCACTTCGAAAAAACCGCTTCGTCCGTTCTCAACTTTTTTGAAGTCCTTGAGGTACTTGTGCTGCTTGAGCAGCGTAAGCACGTCGCCGACGAGCTTGGTTGCCCTCACCGTACATTGGTTCTGGCCTACAAACTCGTGGGTCTTCATTGTGTTGAGCGCATCTGCGAGATGATCTACCATGCTAACCACCGTATTTCTTGAAACCGAGGTCGGTGCCCATTTCCCTGAAGCACCGCCTGCAAATATACAGGTTGTATTTTCGTATTAGGCCCCGGGCGGTTCCGCAGTTCCTGCAGATTCTCTTCGCCTTGCCTTTGAACCTGTCAACGTTCCCATAAATCTTCTTGTCTTTTTTCGGTCTTGCCATATCACTCAACCTTCGCGTTGAATCTGGACTTCATAAATTCCACCGCTTCGTCCTTCGTTATCCGGTGCGCCTTGCCTATCTTCGTGCTGCGCCTTTTGTAGGCAACCCGCCAGCCGCGCCTTTTGAGCGTGAGGCAGACGTCAAAGCCGAACATGCCGATTGCCGGGTCGTACTTTGCACCTGGAAAATCAATGTATTCGGGAACGCCGAATGCGACGTTTCCCTGCTTGTCAAAGTTCCCTAGACCTACGATTCTCTTCCGGGCAGCAAGGGCCTTTTCCACGAATTCGTAGGCATGCTTGCCGCGCATGGTAACTTTCACGCCGATTGCCATGCCCTGTCGGATTTTAAATGCTGGTTCCCTGCGCCTTGCGACTGTTTCCACAGGCGTCCTGTCCGTAAGCCTTGCCAGCAATGCTTTCGCATTGTCAAAGCGTTCGCCAGGCGAACCAACGCCGATATTGGCCGTAACTTTTTCTATAAGCACTTCCCTCATTGGATTCGTCATGCTTTCACCTCAAAGTCCTTGTCCACAGCGATAAGATATTCGGACACGGTAATGAATTCTGCTGAACCGTCGCTTACCACGGCCTCGGATTTTCTTCTGACCCGCTTTACGATCTCCTTAAGAGATACGACTTTGCCAGCGTGCTTTCCATCGCTGATGAAACATTTTGCGCCTGCTGCCAGCTTAATGTGGCTGAGCAGCTTTGCCTTTTCCTTTTTGCTCTTGGGCAGCTGCAGCACCACGCTGTCGCCTACTGCGATGTGATTGTCTGCGAAAAGGTTCTTTCCGTCATGGAATGTGAGCACCAGCTTGCCGCCATCTGTAGTGTGCTTGTTAATCACTTTCACTATTTTCCTGTGCACCTCTTCGGATTTGATTTCTGCAGGCTGTAGCCGTCCCTTCCAGTCAACTATTATGCGGTAGTGCTTGTTGTCAGGCACCAGCGAAATCGTGTCCATTAAACCTACAGGGAATTTTTCGTCGGTGCGCGCAACGCCGTCTACGAGCACCAGCCGGTTGGCCAGCACTTTCTTCACTTCGCGCATGTTCGTTGTAACGTGCAATATGTCCCTGAGCAGGATCGCCAGCGGTATGCACCTGTTTTTCGGGTGCGGACCCGGTGACGGCCTTGCAAGCCATTTGCTTTCCTTCTTATCAGACAGAGGTATTGCCTTTGGCGCGGCAAGCCTCTTCATGTGAACAGTTCCTCCTCTTTTTGCCATAGCTCATTCACCCTTTTTCTCCACTGGTTTTTTCGCAGCCTGCTGCATTTTTTCAGCCGGTGCGGTTATCGCGGTAGTTACTACTGCTTTCGTTTCCGGAGCTTTCACAGCCGGAGCAACTTTTGCTTCAGCCGGCGCTTTTGCCTCAACTGGTTTTGCCGCCACTGCAACTTTTGCTGCATCCGGTGCCTTTGCCTCAGCCGGTTTTACTGTTACTGCAACCTTCGTCTCTGGCGCTTTTGCTTCCACCGGCTTTTCCGCTTTCACTTCTTTCGGCTTTTCCACTTTGAATGCCTCTGCTGAGAACAGCGCCTTGCGCTCCTCGCTTGGCTCCAGTGCGGTAAGCATAAGATTCGACGGTTGGAATGAAATCGGTATCTCTTTGCCGCGTGCGTTGCGCCTGGTGAATCCTTCCAGATAAACCAGCCGTTCCGTCACGCTCACTGAGAGTATCTTCCCATCCTTGCCGGCGTTCGAGCCGCGCATTATTTTCACTGCATCGCCCTTGCGGATGCCTAGTGCGCGTTTTTTCTGCTTCACTTTCTTGCGCAGTTCTTTTGAGAGGTGCACATGCAGCGCATTCTTCCTCTCATGTATCTTTGCCTTGTGATATTTTCTTCTTTCCGTATCAGCCTTCATGATTTACACCTCAAACCACGCCTGCAGAAACTGCAGCCACTTTCGGATAGCGTTCTGCTACTTCCTTGGCAACAACGCCCTTGATTTCCGTTCCTACTGGCAGCATCGTATCGTTGATAAGCACTGCTGCATTGTCTTCAAAGGAGATGCGCATGCCATTAGGCCTGCGGTACTCTTTTTTCTGCCTTACGATGAGTGCGCGCACTACTTTCTTTATCATGTCCGGCTTGCCTTTCTTCACCGAAGCAACTACAATGTCGCCAACACCGGCCCGCGGGCAGCGTGCGTGCTTGCCTTTGATGCCGATTACGTTGATAATGCCCAGAATCTTTGCGCCGCTGTTGTCGGTGCAGGTCAGCCAGGTGCTCGGTATGAGCGTCTTTACTACTTTAGATCCGTACCCTTTCATTCTGCTTCCCCTCCTTTGGTTATCTCGGTGACGGTCCAGGCCTTGGTCTTGCTTAATTTGCGAGTTTCGCCAATCAGCACCATATCGCCTGTCTTAGCGTTAATGCACGCCGGATTATGCGCTGCGATTCTCGATTTCTCCGTCGCCCACCTCTGGTATTTCTCCAGCTTCTTGGTGGTTGCGCGCTCGATTATCGCCGTGCGCTTTCCCTTGGTGCTAACTACCTTGCCCATCAGAGTTTCTCCGCGTACGCGGACACTTCCGTGCTTGAAACATTTTTTATCATCGCATGCTTCTGTCATCTTATCCCTCGCTAGATTATGCTGTCTGGTAGAGAACCTACCGCAGAGCCGCTCTCTGATTGGAGTGTGAGCCGCTCAAATCGCTCCAGCCGAATCCGAGGAACGACCTCAGGTGTTCGTCTATCAACGCGTGTAACCGTTTCTTTGAAGAGAAATATTTATAAATGAATTGTCAGCCCGACGGAGCTTATTTTCCTATGCGACAGGGCAAGTGCGACATCTCCTCAGGCTTCAAATTCGGCCATATTTCTTTTAGCGCTTCGTATGGACTATTACCATAATGATGTGCAAGTAAGCCATGTAGAACGCTGTTTTTGAAATCATAGTAG
>JAZDDV010000005.1:0-34690 GCA_043809425.1 Microcaldota archaeon | reverse complement strand
GCAACCTTTCAAAATGATCCTAGCGAATGGCAAAGACTTGACTGGTTAATACTTCAAAATGGCTGTCTAAGCTTATATTGGAGAACAGAACTTTTACAAAAAGACATAGAATGGTTTAAGAAAGAAAACTATCGCGTTGTTGAATTTGACTGCAAATCATGGAATAGCGAAACTGAAATGCACGAACAATTAAAAAAGAAATTAAATTTTCCTGATTATTATGGTAAAAATTTTCCTGCGCTTAATGACTGCTTGTCTGACCTAGAGATCATAGGTACAGGGCAAATAGTGGTGTTTCATCATTTGGACAGTATCGACGGAAAAACAATCCACATTCTTCTTGAAATATTTGCCAATAATGCAAGAAAACAGTTACTTTTTGGGAAACGATTAATAGTATTATCACAGGTTGACAATCCTAATTTTCAAACTGATCCAGTTGGTTCTACTCCGGTTCTTTGGAACGGGTATGAATGCTTTGACAAAAATCGGAAATGAAAAATATCTGCCATAAAATTACCTGCTAGTTCTTTACTCTGCTGAGTGATATTTTTTCCAGCTCCAGCGGAGTTGCTTTCTTCCGCAGCTTTGCCGGCTTTGCGCCTGCGATTTTCGCAGCGCTGAAAAGAACCACCAGGCAGCTGCTGCCCGCAGCAGGCGTAGCTGCTGCCAAAGCTGATTTGATATCTGTCTTGCCGGTCAGCCAAAGCAGGAATTCGTACTTGAATTTCTTCGCGATGTTCGTGCCTGCTGCAAAACTTCTTTCTGCGAGCGCCTGCGCGAGCCGGATTTCCTCCTCTGTTCTGGCAGTATTCATGCTCACCGCTAGCGCGTCCTCAGGGATTTTCTTCTCATCATAGCAGGCTACTGCGGTTAGTTTCATCACGGAAACTGGGAAGGGCAACAATTTTAAAATGTGCTACCATAAATTAAAACTTACATTCTATTTAGAGGTGTTAATGATGAAACAATATCACAACCCAGCAAAGAAGAAAGTAAGCCGGGGAACCGGTGCAAGGCGCGTTAAGTACAAGGATAAGAAGCTCTGCCACATCGGCGGTGTTTTCACATCCACGCGCGTCAGCGAGACCGAACGCAGGGATTCCAGGCGAACCAGGGGCGGCAACAAAGCATCAAAGCTCAAGAAAGCAGTTACCATGAATGTCGTAACAAAAAGCGGCATAAAGAAAGCCAAGATTCTTCGCGTTCTTGAAAGCCACAATCCGGAATACGTTCGTATGAACATCATCACGAAAGGAACCGTATTGGAAACCGACCTGGGCAAAGTTAAGGTTACCAACCGCGTAGGCCAGGACGGCATAATCAACGGCGTTCTGCTTAGCTAATTTTTTAGCAGACTTTTCCTTCGCTCAGCGTAGCTGCTTTCACAGGCTGGCCATCCACAAGCAGTCGTTTCCCTTCTGCGAACACTGCGCCGTCCTTCACTGCAAACTGCACTTTTGCAAATTCCTTTATGGTCAGCTGCTGTTTGGGCTTGCTTGCGATGCCTTCTGCAGTTGCCTTTTCGCCTGGCTGCCAATTGCCGCTAAGCACCTCTACCTTTTCGCCTTGTTCTACCGCAAGCACCATGCCGGCTGATTCCACGCCGCGCAATTTAGTTGCTGCCAAGTTCTTGACAACAAGCACTTTCTTGCCCAGCAGCTGCTCTTCTGTGTAATGGCCGACCAGGCCTGAGATTATCTGCCGTTCGCAATCGCCCAGGCGCACTTTTTCCACAAACAGCTTTTCCGCATCCGGATGCCTTTTTATCTCTATGATTTCGCCTACTTCCAAATCCAAATCAGCGAACTTTGCTTCTATCTTTAGCGCCTCGAGTTTAGCTGCCGCCTTGACTTCCTTCTCTTCGATTTTTCTGAATATTATCTCAGGCTTGCCAAGTTTATGGCCAGCTGCAATAGAAAGTTTGCCCAGGTCATCCCAGCTCTTCTGTTCCGTGTTAAGCTGCTTGAAAATTGCTGCGCTGGTGTTCGGCAGATAAGGCTCAATGAGAATGGCAACGTCTTTCACCTGGTTAGCCAATACGTGCAGTACGGCAGCAGCGCGTTCCTTGTCTTCTTTTACTGCCTTCCACGGCGCATTGTCCTGGAAATACTTATTGACATTTCGCGAGAATGCCATCGCTGCATCAAGCGACTCCTTGATTTTCATGTCGTCCAGCAGCAGTGCGACTTTTTCATACTGCTTTTTCTGCTCAGCTAAGAATGCGTTGTCGTTTTCGCTTAGCTTGCCTTCAGGCACTACGCCGTTGAAATTATTCGCTAGGAATACCATTGTCCTGTTGACCAGGTTGCCAACGTTCGCAACCAGTTCGCTGTTGTTTTTCTCCATCAGCACCCTTTCTGAGAAATCGCCGTCATCAAATGTCGGCACTTCGCTGAGCAGGCAATAGCGCAGCGAATCAACGCCGTATTTTTCCATAATCGCAAAAGGATCAACGATGTTGCCAAGGGACTTGCTCATTTTCTGCCCTTCCGCTGTTATGTATCCGTGGACAAATACTGACTTGGGCAGCGGCAGTCCGGCTGAAAGCAGAATTGCAGGCCAGTAAATCGCATGAAAGCGCAATATGCCCTTGCCTATTACATGCACGTCTGCAGGCCAGTAGTGCTTGAACTGTTTTTCATCTGTTCCATAGCCTATGCCTGTTGCATACGTACCAAGCGCATCAAACCAAACGTACATTATCTGCGTATCATCGCCAGGCACCGGCACTCCCCAGTTCTTTGCGCGCTTAACCGAGCGGGATACGCTGAAATCCTGCAATCCGCCGCGTACGAAGCTGAGAACTTCATTTTTTCTAGTCTCAGGAAGTATCTTCAGTTCGTCATTTTCAATAAGCGATTCCAGCTTGCCCTGGTAATTTGATAAGCGAAAGAAATAATTCTCCTCTTCCACGACCTCGGGCTTGGTGCGGTGCTCAGGGCACACGCCGTCAGGCAGTTCGCTTTCCTCGTAGAATGATTCGCAGCCAACGCAATACAGCCCGCGGTATTTTTTACTGTAGATGTCTCCGGACTTGACGCAAAGCTGCCACAGCTGTTGTACTCCTTTCCAGTGCTCCTGCTTGAGCGATGTTCTCTTGAAGTTGGTGAATGACAAGCCTATCTTCTCAGCCATCTGCTTGAACGCTGCTGCGTTTGTTTCGCACAGCTCTGCTGCAGTTATGCCCTTTGCCTCTGCCGCATGCACGTTCTTCAGGCTGTTCTCGTCTGCTCCGGTTATCAGGGCAACGTCTTTGCCGCGCAGCCGCTGGTAACGCGCCAGCACGTCCGTCTGCACGAATTCTAAAGCATGGCCCAGATGCGGCGCTGCGTTGACATAGGGAATGGCAGTTGTGAGATAGTATTTTGTTTTTCCAGTCATGCTAATCACCAGTTGTTTGAGTCTTCTCTCTAAAGTAATAAAAAACTATCAGGCTTGGAACACCGCTAGAATAATAAAAGATGTTGCGCATTATGCCTTATGGCAAAAATCAAAACGCTGGTCGTTTTCTACTCGCGCACCGGCACTACAAAGAAACTGGCAGAAGACATGGCAGCAGCGCTTGGGTGCGACACGGAAGAGCTGTTGGACACCCGGGACCGCAAGGGCGTGATGGGCTATCTTCTTGCCGGCCGCGATGCAACATTAAAATCACTGACAACGCTGCAGCCGCTTCAGAAAGATCCGGCTGCCTACGACCTGGTGCTAATCGGGACGCCTGTCTGGTCATTCAATATTTCTGTTCCGGTAAGGGCTTATATCGTGGAGAACTGGGAAAAGTTCAGGCGCGTTGCGTTTTTCTGCACCCAGGGCAGCACTGGCGCGGAAAACGCGTTCAGGGAGATGGAAATGCTCTGCGGGAAGAAGCCCATTGCCAAGCTGGCAGTCAGCACAAGGGACGTTGTGAACCGCAAGTATGAGGAAAAACTAACAGAATTCATCCAGGAGGTCAGCAGATGAAAACACTTCTATTGTATATGTCAGTCCATCACGGGAATACGGAGAAAATTGCAAATATGATGGGCGAGCAGCTAAATGCCTCTGTCAGGAAAATCACCGAAGTTACTGCTGCAGATTTGGAAAAATACGATTTGATTGGCTTTGGTTCCGGCATTTACGGGATGCGGCACCATCTGGCTATTCTTAATTTCGTAAACGGTCTGCCGGACAGCAAGGAGCTGAAGCAGAAGGCATTCATATTTTCCACGAGCGGCGCAGGCCTGATACATTACCATCGGCCGCTTAGGGGCCGGCTGTATGCAAAAGGATTTGAAGTGGTTGGCGATTTCTCCTGCAAGGGATTCGATACCTTCGGCCCGCTGAAGCTTTTGGGCGGCATAAACAAGGACAGGCCGAACGAAGCTGATTTTTTTCGGGCCAGGACTTTCGCTGAAAGCCTGAAAAGCCTGTAGGGCAGCAGCCGCAACATTAAAAAACTATTTCTTTGAAATGTTTTCCATGAGGCGCAATATCTTCCTATTAGTCTTCTTGCTGCTTGCATCCTTATGTTTTGCTGCAGAGCAGACCAAGCCAATGGAGCTGGTTTTTTTCTACGGCGACGGCTGCCCGCACTGCGCCCGCATGGAGCCGGTAGTGGACGATTCGCTCAAAACCACTTTTGCAGCAGATAACATTTCGCTGGTGAAAAAAGAGATCTACTATGATGCGGTCAGCAGGCAGGAGATGCTTAATCTTTTCGTAAGATTCGGAAAAGACCCGCAGGAAGCGGGCATTCCGACAACGCTTGTGGACAACCGTTCTTTGATCATAGGCGAAGTGACCAAGGCAAGGTTCGAGCAGATAATCTCCGAGCATCTGAAAAACAGCACGCTTACGGCCATCTATACGGAGGATTCGTTTACGCCTGCCAATAACGTAAAGCCCAATGAAGGCAAGGAGCTGACTATAATAGGCGTAATTCTTGCCGGGCTGGGCGACGCGATAAATCCCTGCACTATTGCCATAATGGTAATGCTGCTGAGCACCATTCTGGTAAGCGAAGGAAAGAAGAAGATGGCGCTTGCCGCAGCAACTTTCATAATCGTAATATTCCTTGTTTACGTGCTGGTTGGCCTGGGCATATACCGCATAGTGAGCGATGCCAGCCTGACGCACATATTCTATATAGTAATGACCGGGCTAACTTTTATCATGGCAGCAATGCAGATAAACGCCTACTTCAACTACCGGCCTGGTTTCAGTTCTTTTGAGATGCCCATGTTCGTTAGGCCCTATGCCAAGAAGGTGATAGAAAAGGCAACTACCATTCCAGGTGTTGCTGCCGCAGCGCTGTTCTGCTCATTCTTCCTGCTGCCCTGCTCCTCCGGCCCGTATCTGGCAATCCTAAGCATGCTAAGCAAGGCCAACATGGAAGCGCAGGCGGTTTTCTACATCCTGCTGTACAATTTATTCTTCATCCTGCCGATGACTGTTATTGCCATAGCAATCTTCCTAGGCAAGACAACTGTTGAGCGCGTAGGGGCGATGCGTGAGATGTACATCAAGGAGATACACCTGTTCTCAGGCCTGCTGTTCCTCTTCCTGTTCCTGCTCATGCTGACGCAGGTGCTTAACATCCGCCTCTTCTGAGGTCAGCCGCTTTTGTTTTTCTTAAAATTTAGCAGATATTTCTTGGTTTCACAGTCCGCTTAGGGTGGAGATCCATGAGCTAATAAGAAAAGGAAATGCTCAGCGCTCGCCCAGAAGGATTAAAAGTAGAGATGGGTACTAAAAACTGTAAGTTTCTAGGACATAGACGCTATCCGGGGCATGACCCATGATTAAAGAAAAAACCTAAAGTCGTGATGCTATGAACCGGCCCCTAGCTTTGTTTTTGTTTCTATTAATCGTCGGCCAGGCTTTTTCTACATCTTCCAATTCTACCTGTGTTTATTTCTTCTATGGCAACGGCTGCCCTCACTGCGCAAAGGTCGAGCCTTTCATGAATGAAATCGAGGCAAAATACCCAAATGTCGAACTCCATAGATTTGAGATATACGATAACAGGCCGAATCTCGTGCTGCTCAATAAATTTCTTTATGTCTATGGTGTTCCTCAAAGCGCAAGCGGAGTGCCCACCGTTTTCATTGGAAACAAATACCTGGCTGGCGACGAACCAATAATAAAAAATCTCGAAAACGAGATAAACGCAAATAGCGGGGCAAAATGCCCTGATCTGGAGAAAATCGTCAATCCAAGCGGTGAAAAGGGGGCAACTTCTCCAACCCAGGCACTGGGTGAATTGTCGCTTGTTACTGTTATCGGCGCGGCTCTCGTTGATTCGATTAATCCCTGCGCATTTGCCGTTCTTCTTATATTGCTAGGAACGTTGCTGGCCACTGGTGACAAGGAAAAGGCATTGAAAGGCGGTCTTGCATTCACGCTTTCCATCTACATTGTGTACTTTTTGTTCGGTTTGGGTTTATTTTCCGCACTGCAGATATCCGGATTATCCTACTGGTTCTATAAGCTAATCGGGGCACTGGCCATCATCGTAGGCCTAGCAAACATAAAGGACTTCGTCTGGTACGGTGGCGGCGGTTTTGCAATGGAAATTCCAAGGAGTTGGAGGCCGACACTAAAGAAAATGCTTTCGGCAGTCACTTCCCCTCTCGGTGCTTTCCTAATGGGTTTTGTCGTGTGCTTATTTGAATTGCCTTGCACGGGCGGTCCTTACATCTTCATTCTAGGACTTCTTGCCGAAAGATCCACCATGATGGCTGCGATTCCGATATTGCTGTTATACAATGTTTTCTTCGTTATTCCTCTCCTGGTGATAATATTCATCATGTATTCGGGCTTAAGGAACGTCGGAGAGATGGACGAATGGAAGGATAAAAACATAAGAGAGCTTCATTTGATTGCAGGGCTCATTATGCTTCTGCTGGGTCTGATGATTGTATTCAACATCGTATAACCCAGCGGGTTCCCAAATCACTGCGGCCTTTGCCAGACGCTTGAACTCTTGAACCTGTTCGTCTAATGTTTACTTCGCCGCTAGTTCTAACCTAGGACGTTTTTCTTCCGCCGGCAACTCCGAAGAGTCCAGATGCTCGGCGTAAAGTTCTTCTAGCGCTATCCTTTTAAATTAAAAATGCGCAATAGAGTTAGTGATATGCATGGCCGACGCTAAAGGCGACGATAAGAAATTATATCCAATGAAATTCAAGTCCAATGTTCCAGGCCTGTACAATGCAGTTTTTGAGGTCCGGGACCTTTCGATTCTTTATGATTTTCGTTCCCGTCCCGGAGTTAGTTCTGTAACCTTGACTGTAGAGCATAAGAATGAAACAAACGAGTATGACCTTGTTTCCGGCAGCAATGAACTGAAGGTGGTTCTCCTGCCAGGCGAAAACAAGGTAACGATTACGGCCTACAATTCTGCTGACGAAGCTCTGGCAGAAAACAGTTTTTTGGTGAAGGGCAAAGGTTTCGTTTACCCTATTATTCCGGTTAAGTTAATCGAAGAAACAGAAGAGGAACCGGTATATAACCCCAGGAAGATCCTCATTGATTTCCATATAAATGAGATTGTAATAGAAGGCGAAAAGGACGAGAAGCGTTACCCACAGGAGCTGATAGATAAGATATCGCTGGACATAGAACAAATAGCTCCCATGCTTGAGCCGCCAATAGAGCTGGACGTGGTATGGAAATCCTCAAACGGAAAGCCGCGTATTGTAAGCGGCAGCCGTCCGCGCCCCATAATACGCTACGTGGTCCACAACAATCCTAATGCAGACGCTGAGATGCAGCCGGAAATCCGAGGGGGTGCAATAATCGTGTCTTCGGGAAACTTCAATTACAGCGAAATGGCAACAAGAACCGCCTTTTGGCATGAGGCTGCGCATCTATACTGGCAGCGCGGCGTTGAGGGCTACATGCCGCATTTCAGAAATGAAGCCTTTGAAGAGATATTCAACATGCTGGACGTGCGAGGCAGCCCAAGTGTCTTTGCGGTATTCGACGAATCCAACTATCCAGGGGCTGGAGGCGGTCATCCCTATGATAACGCTGACGAACTTTTTGCCAGCGCCTCTGCCGTGTTGAAGTTTTTCCCAAAGGAGTTCATGGAAAAGGTTTCTAGGCTGAGACCTAATGAACGAAAGGAAGCCGTTCAAGTGGCAAACTTCGTAGTCCGGATGTACAAACAGCATCCTGAGTGTCCAAAAGACCTTTTTGAGCCGGAGTTGCTCAAGTTTCTTGGGATTGAAAAAAAAGAGGCGCAACCTCCTCGTTTGAAACACTAACCATAACGTCCACGGGATAAAGTTCTTCTGAGCCAGATTTAGCAAGTCTTTTTAGGTTTCACAGGTGTTTTTACTTCCTGTGCCGCTTTTTTCTTTAAAGTCAGCGGTTCCTTTTTGTCAAGCAGGTTCATTCTTTCTCTTACCAGCCCGGCTAAAGTTTTGATCTCAAGTCGTATATCTCCTTTCAAAAGCGGAGCATTGCTGCCTTTTTTACCTGCATACTCGTTAACAATTATCTTTTCGAATTCTTCTATTTTTTGGAGCGCTCCGGCGCAGCCATATTTTTTCACCAGGTCATCTATTGCTTTTTTGCTGTCTCCGAAATCAATGTGGCACAAACACGCTGGTATTTCAGATCCGAGATAACTGGCGACTATCCTGGCTTCCGGATCGTCAAACCTTTCGAATAACCAGTACAAAGGCAGTCTGTCCACATCGCGCATTTTGATAATCATATGTGCTGCATTGTCTCTGAGAATCTCTGCTTCATAATCCAGTGGATACTGAATATTAAGTACTTCCTTCAGAGCTGGGAAAGCGGCCTTTCCAAACCCGATAATCTCTTCGATTCGCTTGTTAGTGATTTTTCCCTTCTCGTCTGTGCGTTCTTCGTTACCAAAAAACTCCGTGGTGCATAAAATGGCCCTTATTCGTGTTCTAATCTTTTCCTCAGTAGTCCCAGGAAGTTTCTCAAACGGGGTATTGCAAATCCTTTCTGCCACGTACTCGGCACTAGTTCGTCCGATATCTTTCCCTTCGTCAAAGTTTTCTTTTCCTCTGTTCTTTAGGTGGTTATCTTCTAAAATCCTGATCCAATCCTGTATTGAGGCTTTGCTGTCGATGAACGCAAGTGCCTCGGGTATCTTCGCCTCTACTTCTGGTGCCGCGGTGTCCAAGCCCTCTAGAAGTATCCATAGAAAATTAGATATAATCTCTCCTTTACCAACATATCCTTTTATGGCTTCTATTGCCTTAATCTCGCCAGCGGAACCTTCATCTAACATGTTGTAAAGTGCGTTTATTTCTTTTTGTCTCATGAACCTATTATGTCTAACTATGTTTAAAAATGAATGTTTAATTCTCCAGTCGGCAACCCCGAACGGCCCAGCCGTATATTTAAAAACCCTTCGAAGGTTATCTATGCTACGGCGTTTAGTCATCAGACTGTCTGATGAGCGAGCCGGGTGTTTTATATGAAAAGAACAGATATCGACAGCGTGAAGGCGAGAAAGGAGAATACGTTCCTCATTTCGCTCATAGAAACGCTGAACAGGGAGAAAAAACCCATTTGGAAGAAGGTAGCCTACGAGCTGTCGCGCCCCAAAAGGCAGCGCATCGAGGTGAACGTGAGCAAGCTGGACGAGTACGGCGTTAACAACGGCTCTATCCTGGTGCCCGGCAAGGTACTGGGCTCAGGCTCGTTGACCAAGAAGCTGTCCATTGCCGCATTCGCATTCAGCGACTCTGCCAGGAAATCAATCGAGGCAGCAGGCGGCAAGGCGATGTCCATTGAGGCCATGATGAAGGCCAACCCGACCGGTAAGGAGGTCACATTGCTTAAGTAGGTGATACTATGGTTACAGTAATTGACGGAACTGATTATATTTTTGGGCGCCTGGCAACGCGCATCGCGAAAAAGGCGCTGCAGGGCGAGGAAATCCAGCTTATCAACGCTGAAAACATCGTTGTGCTGGGCAACCCGAAGCAGATAAGGGACCGCTACGCAGAGCGCAGAGCTTTAGTGAGCAAGTCCAATCCGGAGCACGCAGCCAAATGGCCGCGCGTTCCGCACATGCTTGTGAAGCGCATGATCCGCGGCATGCTGCCGTGGAAGCGCACCCGAGGCAAGGATGCCTACCGCAGGATTATCGTGCACACTGGCAATCCGAAGAAGCTTACGGCAACGGAATTCCAGTCTGACAAGTACGACGGCATAGCCAAGCACGTCACCATAAAGCAGATGTGCGAAAGCGCAGGCTACCAGATAAGGGTTTGATTCTTATGACTGAAAAGAAAAAAGCACCGGTAAGGAAAAAAGGAAAGAAAAAGGAAGGGGCATTCATGGCGCGCGGAAAGCGCAAGAAGAGCATTGCACGGGCAGCAATAGTTCCCGGCACCGGACGGGTGCGGGTCAACAAGATGCTGGTGAGCGCTCACAACAACAAGTACGTGCGCGAAATCATATTGGAGCCGATTAGATATGTCGGTCCCGAAGCCAATGGTGTTGACATCTCAGTGATTGTCAACGGCGGCGGGATGATGGGCCAGGCACAAGCGGCTAGAACTGCCATTGCTAAAGCATTGGTCGGCTACTTCAAGAATGAGGCGCTTAAAGCGAAATTTGACGAAATCGACCGCTCGCTGCTGGTTGAGGACGCAAGGCGCGTGGAAACCAAGAAATACAAGGGACCCAAGGCAAGGGCCAGGTTCCAGAAATCATACAGGTGATTGAAGAATGGAATTTCCCGTAAGATGTTTTACGTGCGGATCAGTGATAGGGCATTTGTACACCGACTACAAGAAGCTTTCTTCGGAGAAGACCCCCGAAGTGGCTCTTGACGAGTTGGGTTTGACTCGCTACTGCTGCCGGAGGATGTTCCTCGGGCACGTGGATATTGTGGATACGATAATCAAGTATCCGAGGGCTTGATGTTGAACGGGGCCGTGAGGTAACCTGGTATCCTGCAAGCTTGGGGTGCTTGTTATCTGAGTCCAAATCTCAGCGGCCCCATTTATGTTTAAGGAACTTTGACCAAAAACGTGATATATATGGAAAAAACCGGACTGCCTGTAAATCAGGATTTATTTTTGGAAGCTGGCGTGCATATCGGCACGCGGATTAAGACTAACGACATGAAGCAATTCATTTTCAAGAAAAGGGATGATGGATTGTTTATACTTGACCTGAGAAAGACTGCTGACCGGCTCATGGCAGCGGCAAAAATGATAGCCAAATATCCGGCCGTAGACGTGCTGGTGGTGGCATCGCGTGTTTACTCGGGCAATGCGGCAGCGAAATTTTCCAGACTGACCAACATACCGGTGCTGCAAGGTAGATTCGTTCCGGGAACGACGACTAACCTGGCAGCCAAGCAGTTCTGCGAGCCGCGCCTCATATTCGTCTGCGACCCGAAAGGCGAGCGCGAAGCAATCATGGAAGGCGCAAAGAACGGCGTTCCTATTATTGCTTTATGTGATACGGACAACGAGACGAAATTCATCGACTTGATTATTCCAATCAACAACAAAGGCAGACGCTCGCTTGCTTTGGTATTCTACATACTTGCGCGTGAAATAATGCTTTCGCAAGGCGCGATAAAGTCCTACGATGAATTCAAATACGACCTTGGCTACTTCGAAAGGCTTGAGGAAATTGAAAAACCGAAGGCAGAAGAAGAGGTAGAAGCTCCGATATCTCCTAAACCTGCAGAAAAGCCTGCGGAAAAGGCAGTTGCCAAGGAAAAGCCAAAGGTTGAGCCGAAAGCAGCGGAAAAACCCGCAGCTAAGGTAGAAAAGAAGGCTGAAAAGCCGGCTGAGAAACCAGTTGAGCACAAACCTGCTGCCAAGGATGAGAAGAAACCGGCAGAAAAGCCTGCGGAGAAGCCAGCTGTCAAGGAAAAACCAAAGGCAGAAAAGCCTGCTGAACACAAGCCGGCTGCCAAGGAAGAAAAATCCGAGGAAAAGGCTGAAAAGAAAAAGGCAGCTCCCAAGAAAAAAGAGTAATTTTTTTTCTCTTTATTTTATTTCTTCATTTTTATTCTTTTATTCTACCGTCTAAAACATCAATAAACTTATAAATGTAAATAACTCTTTATTTTGTGTGAAATCTGAAACACGAGAAAAGAAACCAAAATTCTCACTTGCCTACAAAGACGAGTCAATTGTGGCGCTTGTGAGAACAACAGACCATAAGATTTTAGCCGTCTGGGCAATTGATTGTGTTGAGCGTGTTATGCCATATTTTGAGGAAAAATATCCAGAAGATAATCGACCTCGAAAAGCTATTGAGGCGCTCAGAAAATGGATACGTACCGGGATATTTAAGATGGCAGACGTACGCAAAGCTTCACTTGATGCGCATGCGGCCGCTCGTGAAGTAGGAGAGGATAATGCGGCCCGCTCTGCTGCCCGTGCCGCCGGCCAGGCAATGGCAACTGCCCATGTTCCAGCTCATTCTATCGCTGCTGCAAATTATGCCTTACAGGCCATCTATAGGGCCACAGATTCATCTGATGCCGTAGCCAAAGAACGGGATTGGCAATACCAACGCCTGTTAAAATTAAGAAAGAATTAGCTGTTTTACATGCTTTCTTCTTTTTTTACTTCGCATCTTATTTCAGTTTTTTTCTCCAGCCTAGTCTCGATTATGCCGTCCTTGTTGAAGGCGTATAATACGACTTCGACTTGATAAACTTGAGGCGCAGTGTACTGGTTGGCGAAAATCCGCACTGATTTCTCTATGAATTCCTTTTTGTTAAGTATGCCTACGCGCACCCTGCCTTTTGCCAGTTCGGTGTTTGGGCTGAGGGATATGTTCGCAGGCACCTTGACGTCTGTTTCGCACCACAGCGGCGTCTGGCCGCGGTTTTCCACGCGTATTACGAGATTAATATGATTCTGTGCATAGGCGAACAATACATCCGGATGCGTTCGCAGGGAAAATTCAACCATAGGGTCACCGGGCATACTATCTGACTTAGCATTTTAAAGCATTATCGTAGAAAGAATAGCTATGATACCAGAGTCAAAACTAATAAAATCCGAGATTCTGCTTCGTGAGCTGGCGCTCCAGGAGGATGTGCTGCTGACGAGAAAATCAACGGTGCGCTGGCTTGCGCTTTCGCTGGGTTTGATCAACCCAAATGAAAGCCGCACAGTGGTCATAGACCTGCTGGACGTGCTATTTAGTTTCCACTATGAGGGCAAAAGGCCGACGACCAAGGACATTCTTGGAAAGATGAGCGGCATGAGCGGTGAAGAGCAGAACTCCAAGGCCGTGTACTACCATCTGCAAAGGCTGATGGACCTGGGCATGCTTAACCGGGAGAAGGGAGAGTATTTCTTCGGGGATGGCACCGGCGGCAGTCTGGCCGTGGTTTTCAAGAAACTCTATGATTCGCGCACTACAACTGCCTTTAGCGGCATTGATAGGGCGTTTTCAAGAATAGCAAGGGAGTGATACTATGGAACTTTCAGGATTTTACAAGCTTTCTCCTGCAGACCGGCTTAAAAAAGTCAAGGAGATTGCCAAACTTACAGACGAGGAAGAGCAGCTGCTGAAGAACAGCGGCGCATTGTCTATGGAGATTGCCGACAGGATGATTGAGAATGTTGTCGGCAGCATGCATCTGCCTTTTGCCATTGCTACTAATTTCAAGCTCAATGGCAAAGAGCTGCTTATTCCCATGGCTTTGGAAGAGCCGTCTGTGGTTGCTGGTGCTTGCCGCGCAGCCAAGCTTACGCTGCCTTCTGGTTTCAAAGCCGATGCTGATGATTCGGTAATGGTTGGCCAGGTGCAACTAGTGCAGCTGCCTGATACAGCTAAATCAAAAAAGCAGCTGGAAGCAAAGAAAAAAGAGATTATTGCAATTGCCAGCAGCGCCTACAAGGGCAATGCAAGCTACTGGGGTGGAATAAAGGAGTTCGAAGTGAGAAAGCTAAAGACAAAACGCGGCGACATGCTTATCTGCGATTTTTCCATTGACGTAAAAGACGTAATGGGAGCGAATACTGTCAATACGATATTGGAATTCATATCCCCAACACTTGAGGCCTACAGCGGCGGCAAGGCCCGTCTGAAGATTCTGAGCAATCTGGCAGTTAAGCGGAAAGTACGGGCTAGCGCAGTGTGGAAAAAGGAAGCATTAGGCGAAGAGGCAATCGAAGCGATGCTTGATGGCTATGAATTCGCTGCTGCCGATATCTACCGCTGCGCAACACACAATAAAGGCATAATGAACGGCGTTGATGCTGTTGCATTGGCATTTGGCCAGGACTGGCGTGCAGTCGAAGCAGGCGCCCATGCGTTCGCTTCCATAGGCGGCTATCATCCGCTTACTAAATTTGAGAAGACGGCAGCTGGCGATTTAGCCGGTTCCATTGAACTACCGCTTGCCATCGGCCTTTTCGGCGGTGCGATAAACACCAGTCCTACTGCCAAAATCGCATTTAAGATTCTCGGGCCGAAAACTGTGAAAGAGCTGGCAATGGCCATGGCTTGTGTTGGTTTGGCAAACAACTTTGCTGCACTTAATGCCCTGGCAACAACTGGCATCCAAGCAGGGCACATGAAGCTGCACGCAAGAAACATCGCCGTGCTTGCAGGCGCTGCAACACCTGAAGAAATAGATACGGTCTCAGAGCAGCTGGCTGCAGCAAAAGACTTCTCAGTTGATTTTGCAAAATCCGCTCTTGAAAAAGTAAGAAAAAAATAATCTATTATTCAACTATCTCGCCGCCACCTACTTCTGCTATTGCTCTTTTAAGGTCATCCAGGCTTGCGCTCAGCGCCCCTTTTCTTGCGGCTTCTTTGACGCGTGCTAGGAATGCGTCGTAGTTTTCGCCGCTTTTCTCGCTTATCGCTTTCATCTTTTCGAGCTCCGCTCTGAGCTTTTTGGTTCTGGCATCATTTTTCGAAGGGAATTTCAGCCTTTTTCCGCGAGCATCAAATCTCCTGGCTTCTCCATCTTTAAGCGGCTTCCTAGTCGGCATAAATTGCGCATCTTTCTTTGCCACAAAATTTAATTTTCCTGCCATGCGTAAACCTCTTTGTTTGTTATTTTTTCTGGCTGTATCGTACTTAGCGTGTGTTCAAAAGAGTTTTTAAATGCTCTTTTTGGTCATGCCTGCGTCTGGGAAGAAATTTAAAAACACATCCAAATAAATCGAATTCATGGATAGTCTAGTCATATATCTGGTCATACTAATATTCTCCTTTTTGGTTACGTTCGGATTTGCAAAAGTGCTTATTCCGCGGCTGAAGCGCTTCGGCATGGTAGGCAAGGATGTTAACAAGCCGGACAGGCCGGAAGTCGCAGAGATGGGCGGCATAGCGATTATCGCCGGATTTACAGCAGGCGTGCTGCTTGCCATAATTCTTGATACGTTTTTCGGCTTCAATTTCGAGCTTATACCCGTGCTTGCAGGCATACTGACAATCCATTCGCTTGCATTCATCGGCATCGTCGATGATTTGATTGACATACCGCAATACATCAAGGCATTCCTGCCGCTTTTTGCAGCAGTGCCGCTTATCGCGCTGCGCGCAACAGGCAGCACGGCCATAGCAATCCCGTTTTACGGCGTCCTTGACCTGGGAATTCTTTATCTGATAGTGCTGGTGCCAATCGGCATAGCTGTTGCGTCAAATCTTACAAACATGCTGGGCGGCTTCAATGGCTCGGAAACAGGCATGGGGATAATCATTTTCCTCACAGCAAGCCTTATTGCGCTGAAGCATGGCAATGTACAGGCGCTGCTGCTTTTCCTGCCGTTCCTGGGTGCGTTGCTTGCCTTCCTGATTTTCAATTGGTATCCATCCAAGGCATTTCCAGGAGACGTTGGCAACCTGACCATAGGCGCAGCATTAGCAACAGGCGTGATAATCGGCAATATGGAAGGCGCAGGCGCGCTGCTGCTACTGCCTTACGTAGCTGATTTCTTCATTAAAGCAGCCAATCGTTTCCCAAGCAAAGACTGGTGGGGCGAATACAAGGACGGCAAGCTCTATCCGGTAGGCGGCAAGGTTCGCGGCCTGGCGCAGCTCATAATGAAGCTGGCAAATGGCATATCTGAGCAGAACCTGACGCTGGTGCTGATAGGATTTGAGGCGATTATCGCTGCAGTTGTTCTTGTGCTTTATTTGTAAAGCTCGGCCATTTTCAGTTCTTTGTTGAGCCTTTCGTAGTCTACGACACGGCCGATGTCATACCAGGCCTTCTCGAAAATATAGGCGTTTATCTTTTTCTTTGATTTCAGCAGCCTGGGGAAAACATCCTTTGCGAAATCTTCCTTTTCTTTGATGTAATCGAATATTTCCGGCTCGAAAACGTAGATTGCGACATTGTAAAGATTCTCAATCATTGGTTTTTCCTGGAATTCCACCACTGCGCCGTTCTTCACCTTGGCAACTCCATATTCAATCGGTATTTTGCCCCTGAGCAGCGCAAGCGTTGCGATGCAGCCGCCTTTTTTATGCTGTCCAATCATCTCTTTCATGTCTATGTTGGTGACATGGTCTCCCATGACAACGACGAATGTACTGTCTACCTTGCTTTTCAGCGGCAGGATGGAGCCGGCCGTATTAAGCCTTTCTTTTTCAACTGAGTATTCTATCTTCACTTCGAATTTGCTGCCGTTGCCGAAATACGCTTCTATCTTCTCATGCAGGTAGCCGGTTGTTATTAGGAAGTCGGAAAGTCCTGCTTTTTTCAGGTTTTTTACTACGTAAAACAAAATCGGCTTCTGCTCGTCTCCGATGGGCAGCATCGGTTTCGGCGTTTCATAGGTATATGGCCTTAGGCGGGTTCCTTCGCCGCCTGCAAGTATGAATGTCTTCATGTTATTCACCGAATCATTATTCCCACTATTCCTCCTACGATTGAGCATATAAAGTTTGTCGTCCCCTTGGTGCCAATGCCTTTTTCCTCAATTATGCCGAAAATAGTATCTGCAAATGACCCGGCAAACCCGGCTGCTCCAATGAAAAACGCCTGGCTTACGTTTATGTTGAATACGAATATTCCTGCAGCTCCGATAAGCATGGCGCCCATGGCAGATGCAATGGTGCCTAGCACGCTTATGGCGCCGCTTGTTCCTGGTTTAGCTGGTTTAAGAGTGCCAAGGTAAATCGGCTGGCCCTTGCCCAGCACGCCTATTTCCGAGCCGAATGTATCAGAAGTTACTGCGGCAACAGATGCAAGAAACGGTGCCGGGCCAAAGATAGGGGACAGCACGGCAAAAAACATCGGCCCTAGGCCATTGGAAAGTACGTTTTCTATGCCACGTTCATGTTCATACAGTCCCATGTCCCGCTTTACGTCATGGTCATAGCGCGTTACAAGAACGCCTAGAAACAGGAAAAGGAACATGAATGCCAGATAATTAAGGCCGCCGAAGTAGGTTATCACAAGGCCTATTAGCAGTGCAGATGCCATTCCGCCAAAATCAAGGACTTTCATGCTCTGCCCCGATCAAAAATAAAAAAAGAAAAAATTACTACCTCTTGAGGTTGATCTCAATGGAAGAAACCTTGTTCCTGGAGCCGTCTTCTGAAGTCAGTTCTTCCGTGGAAATGTTTATCGCGTCCACTTTTGCGTCTGGCATGAATCTGTTCTTGACTATCTCAGCCACGTCCACTGCCCGAGAAATCAGCTTTCCCCTTGCCTTCACTGAAACTTCCTTTGCTCCGCTGTTGAACTGCGTTACCACGGCCAACACATAGCCCATGATGCCTTTCTTGCCTACATATACGACGTTTTCATCCCTTCTCTGCGCTGGCATTGTTTTTACTTCTTCAGTTGTGTTTTCTGTCGTGTTCTCGGTTATGTTCTCAGTCATGTTTTCACCTCGTATGTGGTTAGCATCTGTCGTATTTCCCGCTGCATTTTCCTATGCTCCGCTAAAGGATATAAATCTATCGCAGACGTTTTGCTGCGCCTAATTGGCAGACTGATTTGGAACTGCCTGTGCGTCCTTTTCCTTCAAATCTTCGGCAATTATTCCAATCACGGTCGCCATCCTTAATCGCAGCTCCATTTTCATATCCTGTATCCTGTCTATCTTTTTTTGGATGCGGTCTTTGAAGAGTGTTTCAGTTAAACCTTGCTTAGTATACTTGATAACTGCTTTTTCATTATTTAACTCGATTGCTTCTACGGCATAGACCTTAAAAACATCTTTTAACTCATCTTCAGGAGTTTCCCCATTCCAGAAATCCCTCACTGTCTTACAAACATCCAGGAAAACCAAATTTCTCCGATAAAGTTTCGGAATCTGATGCAATGTCACAGTTCCTTTTCGCATTTCTTCTGCGATACTACATGCCATTTCACATAGTTCAATTAGAATCGCACCATAGCCGCCGGCATACGCCAGACGGAATGCTTCTGGAGGTGTGCCATCGAACACCGTTCTAAATTGGAAAGTCATAGTTCGCCCCGTTTTTCCTTTAGGTAGAAGCGACAGGAAATATTCGAGACCCTCCATTTCCTTTATTATCCCCAAGAATTTTTCGGTTTTCTTTTTTATATACTCTTTTTTATGTAAGCGTTCTTCAATTTTCCCAGTTTTTTTCTCCTCTGCTTCTGCTTTCTTCTGATCCAACGCGTTATATCTGTTTTCCAGATCTTCTAAAAATCCGAGTAATGTTTCTGAAGAGATGACTTTGGCTAAAACGCCGGCCCGCGGCCCACCAAAGACCGGCCACGTTGGTATATCGAGCTTATTTAGTAAATACCCGAGGCTTTTCGGATCAAGCTCATTCATATATTCCAATACCGTCGCTATCGAAATAACCGTTAGGTGTTTTCTTCCAAATATAACCTCATCTTTATCAAGTATTTTTGTGAGATTTTTTCATCGAATACGTACTCTCCACTAAAAATATTTCGCAATTTATTAAAATTGTTTTCACCGAATTTCGCTCTAAAAACAATTAGGAGGTCGACCATCCGGCCCCACTTGCGTTTATGGGCTTCGCTGCCCGCGTGTTCAAATAGCGGAGTGGCTTCATCTCCATGGAATACAACGTTTCTGCCGCTTGGCGGCGAACGCTGAGATCTGTAAATCCTGATCATTGTTCTCCCGTATAATTAGTGCCTCTAAGTGCTTTTAAATGTTTCTCTGGGTGGTTTGTCGTGGCGCTACCCTTTCTATGCTTCGCTAAGGGATATAAATATATCGCTGAGCTACAATAAAACCTTCCCGTGCCTTGCAGATATTGCTAAGCTGGCTCGGCAGAATCTGGCTGGCTTTCCTCTGGAACAGGGGTTTCGTTTAGAGTTCTGGCGATATTTCTCACGACTATTCCCATGGCCAGTCTTAGGCGCATCTTTCTGTTCTCCAATTCGTTTATTTTATTCTGAATACCTTCCTTAAATTCGAATGTAGTTTCAGTGCAGCCGTTTGCTTTGCGTTTTAAAACTGCTCGTTTATCCCCTATCTCAACCACTTCCATTTGACGTTCCTTTAATGCTTCTTTCAGTTCTTCTAAAGGAAGCTCTTCGTTCCAATAACTCCTGAGTTTTTTACTGATTTCAAGAAGAATAAGCATTTTTCTATATCCTGCTGGAAGTTGTTTAACTACCTTGTATTTTCTATGCCCATCTTTGCGAATCTCTGTTGCCATTTCACACAGTTCTACCAACGTGGCACCAAGTTGGCCTGCGTAAGCCATGCGAATCGCTGCTTCCGGGGTATTCTGGATGATCCCGTACACATAGTTGGGTCTGGCCATAGAATGTGTTTCTCCTTCTGGAAGGAGGAAAAGGAAATCTTTCAACTTGTCATTTGTTTCTAGCTCACTAAGGAATCTCTGAATCCTAAGCGGGTACTCTGTTTTTCTGGCCAACTTTTCTTCTTTTCTCATTTCTTGCCTTTCAACTATTGTACTTCTTTTTTCTAATTCGTCTAAAAACCAAAGTATCCTTTCCTCTTCGATAACGGCCGCCAAGTTCTTGCTTCTTGTTGTAAGGCCGTCTGTGCTTGGCCATATAACTGGTAAACTGAGTTTGTTAAGCATATTGTCCATTTCTTTGTCGTCTAGCTGATTGAAATATCCTATGATGGTTTTAAGGGCCTCTAGATTGTATGCTCTTGTTCCAAGAATACGTTCATCTTTTCCCAATATTTTTTCGATAATATCGTCTGCGAAAGTCGGATCCTTATAAAAAATATCTTTTAACTTTTTCAGTCTTTCCTCGCCGAATCTAGCTTTGTAAGCTGTCAAGGCATCAGCCAGCTTGATCCAGCTTTCCCTGATCCTTCCGCTCCCCAACGGTCTCTCTGCAATGGGAGTGGATTTGATTTTCATTCCTTCTGGTCCTGGTAAGCTATAATCTTTCGTTTTAGTTTTATACATTTTAGCACCCGTATAAATAGTGTCACAAAGTGTTTTTAAATGTTGGTATTGGTGGTTTGCCGTGGAGCTACCATTTTATCTTCTCAAGTTTGCGCACTTGTGCTGCGTTTATATCAAGCATTTTATTGGCTACTGCAGTGAGCAACTCCCAGCGCGGCTCAATCGCGTCAATAGGTACAGACATCCATACTGTGCCCTGCACTTCTACAGGCACCTTATCTTTCATGGCGCCTTGAATGCCGCCGCGCTTAACGCCTGCAGCGCGCATCTTAAGCATGAAGGCTTCTGCAGCTGGATAATCTTTGGCCGAAACATGCAGTATGAACGGCTCTACCTTGAACCAGAGCGGCAGTTTGCCATCGTGGCTTGACGCGGCTATCTCAACTTCCTCTAAATCCACTTTGTGATGCCACTTGCGGAAGAATGCAGCAGTCTGCTTCCGTTTGTTTAAATCAAACTCAAGCAGGGTAATCCTGCCAAAGCAGGAAGAAGTAGTGACTAGATCAGAGTTATCATTTATCTTTTCAAGAAGCTTGATTATTCCCTCGTCAACTTTCTTTGCAGCAACCGCATCTTCAAGCGCCTGAAGCCGCTGCTTCCTGAATTCCATCCACATTATTTTATTGCCTCCAGGAAATTCTTCAGAATAAGCTCACCATGCTCAGTGTGCCAGACCTCAGGATGGAACTGCACGCTGTAGATTTTCAGCTTCTCATGCTTCATTGCTTCAATTTTGCATGTAGTCGAGTGGGCAAGTGCAATAAAGCCTTTTGGCGCCTCTTTCACTTCGTCATAGTGCGATACCCAGGCGCGGAACTGCTTGGGCACGCCTTTGAAAAGCTCATCTTCATGGTCAACTATTATCTCACTGTAACCGTATTCTGCGCTTGGGCCTTTGGCTACAGGCGCGCCCCAGACATAGCCAATCATCTGCTGGCCATAGCAAATGCCAAGCAACGGCTTCTTCAGCTTGCCGTCTTTTATCAGAGTGCAAACCTTGCGGCTAAGTGTTTCTTCTTTTTCCAGATAAACTGAATTCGGCCCGCCGGAAAGCACGATGGCAGTAGCCTTAGCCAGACTGGCTTCTGCATTTTCGTACTTTTCCCGCGTGTTGATTATCTCTGTGTCAAGCCCCATATCGCGGAAATTCCGCTTAATGAGGTGCGTGTATTGCGAGCCGTTGTCAAGTATGACAATCACTCGGTCCAGCCCCGGTAGCGCATGGCGCTTTCAACGCGCTCGCGTGCAATCTCCATGGCTGCAGTGCGCGTCTCATGGTTTTTGGCGCGTTCAAGCATGACCTTGGTGTTCTTTTCCAGCTTTTCCTTTACCACTACGAACATTTCCTTTTCGTTCTTGCCTGCGGTTTCGCACCAGCTGCTTATCACGCCGCCGGCGTTTGCAACGAAGTCAGGAATAACTACCTTGCCTTTCTTGGCAAGCATTAATTCCACATCGTGCGGTATGGGCAAGTTGGCTGCTTCGGGTATGTACCTTGCCTTAACGCTCTCAACGTTTGCAGTAGTAATCACATCCGGCCTTGCGCCTGGCACAAGTATATCACAGTCCACTCCAAACAATGCTTTTGCATCAAGCACCTGTCCTGGCTTGTAAGCAGTAACAGTTCTCTTTTCTATTTTTGCTTTCATGAGTGCGTCGTAGTCAAGGCCGCTTTCATTGTAAATAGTGCCCTTGGAATCGGAAACGGCAACAACGTTTGCGCCCCATTCAGTTAGGAACTTCATGGTGAATGTGCCTACGTTGCCAAATCCTTCGATTGCAACTTTCATGCCGTCCAGTGATTTGCCGTCGTGCTCCACTGCAACTTTAGTTGCCAGTGCAACGCCGTAGCCGGTGCTGCCGAGTTCGTGCGGTAATCCGCCAAGCTCAGCTGGCTTGCCTGTAACTACGCGCGGGTCTTTGCACTCGTCTGCGATTTGGGCCATTTCCTTTTCAGTTATGTTCATGTCTGGGCCTGCAATATATTGATTAGGCATAACTTCTGCGATTTTTCTTGCGAATGCACGAACAACAGCTTCTTTCTGCAGAGGCGTAAGCTTGCTCGGATCAGCTTTAATTCCGCTTTTTGCTCCGCCAAACGGCAAATCTGCCATGGCATTCTTCCAGGTCATAGCACGTGCCAGTCCCATTACTTCCTCGACTGTGACGTCAGGAACCATGCGGATGCCGCCCTTGCCAGGACCGCGGGCGGTGTTGTGAATTACACATACGCCTTCCATGCCAGTTTTCTGGTCGTATACTTCGATTACTTTCTCAAATCCGTATTTGTCTTCCTTTCTCATGGTAGTCATCTCCCTTCTCAACCTAAAAGTAGGCTTTAGAATTGCTTATGGGATTACGCTTAAAAATATTGCGCTAGAGCCTGCCGGCGTCTTCGAGAGTTAGTTTCGCATGGGACCTGGCAAATTCAGTAGTCGCTTCTATGCAGGCCTTAAGCACTTCATCAGGTTTCTTGCCTTTCACAGATAATCCAGCTGCCTTCGCATGTCCGCCGCCATTGCCGCCTAATTGCTTGGCTGCTGCAGCGCATATCTCGTTAAGCTGCAGCGGAAACTCGCGCGCAGCCCGTGCCGACAGCCGCGTTTCCTTAAGATCCTCTTTCCAGTCGGCGACAAACGCTGCATGCGCAGCCTCTGCCAGTGCAGACGCAACGTCGCTTCCGTTGCTTCCGACATTGCTGGTAACTACCATATAGGGCCCTATTTCGTAAAGCTCAACGCGCTGAAAGCCGTTTAGGATGGCAAGCCGCTCGCTTCGCGTTTTTTCCGGCTCTGCAAAGCTGCGGATTACGTCGTAGCTTGTCTTTGCTTTTCGCATGAGCTTTGCCAGCACGGCAAAAGTCTCTTTGCGCGCAGATTTGAATCTGGCGCTGTCAAAAACAATGCCGCAGGCCAGTGCAAATGCGGCTTTTTGGCTTAGCTTGCCGCCCAGCTGCCTGCCGAGTATTTCTGCAGTGGCAACTGCCTTGCTATCTATGACGTTGTATTCGCCAATAATGTCCCTGCCCTGCGCCTGGTGATGGTCTATAACCAGCAGCACCTTCCATTTAGGCGCCGCAGGAACTAGCACTGTAGACGAAGTATCAACGACAACCAATCCGTCATAATCCGCAGGCTTAAGGTCGTCAATGTTTTTTGCCTCAAAATGCAGATGCTCCATCAGCTGCCTTGCGCCTTCGTCTTTTTCCTGGGTAAGCGCGACTACTGCCGTGGGTAGCAGTTCCTTAAGCGCATAGAGGCAGGTTATGCCGTCTGTATCTGCCTTTCTGTGCGTTGTTAGAACTAGTTTCTTGTCCCTAAGCCGCGCCAGCAGCTCAGGAAGTTTTTCCTTCATACGCTTTCATCTTTTCCTTGAGTTTGTCCTGCAGGTCAAGTATAACTGTCTTTAGCTTTTCCTCTTCCTTGGAAACCGCCTTCTGCTTTATCTCAAGCAATTCAGACCTTTCCTTCAGGCTCTTTTCCGCTTCTTCTCTTGTAGTTTTAAGCACAAGCGAACCAACTGAGCGGTAAACATCGCCCTGTGCTGCCTTTAATTCTTCAAGCGCGTTCCTGGTTTCTGCACTCTGCAGTGAAATCTGGTTCTTCTGGATAAGCAGCACTTCCAGCTGTTTTTCAAGATTCTCGTATTCTGCAAGCGACTTGCTAAGATCAGCTTCGTCTTCTTTTTTCATGTAAAACACCTCATTAACATCAGAACTAATTATTATAATTCTTCCTGGCCTTCGATTGCTTGCAAGTCTCGCAGCAGCGTGTTGAGCATTGCCCTGAACGCAACCACGTCGGCAGCAGCCAGCTCTATTTCAATGATTTTGCCGCTGCGTTTTATCTTTGCCGCGCTTCGTCCACTGCCCTTGCCCTCATGGCTTATGGCAGTTTCAGCTGCTGCAGCGTTCTTCTCATCGGCGAATTCGATTTCGAACTTTCCCCTTGATTTCATGAATATCAGTCCGTTCTGCCCAGCTCCATTTGCCCCAATGGTCTATTGCTATGGCGCTGGCAATTGCCGCCTCATCCTTCGTTTCCTCTATTACGAGTAATTTGTCGTTGCCTTTTTTCCAGGCGTAGTCAACCAGCTGCTGAACGGTCTTCTTGCCCCGCGCCACATACTCTGCTTTCACTGCAGTGGCAAGCTCCCGGGCACTCTTTCTTGTGGCCAGGCTGGCATAGCGGGACGTGGTTACAACTGCCATTAATCCGTGCCTACCTCTTTTGCGATTGGCGGCCTGGTCTTCAGCAGTATCTTTGCCCCGGTCGACGGGAACTTGAAGCCTTTTTCCGTAGAAACCTTCACGGCTTCTCCGGTCTTTTGGTCTTTGTATTCAGGCATTTGTTTTCACCTATTACTCTTGGTGTATTCACCGATAAGCCTTGCCGCCACTTCACCGACTTCGGTGTGGAACGAGTACGCTCCGCCTGCATATTTGGCATCGCAGGAATTGCACTGCCACACGGCGTTGGACCGCCTTCGAACCTTCTTCTTGTGGCATTTTGGGCATTCGTACTTGCTGTTCTTTGAATCTATGGCAGCATCGTAAAGTTTTCTTAATCTTGCACCGAATTTTTCACTCCTCATGATAAGCACCTTAAAGCAGTAGCTTTCTTAGTTCAGAACCCTTTTTAAATGCTACATCAATGTTCGAGAGCAGCTCATCTGTCGTCAGCCAGCCAGGTCCTTTTTGCATGGCGCAGACGTGCTTATCCGTCGTAGCTATCGTAACGCGGGTGTTGAAAACCTTCTCCTCATAGAGATTCGGGTCCACCAACCAGTGCTTGCCTATGCGCACGAACGTGGTTGAAACCGGCAGCGAACTCAGCGGCAATTGCCCAGTATACTCGCCGCGTATGATCTTTGCGTTTTCCACTTTCGGCATTTTAGTGCACGAGAGCGCAGCAGTGGCCGCGAGCGTTGCCGCATCGGTGTAATTGCCCGAGTGGCTAAGCACATAAATATCTGCGAATAAGCCAAGCACTTTTCCGTCTTCTAGGAAGAACGAGTTCAGGTCAACGCATTCTGCGCTTCTTATGGCCCTATCGACAGTCCTTGCCATTTCAATGGAATTCTCGTCAGGCGGGCCTGATTCGAATTCCGGGTTTGCCAGCGGCAGCAGCTCGGAATTCATTATGAGCGCGCCTTCTTTCGGCCTGTCCGGGAACGGCGCAAGTACGTCGAACTTGGTGGCCACCAGCACCTGCGTATGGCCCAGCTGCACAAAGGCCGAGCCTTCGGCAGTTGCAATCGCGTTCTTCTGGATTATTACCTTTCGGATTTCCTCGAATCCCCTGCCGTCAAGCCTTTCGCCCTTGTTAAGCAGGTTCTCCATGATTTCCTTTCTCATCTTTTGCATTACCAATTCTTTTGCTTCTGCACCCATGATTATCACCTTACATCTTGAACTCTGTTTCGCCCTTTTCGTAGAACTCGTTGAGCGCATCCGTCTGCATCTTGCTTATCTTGACTGAGCCTCTGCGTGCCATTTCCAATACCTTGGCTATCTCATCCTTGGTAAGCAGTCCGTCCATCTGCAGCAGCAGTAATTTGCCGTCTTTTGCGGAAAACGCTAAAGGCATGTCTGACTGGCCGAAGTTATCTTCGATCTTGCCCAGGTCAACCACCAGCTCGCCGTCTGCCTTGCCTACGGAAATCGCAGATGCCATGTCCTTCATCGGGATGCCTGCGTTTGCCAGTGCAACAGCTGCTACGGTAATTGACGCCGTTCTGGTGCCGCCTTCTGCCTGCAGCACGTCAACGTAAATGTCTATCTGCGTGTTCGGGAACTCCTCTGCCAGGATTAAATTCTCAAATACCTCGCGGATTACTTTTGACAGCTCGTTGCTGCGCCTGCTTGGTCCGCTTCTGCCATGCTCTTCGAGCGATGCGAAGGGCGACATGGTGTACCGGCATTTGACAATTGACTTGAACGGGCTTGCGCCGTGCCTTGGAATGCACTCGCGCGGTCCGTGAATGCCGCAAATGATTTTATTCCCGCCCCACTCTATGTATGCCGAGCCGTCTGCTTCCGGTATGACGCCGACCTGCAGCTTTATCGGCCGCATGTCCTCAACGCCCCTACCGTCGAGCCTTTTTCCGTTATCAAGTAGTTTAATATCTGATTTTCCACCCATGTTTTCACCTTTTTTGCTGCTTCTCAAAGAACTCGGTAACCGCGTCCGTCAGGCCGTGCTTGTGCGCCTTTTCCTCGATCATTTCCATGGCCTTCATGATAAGCGGTATGTTTGCAGCTTCGCTTATCCAGACGTAGCCGTTGTTGCCGACGAGGATGTCGCCGCCGCCATAGTGCTTGAGCGTCTCGAGCATGCTGCTCTGCTTGCCTACGAGCCTTGGAATCTTTGCAGATGGGAATTCAACCATCTTTCCGCGCGGCAAGCGCCTAACTTCAGTCAGGTCTACGCTGCCATAGCGTTCTATCACGCGTATGCGCGCAATAATGAAATCGCCCAGTTGCAGCTCCACCCTCATGAATTTCGTGGAGATAAAGCCTTCCTCAGGCATGTTCAGGTCAACGCTGTAGCCTGCATGCCTCATGTCAGTCACTATGCCGACTATGGTTTCGCCGATTTCCGGTTTATACCTTTTTTCAATAGGTATGTACTTGCCGGTTTCATCCGTAAAGCCAACCAACGTCGCATAGGTCCCTGTTTCGTCCGAATAGGTATTCGGTATGTTTACTTTGCCATCAGCTAACTTTTCGCCAGGCAAAATGATTTTTCTATCCATTCTTACACCTCTAAAAATGAGACAAACTTTAATTGGTGCAATTCTTTGCATCTTTTTCGTTTTTGTCTCTTATCCGCTATTAAGATGAATAAAAATGTTTTTAAATCTGGGCACATGCCATTTCCTGCCTATTTATACATATTAATTGCTCAAATGCAACATTTAAATAAACGTTGTATAACTAATGTAGTAATATGGCAGGACTAGTGTTACGCGCGCGGCCTTTATTTTCACAAGATAGCCCTAGCGGAGCTAACATGGGCAGTGCAGTTGAAAGTCTAAAACCTGCCCCTGAAACCAAATTGGATAACTTTCAAGCGCGCGCCAAAGCGATGATTAGGGATGAAAATCGCGTTCTAGCTGAAGGCGAGGTGCAGGCAAGACTCCAAACCAACTCAAATGACATTGATGCCATAAACGTTCTCCTGAAAATTCACTCTGAGATGGGCCGCAAGGAAAAGGCAGAGACCTTGTTCAAGGAAATCATGAGAAAACACATTAGTAATCAGGAAACATTCAGCACTATGCTTGAATACTGCTCACTAAACTGCACCGTGGGTAAGACAAAACAGTTTTTTGACCTGATGGTCGCCCGCGGAATCGCAGATGAAAAAAGCCACCGTCTCATGCTACGGACCTACGGAAATGAAGGCGCCATCGACCGCATGTGGGAGCTATTCAAAGAAATGCGCCAGCACGGGCCGTTAAGCATGCGCGCGTATCATGAAGTTTTTGACTATCTCCTTGCAGGCCGCGAACATAATGACAAGGCAATGCAGGCTTTTAGATGGCTGGTAGACATGAGGGCAGAATGCGACTCCCCGGCTGACATGAGGTACGTGGAAAAAACCTGCGGTCTGCTGGTAGTAAGACTGGTCAAAAACAACCAATTCGAAGAGGCGCTGCATTTCCTTGAAACAAACAAGGAATGCGCCGCTGATCCGCGCGCCTATACCGTACTAGTGAACGAATTTGCCAATCGCGACCGAATAGATGAAATGATTAGCCTCGGTGATAAATTGGCTTCTGCCGGCAGGTGCGACACTATTCTGTTTACTGTCTTGCTGAAGAGATGCGCACTTACAGGCAGGTTGGATGCTGCGGAGAAATTCTATAATCTTGCAATTAGCGGGCAAAAGACCTGTGATGCCTACACTTTCGGCACCATGATAGAAGCCTATCATTCAAGCGGCAATTTTGCAAAGGCCAGGAAAGTTTTTGACGAGGCCGAGCGCCGGGGTTGCGCCAACGTTCCGGTGCACAATTCCATGATAATACACTACAAAAACGCAGGTATGATGGATGCTGCACAGGAAATTTTTGACAGGGCGCTGGCAAATGGAATAATCGATTTTACTCTTTTTGATACCCTGGCCCGCAGTTACCTTGTGGCCAATCAGTCGCAGAAAGCGGCACAGGTATTCAGTGCAATATTAGGCAACGGAATGTTTGAAAAAATCACCGAACCTAAATCCCTTGTTGCAATTTTTCGTACCTATCATCTCCTTGGGGACACGAAAATGTTGGAAATTCTTTTCAGCTCTGTTAAAAGCCGCGGTCTTCACTCAGCTGGTCTATATGGGGTAATGATAAAGACCTACCTCAGCGGAGAATTGACCGGGGAAAAGGTTAAGAGGGCAGCGGACTTTTTTGAAGAAGCTGCCGCAGAAAGCAAGGTAGACAGTCAGCTGGTCATGAAAATGCTTGTCGCCTACAGGGCGATGAATGACTGGGAAAATATGCTGAATATATTTATCATTGCTGAGAAAAATAACATCATCAGCGAAAACAGTTGCAGCTATATGCTTGACACGCTCTGCGAGTTTGGCAATGTGGAGCTGGCGCGCCAGTTCTTTGCTAATGTTCCTGAAGAACATAAGAAAATCGGCGTGTACAACACTTTGCTGAAAGTCTATATCAAGGCAGGCCGGCTGGATGAGGCCCGGCGCCTTTATGATGGGATAATGAAAAAAGATGGTTTTGCAGATGAAATCACCTACTCCACAATGCTTAGCAGCTACCAGAATGCTGCGGAACTAAAATATGCAGAAAAAATATTTGAAGCTGCAAAGGCGGCAAAAAAGGCAGATCCGTTCGTATACCTCACCATGGCGAGTATTTACTACTCCCGCCGGATGCACCAGGCCGTAGAAAAACTCATAGATGGTGCTGACGAGAGCATAAGAAATGACACCCAGGTAAAGCTGCTTAGGTTTGAGGCCCTGAGAAAACAGGCCAAGTACAAGCAGGTGCTGGAAGAAATAAACTCGTTCATTGCAGGATATCCGGACAAGGGTTATAGCGATGATAATTATGTTCTTGCATTGGTCATCCGCGCGTTTTGCATAAATCACGGCGTGGATCCGTCTGATGCATTTGCCGAATTCAGCGTGTTGAAGGTTAACTGCCCGGAAGATTCAGTGCACTACGCGCGCATCCTATGCGGCTATGTGTTTTCCGCAGCTGACGCCGGGTTGTTGCAACATATAGACAAGCAAAAAATCAGGGTCCAGCTTGAGAGCTTCAGAAAAACTGCCTCAAACGGGATAGCGCATGATATTACCGGCGCACTTCAAATACTTGAAGGCAACGGCAGAATTTGTTAGCCCATAAGCCTGCTGATTATCCTATTTGGCTGGAAGTCTTCCATATCTTCGTATTTCTGGCCAGTTCCTATTAATACTATAGGCACGCCCGTTGCCTTTGCTGCTGAAATCACCGTCCCGCCTTTGGCATCGCAGTCAAGTTTTGTAAGCACTATGCCGTCTATGCCCACTTCGCTGTTGAATGAGCGGACCTGCTCAAGAACTGCAGAGCCGCCGATGCTTTCGCCCACGTAAAGCTTAAGATCAGGCTTTATCACGCGCTCTATTTTCTTTAATTCGTTCATTAGGTTAACATTAGTTTCCTGTCTGCCTGCGGTGTCTATCAGTACGGCGTCAATGCCATGCGCCGTTGCATAGGTCACTGCGTCAAATGCAACTGAAGTTGGATCACTGCCATAGTCCCTCTTTATCATCTTCACTCCAAGCTTGTTCGCATGGATTTCCAGCTGCTCCAGGGCAGCTGCCCTGAATGTGTCTGCGCCTGCTACGACTACAGTTAAGCCGTTCTTCATCAGCAACGTTGCGACTTTTGCTATAGTAGTAGTCTTTCCCGCGCCGTTGATGCCCAGGAAAAGAATCTTTACCGGTTTGTTTGTTGCTTTAACCCGCTGCACGACTTCGAATTCGCTGCCGGTAGTCATCGCATCTTTTAGCGTATCTATTATCTGCTGCTTTATGAATTCGTTGAGCTTTCCTTTCTGGATTTTATTGCCTATGAGCTTGTCGCGCAATTCGGCAATGATTGATTCTGCAATCTCAATGGAAACGTCCCCTTCGATAAGCCCCATTTCCAGCGCATCAAGCGTTTCCCGCACGTCCTGCTCCTTGATTTCCACTTCGCCTGTGAAAATACTTTTTACAGTGCTTACGAAGCTGAGCGAAACCTTTGGAGTTTTGACCTCCGGTTCTTTAGGAATTTCAACAGGCCGTTCGGCCTTTTCCATTGGTTTTTCCACGGTTTTGGGAATTTCTGCAACTGGTTTTGGTGTAGGAATTGGTTTCGGCGCTTCCACATGCTTTGGCGCAGGCGCCATTTCAGGTTTCTTTTCTACCTTAGGTGCAACCTCCGGCTTTTTCTCTGCTTTAGCCGGTTTCCTTTCCTCTGCCTTTTTCTCTTCGATTTTAGGAACAGGTTTTTTCTCTTCGACTTTTTTAGGTTCTTCCTTTTTTTCAGCCGGTTTTGGAGGCTCGGCTTTCGGAGGAGCCGGTTTGTCTTCTATTTTTTCCTCCGGAAGTTCTTCAATCTTTTCTTCTGCAACTTCCGGCAGCTTTTCCTCCTTGCCAGTAAGCGTGTTGACGAAATTAGCTATTTTCTTTTTTAGAAAATCAAACACAAGAAACCACTGCTATTACAGGTAGTCCTGTTTGGCCGTTTCTTCGGTCTTTCGGTTGATAAGCACTTGCCGTTCAACTTCGCGGAGCTGCCTGTTCGACGCGTCAAGCTTTGCGGAGATTTTAGTGAACTCCTGCGTCAGCCGGTTTATGGCCTCGCGGGTAGTGCTGCTCCTTTGTTTCAGCTTGGCAACTGCCACGTCCTTGTTGACTTCCATCAGGTAGCCGCCGCCTACACCCAACAGTACCCGGTCGCTGGCTACTGCCCCTTTCACAAACGAGCCGCCGCCTATGGGGACAAATGCATCACCTGCGTGGATTGATTCCACCGTATGGGTGGCATTGCCTAAATCAATAGTAGTAAGCGTTATTTTTTCAATTTCCCTTTGCAGTAGCATGAGCTGATTCTTGTAAAGCCTTGTTTCGTAGGCAAGCCTTGCGTAGAGCTCTTCCAGGTTGTCCATGTTAACCCTCTATTTTGCTGACCTTGTCAATCTTGATTGCGCTTCTTTTGACGCCGTTCATGGAACCCAGCTGGGAAAGCACGGTGTTGAGCGAGTCCTTTTCCGACTTGGCCTCAACTTTCTTGCAGAATTTCCTGTTTTCGTTTCCCAACTTCATTTTTCCTTCAACCTGAAAAATCATGCCATCAACCTCCTATTAATATCATACCAGACCCATGGTTTCCAACAGTCTGCCGAGTTCGAATACGGTGCTTGCTTCCCCTGCCAGGCAGCCCTTGTTGTTTGCTACCATGCCGTAGGCCACGAATCCGGAGCCCGTATTGGCAGTGCCGAGTGCGCCCTTTACCTTGAGCGCGTTTTCCAGCCACTCCATATCCTGTTCGCTGGCTCCATAGTGCGCCAGGAAACCATTGTCTGTTGCAATACAGCAACTGCCTACTGTCAGGTACTTGGCAATCGTGCCTGGCACCAATTCAACGCCAAGCACATCGCTCAGGCGCCTTACTTCTGCCTGCTCTATTTCCGGATTAATCACTCCGCCTTTATTATTGACAACGATGTTGTTGCCAAAAGCATTGTGCCGGTCGTGAGAGACATACACGTTAAGCCCCAGTTCCTTGATTTTCGCCACTTCTTCGCTGCTTGCAGCCGCAGGCAGCACCACTCCGTTAGAATTCATTACTGTGTAAACGCCAATCAAATTGCTTTGTGCCAGCACAATCTTGACTACTTTAGTCTTGAGGTTCTCCTCAATGCTTTCAATCATCTTGTCCACGGCATCGATTGGAACGAGCGTAATATCGTCGTTGCCCTTGATAAACATTCCAATCCAGGAATGGCCGTAATAGCTTGTCTGCTTCATTTGGCTCTTTCCTGTTTTTCAGCCGGCTTTTCCTCTTTCTTTACAGGTGTTTCCTTTGCCTTGGCCGGCTCTTTCTTCTCTTCCTTGACAGCAGGCTTGGCTTCGGTTTTTGCCGCTGGCTTTTCAGCCGGCTTCTCGGCTGGCTTTGCTTCGGCCGGTTTTTTAACCTCGATTTTCTCATCGTGGAGATAGGCCCAGGCCATGTCATTTTCCTTCAGGAGCTTTATCTTGACGCGCCGCGGCGGTTTTTTCCTGCCATGGGCCCACAGGAAGTGATTGAGATTGCCGCTCAGGCGGACGTTCTTCTCATCGACTTTTGCATGCCTTTTTATGAAAGCCTGCACGAGCTTTACAGCCCTGTTGGTTGCCTTGACCCTCGTGGTCAAATGTGCGTCAGCAAGCGGGATGGTATACATTCTTTCGAATTTGTCCATAACATCATTCCTCTTTTATTTTCATTCTTTTATTCGCAATTTAGTCGTTCTCCAGTTTCTCCTGTTTGGATTGTAGGAAACCTTGCGGGCAGTCTTCACCACGACGAACGCGGGAATGCGCCTGTTGGTCCTCTTCGCTTTTGCGAGCATTTTTTTCTTCAGTAATGTTTTCTTACTCATCAAAACCACCTGTTATTTTTGCATGAACGTAATCTTCGTTTCCTTCCTTGTCTGCTTTTTTATGGCGTTGAGCAGGTAAACCAGCTCAGCGTCAGTCAGCCTACGGCCGACTTTGCGGAACAGCAGCATCACCTGCTGCGCCGCTATCATATAGAACTCCTTGTTTGCGAATGCGACGTTGCTGAGCCGCTGATAGGCGTCTTCAGCCAATGCCATGCGCAATGCAGTCTTCAGCTTGTCTTCGGATTCCCTGGCCGCTGCCCGGCGCTTGTATTCCTCAAGCTTTTTCTGCCTTGCTTCGTCGACTTCGTTTTCATCGTTCATCCGAACGACCTGATCATTTCTTGTCAGACACGTCTTTTGCCGCGCCGTCGAGCAGTTTCCTGCCTGCGCCGGTCAAAGTTCTGCCGACCTTTTCCTTCTTCAGCAGGCCCACTCTTTCCAGCTCCTGCATTGCCTTCCGGATAGTCGACCCGCCTGCCTTGGCATGCCTTTCAGGCCTCACTCCGCGGTTTTTCCTTCCGCCGTAGTGCGTTCTCAGCCTGTTGGTTCCTATGGTTGTGTCAGCGTAAGCTTTGCGAAGTATGGATGCGCATCTCATGTACCAGAAGTCAGACTGCTCAGGCGGTCTTTCCACATGTGGACCAGTTTTAACAATCCCGACAAAAGCCGGTTTCTTGATTTTCATTTCCTTTAGTTTTCCCGCCACATTCCCTATGAGGGCATTTGCATCAACGTCAAGTGCTGTTACCATCTAATACACCTCTAATTTGCTTAAGATTCGCAGCCATCTACTCGGCACGAAATTTCTAGCGTTTTCATTTATTTGACGGTTGAGTATTTAAATGTTTGTTTTGCTGCTGCTCCGCCTCCATATTCGCAAATATCAGATCCCCTCCGCTTTCCAGGATGTCCTCTGAATAGCGGATTATCTTGGTGCATTTTTCAGAAAGCGACTTTAGCGCCAGCATTTTGCCCGTATTCTTCTCCTTTTTCAGCAGCTCGTCGATTTTCTTGAAGTCTTTGAAGTAGCTGTCCTTGGCAGCGGCAAACTCAGCTGCATTTATGCTGTTGCTGGAGAATGAAGTGTAGGCTGATGCATAGGTAACCAGGGCCTTTTCAATTAGGTTTGCCACCAGCGCATTAGGCCCAAGTGGCTTGCCTGATGTACAAATATCCTCCAGATGGTCGCTTATCTTCTCCATGCTCTTGGCTGCAATGGCTTTGAACACTGCCTGCCTGGCAGGCTGGTTGTACAAGCAGAAGCTGCGCAAAAGCAGCAGGTAAAGTCGGTCCACTTCGTCTTCTTTTCTGGCCATCTCCACCTGCACGTCTGTGCCATCGCGATACTGGCTGACAGCCAGCTCAAACATGGATTTGGTTACGTTGAATGCGCGCCTTGTGGTGCCGTCCAGTGAAATCGCCTCGTAGGAAAGCACTTTCAATACTAATTCATTACCGCTTTCCTCGCTTATTTCCACGCCGGAAAGGATGCGGCGCGCCTCCTCTGCCAACGTGTTGGTCTCCTTGCCGCGCAGCACTATGGTGCTTGCGCCGCCGACGTAGGCAGATACGATGTTCCGCATGGACGCATCGAATGCAGCTGCTTCAATGATGCACTGCTTTAGGCCCCTTTCTTCTTTTTTCAGCGAAAGCAGCAAAGAGCCGTCTTCATTCTGGCCGACGTAGATCTCTTCGCCTTTGGCAACGCCCATCTTGTTTACC
>JAZDDV010000004.1:0-8526 GCA_043809425.1 Microcaldota archaeon | reverse complement strand
GCTCTTTCGGCTTTTCTACTGTAATTTTGTATCTGTTGTCTCCCACCGTAAGCGCGTAGGTTAGTACTTTCACCGGAACTGTTTTCGGGGGTTTATTTTCTTGAATCTTTATTTCAATATCTTGTTTAGGCCCGAGTCGGGTTACGTTCTCATATTTCAGTTCTTTCGGTTCTGCCATAAAAACACCTTCTTATGATACACAATTTCTGTGTGAAACGGTTTATAAATGTTATTATTTGTGGTCAAAACTAGAAAATGATATCGACTGATAGAGGAAGAAAAAATAATGATAAAAAGGAAAAATCCGGAGAGAAGTACGCTCAGCATTTTGAGCAGTTCTGACCTGCTAATGTAATCAGAGAGCAAGAGACGCAAATTTTCCCATCAGCTGCGTCTTTCTGTAGGGGCTTTGTATACTACCATGTCTCCAAAGTTGCCTGCAAGTTCTAGGCTTTCTAGCTTGTCACTCAGATTCTTTTTTTCGCTGTTGGTAAGCGGGTTTTCGTTTCCCTGTTTCGTTACCGTGCCGTTTTTAATTAGTTTAAGTAGCATCTCGCAGGCTACGCCGCTGGGTATATTTACGCCTGATTCTTCTTTAGGCGCTTTCGACTTATCTACTATAATCCTGTATTTTTGGTCTTCCACTGAAAGTTGGTAGACTAATACGTTTATCTTGACTGGGGGAGCGGGTTTGTTTTCATTTAGCGCTGTCTCTTTATACGGTTTAGTTACGTCCCCATATTTCATGTTTTCCATAGAAACACCTTTTGTGATATTTGATTTCTGCGTGAGACTGTTTATAAATGTTATTCAGAGGTAGAAAAAAATAATAATAAAAATGAAAAATCAGGATATAAGTACGCTCAGGATTTTGAGCAGTTCAGGCCTGCCTGCTACAACCTTGGCAACCGGCCCGGCGAACTTGCCGCTCATGACTGCATCCAGCTCTTTTGCGCCTATGCAGTTGAATATGTGGTTCAGGTCGTCGTCATTCAGTTTTTCCATCACTTTCCTGAGCAGCAGCCGTTTTTCCATCTTCTTGCCCATGGCTGGCCTCCACTTGGCCTCATACTCGAAGAGCATCTTCTTGGAAAAGTCTTTTTTCTTGTGTGCCTTGAGCGCCACGTCTGCTGCCATTACGCCTGTCTCCATCGCAGTAGCGATGCCGCCGCCGTGAATCGGGTCCACCTGTTTTGCCGCAGTTCCTATAACCATGAAGTTATCCTTCACGAATTCGCCTATGGGCGAGCCGACGCTTATCACTCCGCCGAAGTCCACCAGCGTGCTTGAGTTCTTCAGCTGCTTGTGATTGGCTATGAACTGGTCCATGAGCGTTTTCGGGTCTGCGCCAGGCATGCCGTTCTTATCCCCGTTAGTAAGATTTCCGCCGATGCCAATGCCTACGTTCGCGCGTTTATCTGCTTTTGGGAAAATCCAGACATAGCCGCGCGGCGCCATCTTGTTGCCGAAGTAAAGTTCAATCAGATTCTCGTGGTCATAGGGCTTCATTTCGTATTGGTAGCACGTATCAACGTCATAGAGCCGATGCACTACGTCAAAACCAGCCTTGCGCGCAATCTGCGCTTCCATTCCTTCTGCAGAAACAATAAGCGGTGCGTATACATCCTGCATGCGTTCGCCCCACTGCGTAACTTTCAAGCCGGCAGGTTTCCCGTCTTTCATTATGATATCCGTAGCCCGCGTATAGGTCTTTACCTGAGCACCTTTGTCAATAGCCAGCTCGCACAGCCACTTGTCAAACATCTTTCTTTCCAGCACCCAGCCGTTGGTAGTCTTATCTTTCCAGACAATCTCCTTGCCATTCGGCCCAACGACTTTTGCGCCATAAATCTCAGTGGAAATGCAGCGCTTTGGCATTTCCAGGCCCTGGGATATAATCTCGCGCATGCCCAGCCCTTCGCCGCAGCGCACTGGCACGCCTATCTCCTTTCGTTTATCAATGACAAGCACGTCCATGCCGCCTGCTGCAGCTATCCGCGCAAACGTTGCGCCCGCAGGCCCGCCGCCTATAATTATTGCATCGTAATTGGTTTTCATTTGCCCACCTTGTCAAGAGTGATTACTGCTGCAGGGCATACTTTCACGCATGCGCCGCAATTTATGCACTTCTCCGGATAGTACTCTATCTTGTTTCCAACCAGCTCCAGTGCGCCTGTCGGACAGACAGAAGCACAGCCAGCACACAGAATGCACCCTTCGTGTCGGATTCTAATCATAATTTCACCATTAGAGCATTTTTGCCATTGCCGCGACAATCTCTTCAGCCGCTTCCGGATGGGCAGCGGTAATGATCTTGCCGTCAACTACTATGGCGTCTGAAACGTATCTTGCGCCAGAATCCCTTAAAAATGTTATTGATTTCTCGCTTTTGGCGACTGTTGCCCGCTTGCCGTTCAGTATGCCGGCAAAGGCAAGCATTACCGCGCCGTTGTTGACGCCCACTACGCCTTTCTTTTCTGTTGCGCACTTTCTTATTATTGCGATGGTTTCCGGTCTGGCGACTTCTTTCATGTCCTCGCCGATTACCACTACGCAGTCAAAGTAATCCGGGTTTATCTCGTAGAAAGCCAGGTCAGGCGTTACCTTATCGCCTTCTTTGCTTGTCTCCTGCAAACGGTGCTTGCCTGCAACGCGCACATTATGCCCTTTCCATTCCAGCAGCTGCTTGATGGAAAACTCAGTTCTCGTAAATCCTCCTCCCAATAATAGAAGGACTCTTGCCATTTATTCACCGATGATAGTTCTGTGTTTCTTTATTAATTCTTTTGCCTCCTGCTCGGTTTTGGCTTCGGCAAAGATGCGCACGTAGTTTTCCGTTCCCGAGGCGCGCACTATGATCCAGCTATGCGGGTAATTAATGCGCACGCCATCTATTGCTGTGAAATCCAGCTTGTTTTTCTGCGCATAATCAAGCATTTGCTGCACTATCTGTTTTTTCTTTTTATCGTCTGCGGCTATCTTCTCTTTTATGTTCTTGTATTCAGGCAGCTGCTTCAGCCACAGGGAAAGCGGCTTGTCGCAAATTGCTTCAACGATTTTTGCAGCAGTGAGCATGCCTTCTTTTGCCAGTGAAATCTCCGGCCAAACCACTCCGCCGACTTCTTCGCCGCCGATTACTGCTCCTTTCATGCTTTCGCAAAGATAGGGCGCGCCGATGCGCGTATAAACTACTTTTGCTCCTGCTGCCTTGGCGATATCTTCAATTGCCAGGCTAGTGGCCACGGTAGTTACCACCGGTCCTTTTTTCTCTTTTAGTTTAAGCAGCACTGAAAGCGCGAATACCTTGTCTCCTATAATGAAATTGCCATGTTCGTCTGCTGCGATAAGCCTATCAGCATCGCCATCCCAGGCAAAACCCGCGTCTGCCTTCGTCTCTTTGACAAGCTTAAGCATATCCTGTACGTTTGCTTCAGTAGGCTCAGACGGTCTGCCAGGGAAATTGCCATCCACGTGCGAATTAAACGGAATCACTTCGCAGCCCAGGCGCGTAAACAGCTGCGGTGCGATTAACGATGCCATGCCATTGCCGCAGTCAAGCACTATCTTTGGTTTTTTCTTTCTTATTTTTTCCACGTTGACATGCTGCAGTATGGCTGCGATGTGCTCTTCTGTTGCAGTCTCGTATTTCGTTAATTTGCCTTCTGCCTTGTGTTCATTTATCTTCAATGTTTCTGCTATTTTTTCTATTTCTTCTCCGCGTTCGCAGGATACGGCAAATCCGTTTCCGTCAACTACTTTTATGCCGTTCCACTCAGGCGGATTGTGCGACGCAGTAATGATCATCAGTCCGTTTGCATGCAGTTTTTTTGCCATGAACTCTGCGGTGGGCGAAGATACCATCCCCAGATCAATAATCTCGCAGCCTGCAGCCAGCAAGCCGGCAGCCACTGCCTTGAAATACAGCTCTCCTGTCAGCCTGCCGTCTCTTGCTACCAGTATCTTGCCTTTTTTCAGGTAGACGCCCGTAGCCTGCGCAAGCTTCTGCACTATCTCTGGAGTTAGCTCGTTTATCAGGCCTCGCGCTCCGTTTGTTCCGAAATATTTAGCCATCGTTATCCCTAACTCATTCACTACAAAAGGTTTTAATTGTGATTTTCGATAATAGCCAACGAGAATTATGCTCGAGCAGAAGAATCCATTTGGAAAGTTAGTCGTAGTCTACTTGCTATGGATGGCATCCATAGTGTTCGGTAACATCTGGCTGCTTTACTTCAAGGCAGCAGGCCTCAGCCAAATGGACCTTGCATTATCATTCCTTTTCTGGCCGCTGCCAGCGCTGCTTTCCATCTGGTTGTTCAGCTACGTGCCGAAAATCGACTATCGCGTCGTTATGGCATTTGGCGCGCTGCTCGCTGCGCTTTCCAATTTTATCATCGTTATTTTCCCCCCTTCACCGCTGCTGCTTTTCGTCAGCAGCTTCCTGAGCGGCGCAACCTGCTTTTTCTTCTGGGTGCCTCTGAACATAAAGTATTTCGGGGCAAGCCAGCAACAGGCAGCCACGCTCGGCACTGTTTATTTCTCGCTAAGCAGCATACTGGGCATTGTTGTGCCGGTATTGGGCGGAGGCATATGGAATGCTTTTGGCTCGCAGGCATTCTTCCTTGTTGCCGGTACCCTGTTCCTGCTGCCGGCTGCAGCCGTTTTCATACTGGAGAAAGGAAGCTATAAGCACGAGCTTGGCGAAGCGCTTAAAGAGACAAAAGGATTCAAGACCTTGAATTTCATAGAAGGCCTTTACGGTGGCATTCTGATATCCTCCACGCTAATCTCGCTTACCTATTTCAAGGACCCGCTTTATTTCGGGATTTTCTTTTCAGCTACGACATTATTCTCAGTCATCGCTTCGCTGTTCGTCAGCAGAATGTCTGACAAGACAAGAAAAAGGCGGGGCTATATAGCAGCCACAAGCGGGCTTACAGGACTTGCGACAGTTGCGATGGGCTTTGCCACGAATCTTGTCAGCTGGTATGCGGCGGTTGGCATAAGGAATTTCTTCTCCATACTTTTCTGGCCATTCACCACGGCGATAATCGTTGACAACCGCCGGGACCTTTCCAAGCTTATGGTCGGCCGCGAGTTCATGCTCAACGTAGGAAGGGTTTTTGGTGTTGTTGCTGTGATTGCGTTCCAGCTTGTATTCTCCAGCGTCTATCCGGCGCTGGCAGCATTGGGCTGGGTGCTGGCGCTCTATCCGCTGGTGCTAGAGTTAAAAAGAAAACACGTATCAGTAGAGTAGTGATGGAATGATTGTTGTTCTACGGCTTGGTCACCGGCTTCCGCGCGATGAGCGGATTACTACGCACGTAGCGCTAGTTGCAAGGGCATTTGGAGCAGATGGAATTTTCTACACCGGCCAAAAAGACAGCGGCTTTGAAGAATCAGTTAAACGCATCTGCGAAAATTGGGGCGGGGATTTTTCCGTCCGTTACGCGAATTCTGCAACCGCTGTTATAAAAGAGCATAAGAAAAAAGGATTTGCAGTTGCGCACGCAACTATGTACGGGATTCCGCTACCTGAAGTTGTCGACAAGCTAAAAGCAAACAATGATTTGCTCGTGATTGTCGGTGGCGAGCAGGTGCCTGCTGAAATCTACCAGCTTGCTGACTTCAATGTTGCCGTAACATCCCAGCCGCACAGCGAAGTGGCTGCTTTGGCATTGCTTCTTGACCGCGTGCAGCGGGGAACAGAACTGGAAAGGGGTTTTGACAGCCGCTTCAAAGGCAAAATAAAAATTGAACCGTCAGAACGCAGCAAACGGATTAGAAAATAGATGATTGTATGAGGGGAGTTGAACTGAGACATAAAACGAGTATTGAATTGAAACCAAAAGCCCCATACAATTTTGATGCCACGGTTTTCAAACCCGCTCATTATCCAGATCCACTTAAAATTTATGAGACGGGTAAATATTGGTTTGCGATGAGGTTTGAAAATAAGATTTATGGCATTAAGATGGAGAGCCTGAAGTCTACAGACAAACCAAAAATCAAGATTACAATCTTCTCCAAATCTAAAATAACAAAAAAAGAATTGGAAAAATTGATAAATGAATTAGATTTTAGATTTGAGTTTAGCCGGGATATCTCGGAATTTTTTAAGAGATTCAAAAATGACAGGATTCTTTCCCCATTTCTGAAAAGGTGGTATGGAATGCATGGAAGCTGTGCACAGAATTTGTACGGTCTTCTAATGATTGGGATATTTCTGCAAAATACAGTAGTTAAAAGAACTGTCCAAATGAAGGAAGTAATGTTGAAGAAATACGGGATAAGGGTAAAATTTGATGGAAAGGAAGTTTTTGAATTTTGGAAACCCGAGGAAATAATGAAAGTTTCAGAAGAAGAATTGAGAAAATTAAAAGTCGGTTATAGGGCAAAACTATTCATCAAACTTTCTGAGACTTTTGTTAAGGAGAAAATTGATGAGTCCGAATTAAGAAGTTTGCCTGCGAAAGAGGCTAAAGACAGATTAATGAGATTGTATGGTGTCGGGCCGGAAACTGCACGGATACTGTTACAGGAAGCTTTGCATCATTATGATATATTCGAACATGTGGCGCCATGGCAACAAAAAATATATTCAAGATTGCTTTTCAACAAAAAAATAGTGCCGACAGAAAGGATTATTAAATATGTTAGATCACACTGGGATAAATGGGCAGTTCTTGCCGCTAGTTACATATGGGAAGATGTCTTTTGGCAAAGAAAACATGGTAAGAATATTGAGTGGCTAGAAAAAGAAATAAGATTATGAGTGGCGCGTGAACAATACGATTATAAATAATCAGTACTATCGAATTATCGAGAAAGGTGGATTTGCATGAAAGACATATTGATTGGATTTTTGGCGTTGCTTACGTTCTCTTCAATTGGCTTTGCGCAGTACTACAATTCCTGCGAAAGCAGCTGCTGTGAGGGTGCAGGCGGCTACTGGGACAGCAGCGACGGCACGTGCACCGAGCCGAGCAGCCAGTCTTCCTATTTTAGCTGCAGCATGAACTGCGATGAGGAGACGAGTTACGCGCCTACATCAAGCTCGTCAGGCAGTTGCTGCGGCTCCGTAGCAATTCTTCTGGCAGTTCTCGGCGCGGCGTTCTTTTCCAGGAGCTAGCGGGCAGACGGCAAACTTTTTAAATTCATTCATGCAGCAAACTAGTTGGTTGAATATTATGGCAGAAGAAAAAGTATCCATGCCGATGGGCTCAGCAGGCATAATCGGTTTTTCGCCTGACGTGAAGTTAAGCGGTTTTGACATAGATCCAAAAGCAGTGATAGTGGCAGTGTTCGCTTTCGTCGTACTAATAAAACTCGCAGGCGTCTTCGTTAAATAATTTCTTTGGCTATTTTTTGCTTGTATTTTTCTTTAGCTTCAGCTGATGCTAAAACTAATATCTTGCGGCGGTGCTTTTCTGCTTCCAGCAGCGATGCGACTAAATCAGATAATTCGGTAAGCTGTTGCAACTTTCCGTTTTTCTGCATTACCTTAAGCTCCACTGATTTGGAAAACTGCGTCGGATAATCTACAATTATATCGCAGTTGAATTTAGCGCTTAGCTGCGTTTCCAGCTTTTTCGCCTGCTGCAAATTCATGGACTTTTCCGGCAGCTGCGCCACTTCCTTGTACAGCTGCCTTTTCAGCAATCCATCAACGTACGGCTGAGCTGCCTTGGATTCGCGCATTTTCGCCAGCGCAAAATCATCGCCAAGCCAGATGAAATCTTTCGGCTCAATCGTTTTGTCTTCCAGCGAATACTTCATCGCCCGTTGCACCATGGCAGTGGCAATCCGCACTGTCTTATGCAGATAAACTGCGGAGAACATCATGAAGCGCGCGATAAGAAGCCATTCCGCAGCTTCCATCCCGCCTTCGGTAACGCACAGCTCTTTGCCTGAAAGCCGCATCGTGTGCACCAGCCGGTCTATGTCTATTACGCCGTAGGCAACGCCGGTGTTCAACGCATCCCGCTTAAGATAGTCCATCCGGTCTGCGCCTATGTCTGCTTCAACAATCGCGCCGCGCGCATCTCCGGCCATGTCTGCAATATCTTTTGCATTGTAATTTTCATTGATGATATCGGAAATAGCTGATTTCAGGATAAGCCCCCTGCCTATTTTCTCATGGTCGCCCAGATAGGGCTTGAGCACGTCTTCGCCCTCATGGGAAAATGCCACGTGGCCGATGTCATGCAGCAGGCCGAAAAGTTTTATCTTCTCTCTTTCTTTCGCATCATCAACTAATTTGGCTGCAAGTACGGATGTCAGATGCGCAGTGCCGATGCAGTGCTCGAAGCGCGTGTGGTTGGCGCCCGGATATACTAAATTAGTAATGGACATCTGCCTTATCCTGCGCAGCCGCTGGAAAACTTCCGTGTCTATTATCCTTTCTTCCAGTTCGCTGAATTCGATGGTGCCGTAGACATTGTCCTTTATTATCATCATATCGCCGAGTAAAGCCCCTTTCGCTTTTCAATCACGTCGCCGTTTTCAGCCATAAGGCGCAGCACT
>JAZDDV010000003.1:0-3534 GCA_043809425.1 Microcaldota archaeon | reverse complement strand
CTTATTAATTGGTTTTTTAATCTTATCTGCCAAGAAATCTATATCCTGAACCGCAGTTAAGGTATGGATGAATTAGCGTATATCTTATAAAGTTGTGAGGGCATATAAATACGATAAAATGAGGCGAGAACCTGTGAGAGTATATAAATTCCGTCTGTATCCTAATAAAACACAACGCCAAGAGATGCAGACTCATCTTTGGCTCTCTAAGAACTTATGGAACGATGGGTTGGAACTTGCAAAGCAGCTATACCAGAATTATCAAAAATTTCCTACAAGGCAGACCTATCAGGAAATAAGCAAGAACTCAGGATTACATTCCCAAGTAGCTCAAGACGTTTTCATACGTCTTGTTTTATCCATCAAAGCGAAAGTCAGAAGGAAAAAAATAGGGTTAAAAGGCGGGTTTCCACGTTTCAAAAACATAGATAGAGTAAAAAGTCTGCATTATCCGCAGTCGGGTTTCAAAATTATACCCAATAAGAAACTCAAGGTCAGCCCATTTGGTCTAATCAACGTCAAACTTCATAGGGAAATAGAAGGTAAAATCAAAACACTGACACTCAAAAGAGAAGCATCAGGAAAGTGGTTTGCTATTCTCACAGTAGAAACAGAAACCACCCCCATTCAGAAGAATAACGGAAGTCAGGTCGGTATAGACTTAGGATTAATCAACTTCGCCGTTCTTTCCGACGGCACGGCAATCAAAAATCCAAGGCATTTGAGAAAATACGAAGATAGACTGGCGTTCTTACAGAGAAAAAAAGACTTGAAGAAGGGGAGCAAAAACAGGCAGAAAGCCAGAAGAAAAGTAGCAATCGTACATGAAAAAGTCAGGAATGCGAGGAGAGATTTTCTCCATAAACTATCTCATAAATTAGTTCATTCTCATTCACTCTTGGCATTAGAGGATTTGGCTTCTCAGGAAATGGCTGAAAGGCAGTTTGGAAAGTCAATCACCGATGCAGGATGGAGTGCGTTCATTAGTATGCTTTCTTACAAGGCTGAAAGTGCTGGTTCGAGAGTGATATTGGTGAATCCAGAAAATACTACAAAAGAATGTAGTGGTTGCGGAATATTAGTAAAGAAAGACCTCTGGGAACGGCAACATAATTGCCCTTCTTGTGGTTTGAGTATAAACCGAGACTACAATGCCGCAATCAATATACTCAATAGAGCTACCGTAGGAACTACGGGAAGTAATGCCTGTGGAGACGTTGCAATAGCAACACCGATGAATCAGGAAACCACGCCTTCGGCGCAAGCCAAGTTAGGGTAGTTCACCTCTTTCGTGTGTGTTTAAAGTAACTGGTGCTTTCCATGCAAAATAATCATTCCATTCTGGACTACGGCGTTGTTTTCATTCTTCTCAGCCTTTGTGCCTTTGGCATACTGATCAGTTTGCTGGCCATATTCGGCGTGCCGCTTCTGATTGGCGAAGGATCGGAACTGGCAAGCGTGGACGCGCTTAATCATACAACCGGCTTTGCGCTGGCTTTTGCAACCCCTCCCGCTGCGATTGAGCAAGTTAGTGATTCTCCGGTGGAACTACCGCTTATAGTAAACACACCGGCGCTGAAAAAAGGCAGTACGCTGCAGATCGTTGCAAGTGATGGAACGAAGCCCATAGCACTTACTGATTGCCTTGCGGAAATGGAGGAAGATGAAAGCTATGTGGGCATGACGCAGGTGCTTTGCAATGCAACTGTGCCCTACAACTATGCGTCTACAAATACAGTGCAGCTGCGCGCCATGCTTGAACCTTTGGAAGGCGAATCATTTGTTACTAACAAACTTGCTGTTTACTATGACTGGACGAATTATCAGGATGCTTTCTGGAGCGTCAGCGTGATACTCATTGCGGCAATCCTGGCAGGCTTCATTTTCGTTGTGCTGCCTATCGCAATAGCAATGTATTATGTTTCTTCAAAAGAAAAACATCACATAATTTACGAAGGGGAATATACGCTGCACAATCTGATTAATCCTTTTAGGAATGTGAAAAAGCCATCTGAATTCCTGCAGGCTTTCATTGCATCGCCGCTGTTCTGGATGGCTGAATTGGTGGGCATAGTAATTTTCCTGATCTATCTCTCTCTTTCAGCTGACGCTTTCAAATCAGCAGAAGCCATGGTTGCATTTTTGCTGAGCGGCGGCATAGCTTTCTTCACTCCATTCCTATGGGTTGCCATCTGGTGGTTTGCAGACTACAAGGAAAGGGAGCCACTGCGCCTGCTGGTTTCGCTTTTCCTATGGGGCGCATTTGCCTGCCTGATGGCCATAGGCCTGAATACTTTCCTTGATTCAATCCTTGTGGCAGTAGGCCTTGGCGCGCTTGCCGCAGCTCTGTTTCCGCCGATTATAGAAGAGCTTTTCAAAGGCACTGGTTTAGTTCTTTTTTCACTGCATCATGAGTATGACGGCGTAAATGACGGTTTAGTATTTGGTTTTACAGTGGGCATGGGATTTGCATTTGTTGAGAACTGGCTTTACCTGATTGGCAATCCAATGGGCGCTAACATGGGCAGCTGGCTGTTGCTTTTCTTCCTGCGCTCAATCATGTTCTCTGCCATGCACGGCGTGTATACATCCATGACCGGCGGCATTATCGGCTATTTGAAATCCACCAACAAGCCGCAGGTGCTGCTTTCCGGCTTTGCCATGCTTCCGGCAATGCTGTTCCATGCAATTCACAATTCAGTTGACATATTCACTGCCTTGCTTGGCGGTGCAGGTGCTCTTGCCTACTGCTGTTTGATTGCACCGTTTTTCGACTATGGAGGCCTGCTGCTGGTCGCCGTAGTAATGCTTGCCTGGCTGATGTTTTCCAAGAAAGAAGAGTGATGTGTAGTTTCATGGGCTTTGGAGATAGGTATATAAATCTTATTGGCGTAAGCGATGTTGCGATCAGTTAGCGATGTGATGAAAATGGTAGTTGCGTTTGTTAGAAAAGAGCCCATGAAACCCCCCGTGGATGGAAAAGTTGCACCCGCAAATCGTTTGGCAGCGCTTAGGGCCGAATTGGCCAAGTTGCAGATGGTTAATTTTGCTTTGCGTGGCGTTGAGTCCACTAGCTCTGAATCAGGCTGGCTTAGCAGGAGAAATGCACGTAATTGCTTTGAGGAAGCTGCAAAGAAGTACGTTGGCATGTGCGAGCCTGCTCGCGCCTAATTCTTTTTCCAATTTTTATATTTTTCAGCTAAATCCAGCTGATTTTATTTTGTGGTAGTTTAACGATAAATATATAAATGTTTCCGTACAAGTTATTATTAATTATGTGTTTGGTGATGGTATGAACGTGGGTGTAAAACAATTGGCTTTTAAGGAAAATCGTAATGCGCTGCCTATTTATTTAGAAATTGGCGTGCGTAAAAAGTGTATGCATTTTTACCGGAAGCTCGTGGCATTTGGCAATATGAATGAGGTACCTGCTGACAAAAAGAATTTTGTGTTTGCCAGATACCGCGTTCTTGCGGAAAAAGTAGTAGAGCTGAATGGCGGATCTCCTGCGCGCGCCTAGTTTTTTTGTAAGCT
>JAZDDV010000002.1:0-5400 GCA_043809425.1 Microcaldota archaeon | reverse complement strand
ATGTTTGAGAATGATGAGACAACATCGCTCTTGGATGTGGATGCGACCGCAGTTACGTCCTGGCCGCACGCCGGCGCGGTAATGTAGCCTGCGCCGTTATTGCCTGTTGCCGCTGCAGCAAACAACCCTGCGGCGACTGCGCCGTTAGCCGCTTCTGCAACCAGCTCCACATTGCAGTACTCGGTGTACTGGCCACCGCCGAAGCTCATGGAAATGACTTTTATATTGTAGGCAGCAGCCTGCTGCTGGCAGTAGTCTATGCCTAACATTATGTCTGAGGAATAGCCTGTGCCGTTTTCGTTAAGGACCTTGACTGCGATTATCGTAGCGTTAGGCGCGATAGCGTGAATTACGCGAGCCATCGTTGTCCCGTGGCCGTCATCGTCTGTCGCATTATCGTCGCCGTTCACAAAATCATAGCCTGAAACCACCTTGCCGTTGAAATCCACGTTGCCGTCGTCCACGCCCGTATCCAACAGGCATACGCCGATGCCTTCACCAGAAAGGTTCAGCTCTGATTGCGCTTTATCAATGCCCATCAGCGGCAGCGCATCAGAGAGGGCAACAGCCATCTGCCTGTCCAGGTATATCTTCTCTGCGCCGGAGTTCAGAAGCTCGGAAAGAGAGCTCTTGTTTATCTCAAGCACTTCGAATTTTTTCGATTTCAGTGATTTCCCATGCACAAGCTTGAGCTTGGAGAAATCAAAATTCTTTTTAGTCTTGACAATTACGCGTACTGTCTCATTATTGTTAAGCAGCGTCATGACGTCAGATTCGATTTCGACTATATCGTCCTTGTTCTTCTTTGAAACGAACCTGATGAAATTGCCGTTTTCCGGTGCAATGCTGTATTCAAGGAAAAAACTGACTTCAGCAGAAGCATTCAGCACCGGAATATTGGCAGTAACATTTTCCGTGACATTCTCTTCGGGAATAATAATCGTCTGGTTTATCGTATCGTTCTCTGGCAATGGCAGTACAACCGTTTCATTTTCAGGCGTCGTATTGTCGGTAACGTTTTCTTCAGGTAGAATGACTGTCTGGTTGGTTGTCTGGTTTAACGTTTCGTTCTCTGCCGGCTGCTCAATCTGGCCAGTTTCATTATTTTCAATGGTGGTATTCCCAGTAGTATTTTCGTAGGTAGTCTGATTTTCCGTCTGCACCGTCTCGTTAACTGACGGGTTCTCTTCTACAGTTGACGCACTACCAGTTTCATTCAGCTGCTCATATAGATACTGGATTTCCGGGAGGGCGCCTGCATCTGGCGGTGGAGTCAACGACTCGTTGACTCCGGCAGGCGGCCCGGAAACTACTGCGGGAGGAGCGTAAATGGAAGTATTTGGAGGAGGTTCAACCTCTGTGTAAAGATAAATACTATCGATTGGCGGCAGCGGCATACTGTCACCCTGCCCATTAGGCAGTTCGCCAGGCATCGTTTCAAATGATTCGTTAGGCAGGCTGTCGACGTTGGAATAGAGGTAGCTCACCTCGGTGCTGTTCTGAAGCGGTGCAATCATAGCTGAGCCATTGCTAATAGTGGAATTTTCAAGCAGATTCAGCGAAATATTGGAGCTGTCTAAAGGCATTTCTAGCAGTATGAAAAAGAATATGAATATCGCCAATAGGTTGACGTAGTGCCTAGCCTGTTTTACCGCCATTGAACTTAGATAAACTGACAACGTTTATAAAGTTGATTATGGCTTGTTTTATGTCGTTAAATATGGGTATTTTTGCATACTAGAATTTTGCTATAAAATGAAACCTAAAAAATAGAAAAAAAGTGTTAAAAAATACCAAAATAATGCTCCTGCCGAATGCAGAGAGCTTATCTGAGGGTGTACCAAAGAAAGCCAAATTGGCCTTCCACTGTGGGCTGTTCTGAAGTGCAGAGGTTAAAAAGGCTGTTCTGCTCTTCAAAAGACAAGGCAGATATACTTAACTTAGGTTAAGTAAAAGGACAATTTAGTTAACTTTATAAATATATGCTGCAGAATAACTACATGTACTTTGACACTGAGCCAAAAAGCAACAAAGAGGATTTTTTCAACTACGAACACGAGTATGGGGAAATCAAAAAAGCATTAAACAGAAAAGACAGGCTGATATTCGTTATCGGGGTGAGGCGAGTAGGAAAAACAAGCTTGATGAATCTCATGTATAACGAATCAAAATCCCTCAAAATCTGGATAGACGGTCGCATCGTTTCGGAGCCAAAAAAAGAGATTTTTGCTGCCATATACCAAGCGGCAAAACTAGGCAAGTCAAAAATATTTGGAAAGATTGAAAGCCTGAATGTCTCGGCCTTCGGGATAGGGTTTGATATAAAGGTCGGTTCTGAAACGACCGCAGAAATTGAAAAAAAGATACGCAGCGCCGGGCACATTTGCGTCTTCATAGACGAAGCGCAGAGAATGAAAAGAGACGACCTTGCAGCTACCTTATCCTATTTTTATGACCGTTTCCCAGAAGTGAGTTTCATCATCTCCGGGAGCGAAGTAGGGCTTGTTGAGGAGGTAATAGGGGAAGATGACGCCGAACATCCTCTTTACGGCAGAAGCACGATCAAAATAATCATGGACCGGCTTGATAAAAATAGGGCGATGGAATTCCTCAAACGCGGATTCGCTCAGCTAAAAGTCGAGATAAAAAGCGAAGAGATAGAGGAGGCGATAGCCGAGCTTGACGGCCTTATTGGCTGGCTTACTCTCTATGGATATGAAAAAGGAGTCATGAAAAACAAGGACGCTCTTAAAAAAACCACAGAGATGGCAGCGAGAATTGCCGCGTCTGAATTGCTGCACTTTTTCAAAAACAGGAAAAACCAGCGTCTTTATCTGAGTATATTGCGAAACGCAACAGGGATAACTTGGAACGAATTGAAAGCCAAGGTAAGCAAAGAGCTTGGAAAGCAGGTAAATCCGAACCTGATCGCATTTGCCGTGCGCAACCTTATGGACTACTCGTTCATAGAGAGAAAAAATGAAAAGTATGTCCTATCGGACCCGCTCATCTTCAAAGCGACATTTCTTGTTTAGCTGCTCAGAAAATCCCGTGCCCTTGGGTAGGGCATTTACCACGCGAGCACTATTTTTGGTTTGATGTAGATATTTGCACAACAGTGCCAAATTCAAGCAAAACACCCTCCAAACAGATGCTCAAATAGAGCATCCGCTAGGGGGGAACACTCAGATAAAAGTAATATGCTCCTGCCGGGATTTGAACCCGGGTCCTCAGAGTTCTCCAAGCCATGAGGCGCACCTCAGGGCTTTTCCCAGGGCTTTTGCCCTCAGAAAACCTTTGACAAAAGGCCTTGAGAGTCTGATATCCATAGACCACTGCAGCTGCGATTGCAGCTAACTGTGTTTGACCGGTCTAGACGACAGGAGCGTGAAGCTACATTTGGCTGGAAGGCTTTTAAACTATTGTGCGCTTGTTAATAAAGTTATAGAAAGTAGTAAAATAAGGCTAAAAACAAAGGTTTTTAAAGTGTTTTAACTAGTAGTAATACATGGAGACTATCAAAAAATCCCACTTGAACAAACAAATAGAAAAGAAGCCGGATGAAACTACGGCCACAACTAGAAAAACTGTTTTTGCCAGACTAAAAGAAAGGTTCGGCCACGCGCTTAAAGACGATGTCGGCCAGGCAAAGACAAGCACAGCCAAGATATTCGGTACTGTTGCACTAGTATTCGTGACTACCATAGGTGGCGTAAAATGCGGCAGCGACGTAGCAGAACCTAGCCCAACTGAAGATGTTGGAGGCAAGAGCGATGCCAACGGAGTGCATGAGAAAGATGGCGGAAAAGACGCAGGAAAGGACGTTGGCCATGGAGACCGCGAAGACTTGGGCGACGTGGAAGTTCCTGACGGCGGCCCTAACGGTTCAAAGGATGGCGGGCCAGATGTGGAAGTTCGCGATGGCGAGAGTGACGGCCCAATAGATACGGATGGGGGCGATCAGGAAGTAAAGGACGGCGGAGACGTGAATGGGGATACGGGCCCGACGGATACCTGCGATAATGTAGTTCACAAAGATACGTTCACTGATGTTAAGGAGTCAAAAAACGTAACCACGCTTGACGGCGAAACAATAACTGTCAATTACTACAGTTCAGGCGAGGAGGAGACTCTATGCGGGGAAGTGCAGAGCAACAGGGTGGATAAGCTCAAGATCGAGTTTGACCCGCCTCTGGTAAGTAATCAAGCAAACCCGATTGCAAAGAAAGCAGTGGAATTCGAAATCCTTGGCCAGAAACTTGAAATGCAAAGAATCGCAAGCTTACCTACGATTATAGCAATTACAAAAAGAGTGTTCTGGGAAAAGAACGGACCGTTCTCTCCTGAGCTTTCAACACCATTCGAAGTGGAAAAACAGGCATTCAAATGTATAAGTATAACTGACACTTCAGCCAATTTCCAGACATTTGCGGGTGGCATTAGTATGAGTTTGAGCAACATGAAGCCAGGCGATTTTGGTTGCAGGGATCCGCCCATAGCTCCTCAGATATGCGGCAAGCTTTACATCGTTGACAAACAGAGAAACAACGGCGATGGTTATATTGCCGGAATAACTTCGGATACGATGGGCATCGGATTCAACACTGGAGACCTGGTGACAACAAAAACGCTCTCCTGGCAAATGAATGGCGGCCTGCCAGTGCAATTCGACAAGAGTAACTGGACAACGACGGCGATAAACCAGCAGATAGTTAATGACGGCACCACAGTGACGATAACACTGATAGGATTCACGATAGAAAGACAAAAGTAAAAAGAAAAAGGGCTAGAATGCCCTGTTTTTCTTATTTTATTTTTTCCTGCTTTTCTTCCAGAGGTAGTAGGCTATCGCCAGTATTATCAGCAGCAATAACAATCCTAGGCCGATGTAAAGCAGCGTGTTGTCAGCAGGCGCTTCAAGCGGGAATTTGTAGGTTCCGCTGTTGATAAGATAGCCAGACCTGGCACCGTACTGAACATAGGCCGTAACTTCCTTGTTGTCTGCCAAATCTTTCTGGCTGAGTTCAACAGGTATGGAAACCGGCACAAGCGAATTTGGCGGAAGCTCCATGTTCTTCGGGCCGATGACCCTTGTTGTTTCGCCGTCTATCAGAAGCTCGATATCCATTGACGCGTAAGCCTTCTCGTCCTTGCTGTTTTTCAGCGAAACAACCATTGTCTTGTTGTCCGCATAGTACTTGGCTGATTTCGCAGTGACGTTTGACAGGTCTATGTACTCGATGTAGGCTATCGGACCGACGTAGGAATCGTAGTTTTCCAGTGTTTTCTTTCCGCTGCCGTATTTGGCAATCACTACAGCAGTTACATTTCCTTCCTGTATGCTGGAAAGGTCAAGCGCATATTGCAAACCTATCTTGTCTCCGCGCTCAATCAGCTGAG
>JAZDDV010000001.1:0-33432 GCA_043809425.1 Microcaldota archaeon | reverse complement strand
TTATCTTTTTCATTTTCTTCCATTGTTTTTTGAAATGCAATCTGTTGCGCTTGATAAGCACGTTGCTGGATACAAATCGATATCAGATCTTTATGTGCATCTTGAGCTAATTTAAGCTTATTATCTAACTGACTAGCTTTACCGCGCAATTCATTCTGGGCTGAAATAAAAGATGGAAGAAGATAATACGTTACTTCACTCTCATTTATACGTCGTTCAGATGCCCTACGGTCATAATCGCTTGGAACTATTCTTTCAATATTTTGTTCTTGGTAATTGAGATTTTCTTGAAGTTGCGATATTTTGTTCATTCTGAGAGTAAGATCCGTTAGATTTTGATCACTACAGTTAGTCAGATTCGATAAATCGCCCCAGTAAGGTATGAATGCATCAATATTAGCAAGATATGATCGCTCAGAATTTATGTATCCAATAATCTGATACATTGTAAAAAACTTAAACGCTGGATAAGCTTCTAGGATACCATACTCATTAATCGGTTGAGTCGGATAGATAATATATGCATATGAGCATCTAGAAACATCATTTGGGATAAAAACAGGGATGTTGTAGTAGTTAAATTCGTGAATGTTATGATCGCAGTTGGATAATTGATTTAAAAGTTTTGAGTTATTGAGGTCTGTTTGGATTGTTTGACCATTTAATTGAACTGCCTGAATGATATATACGTCATATGGAAGGCCATATCGATTTAGGTTACTATAACCATTGAAGAAAAATGGCTCATTGGTATAATTATAGCGAATGTCGGTAGCTTGATACAAATTGGCATGGCAACCATCTGCAGTTTTTATGTAGTATCCAGCAGCACCGTTGAAATAGACGTAAGTGTCAACGACGGGCATATACAGATATCTATAACTATTATTTGAACCGACTATTGGTATGAAATTAACTGGATTTGTAATAAAAAGACTTGGGGGCGCATTATAAATCTCTGGATTTCCGATTATATCAAAACTATCTTGGACTACCTGGAAGGGAAATGCAGCCGAAACATTATTGCTACTAAAAAACTGGATATGCGTAACATTACAAAATTCGTAGTCTTCAGAAATATTGGCACTAAAAACTAAAACCGATAAAAGAAGTAAAAAAGTAAATGTCTTTGTCATAGTATACCCTTTCTCCGAAAAATCTTAAATGGCTTACGCTAGCCCTTCTAAATTTAAAAAACCAAAAAAGTCAGAAATGGAAAGAGAAATGCAGTGGATGTTGAGCTGCTTCAGACGATTCAACATTGTAAGCGCGACTGAGCTAAATACTTTTATATGCTTTTGGTGTCAATCAAATGTATGCCCAGATACTTCTACGATAGTAGAATCATGTATGTAGATGAAGAGGGTTATCCTCGTTTCAAAAACAGCGACGGTTTAGTTCATCGCTATGTAATGAAAAGGAAACTTAGGCGCAGGTTGGGTATGAATGAGGTTGTCCATCATAAAGATGGCAACAAAATGAACTTCCATCCAGATAATCTAGAACTATTCTCCAGCTGGGAAGAACACGAAGCCCATCACGAAGACATGAAACGTAATACTGGCAATTGGCATGGAGACAATGCTCATCAAGAAACTAGTAGCTCTCCTATTAAAAGACTACTTTGGGACGGAATGAGACCATCTGTTAAATCAGATATCCGCATGGTTATAGCTCTTCTTACGCTGCCGTTGTTGATTCTTGATTGGATATTTACAATGATAAACTCATTGTTTAATAGGAAAAAATAATCGTTGGTCTTTGCCACTAACATTATAATTCTTGCGAGCGAGTAATAGTCTATGGGTTCATTTACGACAATTGAAACTGTAGTTAACCTTCTAATCCTCTGCGGCACGCTGATAAGTGTCGGCTATTTGACTTCTACTGGAATGAATTTTTGGTCTGCAGTTGGCAGTTCTGCTGTTGGTTGCTTCATTTCACTCTTTGTTTGGAAAAGTATTCTCGGGCATTTTTATCGGACGATATATTACTGTAGTAAAAAACAACAGAATAAAGAAGTTCTTCTAAAAACCCTTAAAGATGCGAACTTGACGTTATCTTCTGAAAAAACTCTCGGAATATTAGAAGAATCAAAAAAAGAATGGGGTTTTGTTTATCTTACAGCTGTAAATCCAGATGATTTGCCAAAAATTCCAAAAGGTTGGAAGGTATACAACAATGAAATCCTAACCGAGAAATGCCTTGGTGATAAGAGTGGCTAAAATGAAGACATGCACACGATGTGGTGCAGATATGGGCGTAGTGAGCGGTGGATTGGACTTTCTTTTCCATGCATTTGGCAGCGGGTTATGCGAAAAATGCAAGCGTGAGTTGAGGATTCGGAAATACGATAAGGAACATGAAGCTGAATCTGAAAAAAGCGACGATGAAATGCCCGATATTCCATGGTGAATACCTAATCTTTCTTTTTTTATTTAGGCCCAAGCTTATACTATTTTTCCGCCTCCAGCGCGCGGAGCAACATGCAGATTTTATAAATCCTATTGATTAAACGTCATAACGCATTCAGTTGGGGCCATGGGCCAACCTGGTAACCTTTTTTGGGGCGCCTAAAAGCTTAACCAAAAAGGCTAGTATGCTGCGAGCTTCGGGAGTTCGTGATCTGTGTTCAAATCACAGTGGCCCCATTTATCTTTCTAGGCGGTCTGATGAAAAACGAAGAAAAAAAGAAGTCAGAGGAAAAAAAGCCTCAGGAAAAGCCTGCGGATACTTCAGTTGATGCGGCAGTGAAGGAAATCGAAAAGAACCTTTTTGCCATCAAGTTCTATCCTGTTGCAGTAGACCTGGATTCCAAGACCGAGGGAATGCAGAACATTCTTAAAATCTACAAAGAAGGGAATGAGACCGTAAGGCAGCTGCTTATTTTCATGCTTCACGAGGCTGTTTCCCAGTACTATGATTTCAAGACAGTGCACGTTTACGATTATTTCAAGGCAAAGAATCCGCAGGAAGACCCGACAAAGCTCAGGATGGATGTTTACCGCTCCATATTCAACTACAACACTTCCTTGGAAGGCATAATAGACATGATTTTGCTTTTAGGCAAGATGAGCGACAATGATGATGCAGCCAAGGTGCTTACCTACCATTATGCAAGGACAAGCTCAATCGAAACAGAGGCGCATGTAATGCTCAGAAATGTAATCCTCGACTCATTAGGCGATTCGGATTCGCCCTATGCGCTGACTGCATTGTTAAAATACGCAAGATACACGGACAGTGAGCGTACCTTGCCAAGGATCCAGCTGGCAGTTGACAAGTGGTCAAGGAAGCTGGAAACGCTGAAGATGAATGAGAAGCGCAAGCAGCAGCTCAAGCATGAGCTTGACGATGTGCTTATAAAGGAATTCGGAAAAACGCATTACGGGTGATTTTATCTATCATATCGGAAAAGTAATTGATGTTTTATCTTCGAAATCAGGAGTGAAAAGCGCTGGTGCCTCAGTGGAAGCAGTAATCCGCATGTGGGATGAAAACCTGCTGATTCTAAAAGTAGACAAGAAACTGGAAGCAGTAATAAAGAAAGATGACTTTGTCCTTGCAGATTACACGCCGATTTCAGACAAATCGCCCTACCGCAAGCTGCTAATCACTAAAATCATTCCAAAAGAGAAGGCGATGCCTATCTGGAATGAGTTCAAGGAAGAGCTAGAAAAGAAAAAGGACCAGGGCCAAAGGAAGATGGCGCAGCCAAGCCCCTACATCCGCTAGATCTCAAAACCTTCGTTTTTTTCTTCTATCCATACTTCGTACAGCGCAGCGCTTCCCTCTTTTCTCCTGACTATGGACACCAAAAAGCCCTGCATCCTATACGAATCAGCCAATCTCTCGGCTTCCAGCAGGTCCATGGTCCGTCCAACGCACCGTTTCATTCACTGCCTCCTGGAATAAACATAGAAAAACCGCTGCAGCACCGTAATGGCGCTAAGCACTATGCCCAGATAAACAAGGTAAAGCAGCCAGTCGCTGTTAAAGCTGCCTGCCAGCAGCATAAAGAAGATAAGCACTGCCCTCTCAGTCCGTTCAAAGAATCCGCCCATTTTCTTCAGGTCGTCTTCGTTTACTGCATTGCGGTGATGCGCATAAGCGCGAACAAAAGCAGTCATGCAGGTGCCTAGGAACAGTAGTAATGCAATAGCCAGGTAAGCATAGGGCTGCTGGAAATTGAAAAAGAACAGCGCAAGCAGTACTGCTGCTTCTGCTACCCTATCAGCTATGCCGTCAAAGAACGCGCCGAATGCCGTTGCTTTGCCTGTTGCTCTGGCAACTGCCCCGTCTACAGCGTCAAGAAGCGCGCAAACAGCAAAGGCAGCTGCCGCATATAGCAACTGCTGTTGATAAATGAAATACGCAGCTACGAAGGCAAGTAGTAATGATAGTAAGGTCCACTGATTTGGGGATAGCGGTACAGCCGAGAAAAGCCGGCCTACTGCCTCTTGCATTTTGCCTGCTTTTTCGCTGGATTTTAACATGAAGTGGTATTACGCGGCTTATTTTTAATGATTTCTGACATCTGCGTCTATCTTTAACCACGTATAATCCATACCTTTTAATATGTTTTGGCTACCTATCTAGTCAGCACACTTATTTTGGGTGCATGGGAGGAATAACTGGTCGCCTTGCCAGCGGAACGTTCCGCTGGCCTAATCTTTCATTCTCTTCTAGTCTCACCCATAAATCTTCTAGCGCATGCGTTGCCTGTCGCCTTTCTTCTCGTCAAAGCGTACCAAGAATGTAGTTCTGTAAATCCGTTTTCCGCCCAGCTCGCCAGCCAGCTTATGGCTCATTTCCGTTCTAAGTCCAAGTTCATTCATTATGGACACTACTGTCTTGCTATTGCCTACGTATAAATCAACGCCTTCTTTCTTCTGTTCTGTCTTGGAAATGAATGTGCTTTGGGAAAGATGCGCTGTGAAAAGCTTCTCATACTTCTTAATCTTGTCCGGGTTGCCCCTTAATTGGATTATAGCCTGGAAGTAGCCGCCTGACTTGCGCGAGCAGTCTGGGCAGATGCTTATGGTTGTCTTCACCGAATACGGCTTGCTTATCTCAACTACGTGATCGCCGCGCTTTATGACAAATGTAAGTATCCCTCTTTCCAGCTCATAGTGCACTGAATCATAGTCGCCGCGGCATTTGCTTTGCACAAAATGCTCTATGGCTTCTGAATCGTACTCCTGCCAGTCGCCCTTGAACCGCATCCTGCCGCAGCGCTTGCACAGCTGTATCTCTATGACGTCAGGAAGCTTTACTTTGAACGGGTAGCAGTCAACGCAGAACGCGTCTATGAATTGCGCTGCTACGTTGCTCCGTCCGCACTTTGGGCAGATAATCATGAAGATACTTTGGAGGAGGGAGAATAAAAAACTTCTCCCGCCCCTATCTTCAAGTTAGCGGGCCAACCAGCGGTTCAACGTAGAAGCTGACCGTAGGCGAGCTTGCGTAGTTGTTGCCTGCGTCCCTGCAGGTAACGCTTACGGTAAACTGTCTCTTTTCCGTTGGCGGTTCTATGCCCAGCGAAGTGGAAGACTCCATGCCGGTGTTGTACTGGCTAGACGGGCTTGGGGTGCCATGGTTCACTACGTAAAGGCAGCTGGCCACCGGATAAGTACTGTCATCCACCTGGAACTGCAGGTCAACCGGAGCCTGGGTAGTAGCACCAGAAGTCGGGTAGAATATCCTGACAGTTATGGTGGTTTGGCCTTTTACCGTTGCCGAAACGATGTTGGAATCCGGCGCCTCGTTGCCAGTGCTGTCCACTGCCCTTACGTTGTAAGAGTAAGTTTCACCGCCCTGCACGTTGTAGTCCGTATAGGTAGTAGAGCTGCTGGTGTCTATTCTGGTCCAGCTCGTGGAACGGGTGCTCCTATAGATATTATAGTAGGAGATTCCGGTTCCCTGGTCGCTTGGCCTGGACCATCTCAGTGATATGGAGTTTGTTCCTGCGGTTGCACCCAGGTTGGTAATCCTGCTGGGTGGCGAGGTATCATAGTATATTGAGGCATGCACTATGTTGCTGCCATAGTCGTTCCTGCACTGGTAGTAGATATCCTTTCTTCCGCCTGCCTGCGTTACTACGAATGTCTTGCTGGTGGTGTAATCCTCCCAGTCCATCCAGCCGTTGTCGTTTTCCTGGAAACGGCAGTCAGATGCGCCTCTTGCATAGAGCTGCAGGCGCAGGTTCCTGTTGCTTGTATGGTCATCGCCATTATTGATGGTAATGCTCATATCGCTTGGCGGGTTCGGCTCAACCTGCGAGTACTTGATGTAGTCTGAAGCAGTGCCGATGTCTTCGCCTGTTGATTTCTTGCAGTTGTAGTAGACGCGCTTCATTCCTTCACCTGAAGAAAGTGTCCACGTTTTTGATGTTGCGTACTGGCTCCAGTCGCTCCAGGAAGTGCCATCGTTCGAGTAGCGGCACTGGGATGCGGCAAACGCATAGAGGCCCAGATAGACGTTCTGATTGTTCGTCCAGGTCGCATCGTTGTTTATCCTGATTGAAATGTACGGTGGCGGGCTTGTATCAAGCACCACTGCCGTGCTGACCGTATCAGAAGTTACGCCATTGGCATTCCTGCACTGTCCGTAGATATTTTTGTTGCCTTCGCTGCTGGTGAGAGTCCACTGCACCTGCTGCGTATAGCTGTTCCATCCTCCCCAGGTACTGCCGTCGTTTGAGAAGCGGCAGTCTTTTGCCTGTGTGGCAGTAACCTTAAGCAGCACATTAACGCTGCTGGTATAGCCGGAATTATCTCCTATGGTGAATGCTACGGTTGGCTTATCCGTTACGCTGAAGCTTACCGAGCTGCTGCCCTTAAGCAAACCATCGTCACATTCAATCACCAGCGTGTGCGGGCCTACGGATGCAGTTCCGGTGACTGTAACCGGCTGGCCGCGGTCAACCACGCCTGAATCTGCTGTGACGCCGTCTAATTTACCTGTGCACGTAAGAGTTGCTGCAATGTTGTCTGCTACGGAGAATACTACGTCGACAGTTGTGCCATACTGCTGGTTGGCAGCAGGACTTGTAATTGTAACAACGGGCGGCACCGTATCAAGCGCTATGCTTGCTGAAGTTGGCTGTGCCACGTTGCCGATTTCATCCTTGCACTGATAGTAAACTTCTTTTTCGCCATCGCCGTCTGTGAGCTGCCACTGCTTGCTTGTGGCATAGGGCTCCCAGTTGCTCCAGACGTTGGCGTCATTTGAGAACTGGCACTGGGTTGCTGCCTGTGCGGATAATGTTAATGCTACGCTTTTTTCTGCGGTGTATTGCGCACCGCCGTTTATCCCTATATGCAGCGAGCTTGGCGGATTGGTTCTGGCAATTGCGCTTGCCTGCTGCGATGGAGTTGCAGCGCCGCCTGCGTCCACTGATTTAATAGTATAATAATAAGTATTGCCGTTGGAAACGCTTGTATCTGTGTAAGTAGTCGTTCCAACTATTCTTGCGCCATTGACTTTTGCGCCTTCCACGCCTGATTGCGTGCTTCGATAAACATCATAGCCGATTGAGTTGCTTACCGGCGCCCAGTCCAGCTGGATGCCGCCGGCCACCGGCGATGCGGTGACATTCCCAGGTCCCTGTACGCATCCTGCGAGCAGGATGGCAGCTAACAATCCAAAAACAAGTAGTCTAACGTTCGTCATAGTAACACTCCCATTTTGCATAAGAGGTTTAGGTTTAAATTCATTTCCCTTGTAAGTGATTTAAAAAAAAATCCGGTTAGGTGTATTCCCATGATGAAAACTTCAGCAGACAGAGCAAGAATTATCGCGCAGGTTCATTTCAAGCACGGCGGCCGTGAGCTGCTGAAGCAGATGCCGCTTGTGGAAAGGCTGCTGGTGGCAAAGGAATGCATGCGTCTTACCGGCGATCACGCAGCGGAAAAGAAAATCGACAGTCTAATTCGCAGCAAGCAGCCCTAGCTAATCTCTTGTCGTGCCGTTCAGTCAGACCGAAACATTTAAATATGTGTTTCCACAGTAATATTTGTATGAGCAATGTAACCCTCTATGTTCCGGATGATGTTAGAGATGCGATGGCCGTTCACGAAGATATACGCTGGAGCGAGGTTGCCAGAAAAGCGATACTGGAGAAGCTTAAGGAGCTGAAAAAGCTTGAGCTGCTCAAGAAATACGTTGAGAGAATGCCGCTCACAGAAGCAGACTGGGAATGGATGGATGAGAACGACTGGCATCCTGTTGACGAGAAGGACATGAAGCTCAGTTTCATTAAGGAAGTTGAGAAAAGAAGCAAGGAAAAGCCAATCAGGGTAAGGAAAGCAGCGGATTTGTTCAAGTGATCCCATGCCCTACGAACTCGAAGTGCTTCCCTCATGCAAAAAAGAAATCTATTCACTCTGCAGGAAAAACACCGCGCTTCAGGACGCCCTTCAGAAAAAGATAATCCAGATTCTTGAAAATCCGCACCATTTCAAGCCGCTTAGAAAGCCGCTGCAGAATAAACGGAGAGTTCATGTGCTGAAATCGTTCGTTCTAATATATGAAATAATAGAAGAGGCAAAGACGGTGCGGCTGTTTGCCTTCTCGCATCATGATGATGCCTATTAATCAGAATGCAGTAAGCAGTCCTAATCCATAACGCTCGTCAACAGCATTCTTGCGAGAGAACTAGCGACCTTTTTCTTCTCTCTGCTGCCCTGAAGCAAAGAGTTATAAAAATGGGCAGTATGATAGAGCAAATGAACAAAATTCCACTCTTGTTTCTTGGAGCATTGCTTATCTCTTTCTTTACCAGCGGCTGTATCACCACAGTCCCAGAAAACGTGACCGGCGCTGTAGAAAAGATAACATTCAACGCACCGGAAATAATGAAAGAGGGTAAAGTCGGAACTCCCTACTTTTATTCCTTCTGCAAGCCAGATCTCAAAAGCACGAGCGACATGTGCGGCGGAATTAAGGACACAACAAATCCTACCGGAGGGCATCCCCCATACACGTTCACGCTCAGTTCCGGGGGCTTCCCGCCATTAGGGCTTTCGCTAAACATGAACGGCATTTTAAGCGGCACGCCGACCGCGGCAGGAACCAGAATATTTACAGTATGCGCAACAGACCTTGACGGAAACGAGGAATGCCAGCTAACGACGCTGACAATCAAGGAAAGCGGCTTTACAGGGGTATGGGAAGGCACAGTTATATTGGTAGAGCATGGGCCAGAAGGTTCGTTTTATGCCGGCTGCAGCGTAGAAGAAGAATATAACTTGAATCTTACGCAAAATGAAAATAGATTAACCGGCACGATGACCGCAACAGCGACGAAGGTAATCTCTTGTGAGCCAGGGATGTCTGCAATGATTGGAATTAAGGAGATAAAGCCGATAACCGGAACTATCACTGGAAACACCGCTGAATTCACGTTTGACTCGACCGGTACGCTCTCAGCGACTGATTATACTGCTACACTCGAAGGAGATACGCTGAACGTAAAAATCAAGACGTGCGTCAGTCCAGACCCAAGATGCACCTGCAAAAGCCCTGACCCAAGGTGCCCAGCAGAAGATATGGGCCTTGGTGGGCCGCTCCAACCAGTTGCGATTTACACAACTAATTGGTTCGACGGAGAATTTACTGCTACAAGGGCAAAATGATTAAGAGAACGTGCCCCCTAAAAGCTTAAAAACATTGTGCCCCCTAATTACCCATGGCGTATCTGGAAAAGAAGACCATAAACGGTCGGGTCTACTACTATCTCACTGAAACAAAACGCGTAGGCAACAAATTCAAGAAGCTGAGAAAATATATCGGCAAGACGCCATCCAAGAGATTCCTGCATGCCAAAAATTTTATCCGCAGAAAACTGACTAAAAAAGAAGCCGTTGCAGTTGACAGGATAGGAAAGAACTATCTGAAGAAATACAAGCTTGACAAAAGCCTCTGGAAAACCGAGCATGAAAGGATTGTAAGCTTCGTCTACAATACCAACGCCATCGAGGGAAATACGCTTACGCTGGATGAAACAGAAGCAGTGCTTGAGGGCAAGAAGCTCAACCGGGAAAAGAGGGATATCAAGGAAGTAACGAACATGAAGGAATGCATTGATTTCCTCTTTGACTACAATGGAGACATAACTGAGAGTATGATCCTTAAGCTGCATTACATCGAACAGAAGGAAATCCTGCCTGAGGCAGGCCATTACAGGAAAGTCAACGTACGAGTAGGCAATTACATCTGTCCGCAATGGACTGAGCTGCCGGCCTTGATGGGTGAATTCATCAAGTGGTATGACAATGCGAAAGAAAGGCTGCATCCTTTTGAGCTTGCTGCCCTGGTGCATCTTAAGTTTGTCCGAATCCATCCGTTCCGGGACGGTAACGGAAGGATGAGCCGGCTATTGATGAATTTTGTTCTGACGAAAGCAGGCTACCCCCTGCTGAATATCTTTAATGACGAAAAGGTGCTTTACTACCTGGTGCTGCAAAAGTATGATTTTGACAAAAGGGAAAGGGCGTTCCTAAGGTATCTGTTCGAAGTCTTTGCTAATCAGTACAGGGAATATTACTAGTGTGCCCCCTAAACACAAAAATGTAGTCACCCGAAATGCATCCCTAAATTCTGTAGGTTAGATAGATTCGAGTTATCACTGGTTTAAACAAGTGCTAAACTCAGTTATAACTCTAATCGCGGGTTGCCACGAACGCTTATTTGCCCCAGCCGCAATAGTTGCCATAGCTGATGGTGATATTTTCTAGCATAAGGCAGGACATTTTGTTGCCGGTCTCGCATTTGGCTGCAAATGCGCTAGCCTTGTTTTCAGCATCTTCGCATACGGCAACGATTTTCTTTTTTGTTTCTTCGGCTGACAAGCAGCTTTCTTCAGCATCGTCAGTGTTTACCATCCTGGTCTGTTTGACCTGGCCTGCACAGGACAATGATAGCAATAGGATGCCTACTACTGCTGCCTCTCCGGCTCTTGCAAAAATATTCTTTCTAGTGGCCTGAGCGCTTTTGTTTTCGCCTAAGTTGGGTTCTTTTGTTTTTCTTATGAACATCATTTCACCCGCATTTGTATATGTAGTAATTTATACACCTTAATGTTTTAAAACCAAAGCCTACAGATATGCTATTGGATTCTATGAGCAAACACAGGCTTAGAGATGGCGGCAAAATGGCCGACGATTCTGGACCGCGGGAGAAGCTGCCCGTTGGCGGAGCCGGCGAAAATGCAGGCACGGGCTTGAGCAAGCCGAAAAAACCGCGTGAGCCTTTTGCCGAGTCTTTACAGGCAAACACTGGCATCTGCAATATCTCGCCGGGCCGGCGTCCCTCCGGCCAATGCGTTGCGACGCCAGCTCAAACAAACGTCGCAGCTGTTTTTCGGAAATTCGCAGCAAGCTTCAATGATTTGAATAACACGGGCAGGGGAGAACAGATAGACCCGGTGGCATTCTTGCGGAAAATAACGCCTGGAGTTCTCAAGGATTTTAACAGCATAATGAACAAGCCTGCGCCGGAGCAGCAGATTCCGCCGAAAGACCGCGCGGATTTCAATCACTTCATGAGGCTAGAGTCAGCTGACGCCCATTATCGGCTGGAAATGTACCTGTTGCGGGATGACCTGCGGGACGAAACTGCGTTCTACACAGGCTTGAAACTCCTGGAGCGGGGGGATTGGTATCCGGCGCATTCGGCTTTCAGCACAGTAGCCCGCCGTTACCTGTGCGACGAAGAGCAGAAAGTCCAGGTGAGCCTTGGGGAACAGGCAATCTGGCACGCGCGCACGATTGCCCGGGCGTGGGCCGTGGCCCATGCCTCTGAGTATGCGGAATTGGGCTTGGACGAATTTAAGCCGTTCCAAAAAGGCCGTTTTTATGACGGCCATTACGATCGTGAGTTAATTAAGTGGTCTGCCTTGGCAGTGCACACTCTTGAAAAAATCGGGGAGTTGCAGGACCTGCCTGTTATTAGAATAATTGGCAGAGAGTGCGGCGAAGGATGCATGGAAGGATACTGCACCACGGCGTCCAACCAGATAAGGCTTCTGGAAGGCCTAAGGATAACGCTAAGCCAGCTGGAGAAGAAGGACAGGGAACAGATGGCCCTTCCTGCTAACCTCACGGATGAACAGCTTGCCTACAGGCTTTCGTTCATCATGAATACCCTTGGCTTAAGCAGGCTGTTTGCCTATCATCCTTCAATGGCGCTCTTCGGACAAGGGCTATATGGTGTAGTCAGCCCTATCTTTGAAAAAGAGAAACTGCAGGAGCTTATGCGAAATGGCTTGGAAATAAAGTTTACCCTGGACCGTCGTCACTATCACAGTGGCATGGATGTATGGGGCTTGGACGCTGCAGCGAGTTTCGCGCGAAAAAACAAGCTGGTTGAAAAAGTCGGACAACACGGCGACTGTGTTTTAACGCCAAAAGGCAAAGAGCTCATCAAGGCATTGGTGCAACAAATAGCAGAGATAAAGATACGGGAGTCTCATTTCTTGGAGAAAAAATAAGTTAAAAATCAGAAAAAATCGATGGTTTTATAATAAGTCGCGTGGTGGTAATATGGTTATGATGGGGTTGAGAAGTACTAGTCTTAGTAGCGAACAGAAAAAGGATGCTAAACGCGATCCGCTAGAGCGAAAGATAAAAAAGAAAACATTTCAAAAATTCAAGGAAATCCTGGGAAGAACCGCCCTGGTTACTACCCTTCTTTTTTCTGGTGTCGGAATCTACAAATGCAGTGATTCGGTTACAGACAATCCAACAACGCAGACTGATACGGGGAATAAGCCGGACGTCGGCGAGCTGAAGGATGTTGGTCCGAAAGATGCGGGCCCGAAAGACGTGGGAACGAATGATGCTGAAACAGAAGATGCTTCAGACGGCGGTCCGAAAGATGTTGAAACCCCTGATGAAGGTCAGCCGGATGTTGGCCCTGTGGATACTGGTCCTGCGGATGCAGGCGCAGAAGTCGAAACTCCAGATGGCGGCCAGATTAACGATGGCGGCAATGACACCGGCCAGGTTACAGACGGCGGAGAAACCGATGCAGGCGTAATGGTAATATGCGACGAATACCCAACCGACATACCTGCTCAGGCTAACATAGCAGTTCCGTTGGATATGTTTGTAGAATACTGCTCAGGAGTCCCCGGATTCGATGAAAAAGTTAATGCTCTAATACAAAACGGTTGTGTGACAGACATCAACGGCAAGCTACATATTCTTCTTATCGGAGTAGAGGATCTGACTCTGCCATCACTAGTCAGAATAACATCTTCCGAAGTCTTTCTAGGCATAGCAGGCGTAACAAAAGCAGACGGCACAGCCTACGAAGGCTTATGCGGGCAATATCTTGGAAGCGATGCAGAGCTGCTCAATGCCGCCTATCAGTACATGATGTCAGTAGTTAAAATAAGGAAATGAGGTAAAAAAATGAGAAACAAAATAATAGTACTCGCGATGTTTTTGCTTTTTGTGCAGTTGGCTTTTGCTCTTATAACTGTCAAGCCAACAGTGATTCCGATTACGCCTGTCAACGTAACAAAAATTAATGTCACTAACGTTACTACGGTCAATGCCTCTGTAAACATTAATATCCCGACTACAAACGTTACTGTTCTTCCTATCAATACAACCATACACGTTTACAACTTCACAGACAACGATTCCATACCCGTATTGCAGCTGTCTATCGGCGCAACCCCGCCTATAGCAAACAAGAAATTTTCCATAGTTGTTTCTGCGACTGATGACAAAGGCGTGGCCATGCTAAGGCTGCTGCTTTCAACCGGCTGGCAGAACTTTCCCTGCAACAACCAGCTGAGCTGCCACAATGAATTCTTCACAAGCGAGCAGAATCTGGGAACCTACAACTACAAGGCAATGGTTGTTGACAACGCCCAGAAAGTGGCTGTTGATTCGGTCACTGTTGTTCTCAGTCAGGCATGTTCAGAAAACTGGGTAAAAAACAATAATCCGTGCCAATCCAATGACCAGAAATTCATTTCCTATAATGAAGCAACTGGCTGCTTAATACCTAAAAATAAGCCGGCAGATAATGGAACCTATGCTTCCTGCGACTACTGCACTCCTAGCCTAACGCAGCACCTGGGCCTGTGCATGCTTAATGACAGCCTGACAAAGTGGTATTCTGATTCAAGCAACTGCTTTGCGCAGACCGGATTGGCTTCTGACAAGGTTCCTGCTGATCAATATCAAAGCTGCGACTACTGCGCTCCCAATCTCCAAATAATCGAGACGCCGTGTACTTTTCTTGATTTAAAGACAAAGACTTATAACGATTTGAATAGCTGCTTTGCGAAAACAGGACTTGCATCTGATAGGATTCCGAATGATGAGCCGCTCTCCTGCGACTACTGCACTCCTAATGTTCAAACCATCGTGACTGCCTGTAATCTTTCTGATGTCAAGGTAAAGGGATATAATGATTTGAACGGCTGTTTTGCGCTGACCGGATTGCAATCAGACAAGATTCCGAATAATGAGTTGCTCTCCTGCGACTACTGCGCACCCAATTGGCAGCCGCAACAGGGCACATGCAAGATAAACGATACGATGGTAGTTTCATTTTACGACATCTACGGCTGCTTTGCGCAGACCGGCTTGCCTTCTGACAACAACGTGCCGGCTAACCAGACAGGTTCCTGCGATTACTGCACTCCTGATATCAAGTCCACTACAGGCGCATGTACTACCAATGACACGCAGCTTACGCACTATTATGATACAAGAAGCTGCTTCGGCCAGACTGGATTGCCTTCTGATACAGTTCCTGCAGATCAATACGCTGCATGCGACTACTGCACGCCCGCATTAGTCGAGCATAACACGACCTGCGCCATTACCGATAGCTTTACCAAATACTATACTGATTCGAATACCTGCTTTGCGCTAACAGGTTTGAATTCTGACAAGGTTCCTAACAACCAGAGCTTGAGCTGTGATTACTGCACTCCAAACTGGCAGCCGCAGAATACAACTTGTATTAATGGAAATATGACCAAATATTATGTTGATGCAAACGGATGCTTTGGCCTGACCGGATTGCCTTCTGATAACAATAAACCTGCTAACGAAACCGCAAGCTGTACGAGTCCAGGCTATCTGGCGCCCTATATCGTTTTGCCTAATCAGAGTATCCTGATTTCTGGCACAACTCTTGTAAACCAATCCAAGAACATCACCATCCGAACAGGCGTTAAATGTGTCGGCGGACCTTGCAAAAACGTAACTGCAGCGCTTGACCCGACAGCCAAGGTAACTGCGACGAAAATAACTAAGCCAGTGATTATTTTATCAGCCAACCTGATACAAAATGTCAAACAAAAGCCAAGAACTGTTATCATAGAATTCAGGGATGAAAACTTCTCGCTGAATGATAAGGTGCAAAGTAGCCGGGTCAAGGCTAACCAGGATAGAACCATAAAAATGCTTAACACCGGCGGCCAGACATTCAAGGTAAAGTACAAGTACGCATTAGTCAATGCGATGGCCGGGGAGATAAACTCAAGGGGATTGCAAAAGCTTCTGAATGATCCGTCGGTAGCTGCGGTTTATGAAGACTTTGTGGGTCGCGGCTCTGTAACCCAGGGAAAAGAAACGCTTGGGCTGGACCATCTAAATAACTTCATAATTAATGGAAAGAATCTTACGGGAAAAAATTATTCCATCTGCCTGATTGATTCGGGAGTAAACTATAACCATGAATCATTGGGCGGCGGAGGATATCCTAATTCAAAAGTTATTGGCGGTTGGAATTTCGTGCATAATATCAGTGACGTTTATGACTTGAACGGCCACGGAACAAAAATGTCAGGAATACTTGCCGGCAATGGCACCGTAAGGGGCGTGGCTCCTGATGCCTATCTGGTAGAAGCCGTAGTCTTAAACGAAACAAACTGGTATGTTGGTTCAAAGGCATATGCGGCCATGGACTGGTGCTATGCAAACAGGGCTAATTATAGTATTGCGGCAGTCAGCATGAGCTTTGGAGATAGCATAATGAATAATGCAACTACCTGCCCGTCCTACTTCAATGCTCCGCTTAGAAACCTGAACCTCGCAGGAATTATTCTGGCAGCAGCTTCAGGAAATGAATGGTTCAATCAAGGAATAGCCTATCCTTCGTGTTCGCCCTATGTAATTGGCGTAGGTGCGATGGATGACGGCAGATACTTTGGCGCAGGTCTTAACAACACCATAACGAACTTCACAAACATTGGTTTTGGAATGAATCTGCTTATGGCTCCTGGAAGAGGAATAGGAACTACAGACAGGGATACGGGCACATCTTCCTGTACAGGAACATCCTGCTCAACGCCTTTCATAGCCGCAGGCGGCCTGCTGTTGAACCAATATCTGGTGGAAAAATATAACCGGACCATAAACAATCCAAAGATGTTCGGACTGCTTAACTCTACAGGAAGGCAGGTGCCGATGGAAGACACAGCCAGGTACAACGGAACATTCACATTGCCCTACTTTGATGAAGCGCTAAACAGATTTGAAGTGCCCCAGCATAAAGGTTTGGTGTCAACTGTCGTTAATGCAACACCATTCTACACGCGGCAGCAAAATCCCGTATCCTGCGGGGATATGGCTGAAAATCAGGTCTGCGAAAGCCAATGGAATGTCACTGCTACGGGAATTGTCGGAACCTATGAGTTCTTCACAATCTATACTTCGGACAACTCAACGGCGAACACAACGAAATTCAATGTGACAATAATTTAATTTTTTATTTATCGGTGAAAAAATGAAACTTGCAATAAACGAACGTCAAGTCACAATATCCAAAATCCTGGAAAAGCACGATGGTCCGGCAAGGATAAGGCAGATGCCGCTGATTGACCGGCTTAATGTAGGTCATGAATGCGTAATGGCAACTAAAAATCTGCCGGCCTTCAAGGCAAATATGAATCAGCTGGTGAAATATACTTCTGAACGCGATAAATACGAGAACAGTTTCATGGACAAGTCAGGCTGGGTTGTGCTTAAACTGGCAACAGCTACTGCGGTGACGGCAATTGGTTTTGGAGTGGCAGCCGCGTTCAAGCCAACCGAACAACTCATCACCATGGCATTTGGTCTGACTGGCGCCTGCTTAACACTCGGAGCAGTATCTCTTTTGCTGATGAGTCTGCATACCACGCGCTACCAGTTGTACTTGAAACGCGTTGGCGAATATTCACAAATCAGGCGGCAGGAAATCTGATCTGCTTGAAGTACGAAAAATCAAATGCACACGATGTAGTGACAAAAGTTTTGTCAGATTAAGCTATTTCCGTGTCACTACATTTTTTGTTTGTGTCTATTCCTCTATAGTCTTAAGATAAAGCTCAAGCGCTCTTTCCACATCTTTTGCTATCATGGTCGTAAGCGGCCCCAGCTCCCCTTCATCTGCCTTTTCCAATGCATTGTAATACGACGTCCTTTCTTTTTTTCTCAAGACGGTTGGAGGAAAACCTGCGCGCATGAGTTTTATGTTCATGAGCAGCCTTGCAAGTCGCCCGTTCCCATCCCAAAAGGGGTGCAGGTAGACTAATTTATGATGTATAGCCGCAGCTGCTTCAACTGCTTTGATGCCTTTCGAATCTTCATTAAGCAGCGCAACTATTTCTTTCATTTTTTCTGAAATTTCTTTGTAGCTTGGTGGCCTATGCTTTGCAAGCGTGATGGCTACAGGCCCATTTCTGTAAAAACCAGCCCACTCCGGGTTTATCTTGTCAAGAATTACTGCATGGAGCATCAGTACGTCTGCTTCAGTTATTCGTTTGCCTTTTTTTACCATATTTTCCATAGTGCTTATGGCGTCCCGGTGGTTTGTGGCTTCAAGATGTTCTCTCATCGACCTGCCACCTATAGTCATTCCTCTTTCAAGCACAAGGTACGTTTCCTTCAATGTCAGTCTGTTGCCCTCTATAGCATTGGAGTTATAGGTCATTTCCACTTCAAACTTCTTTTTCAGGCTTTCAAGCGTCTGCTTTGGCAACGGTCTGAGTGTATTCAATCTTGCCAGTTTTTTTTCTATCTTCTCAACAATCTGTTTCTCAATCAAGTCGACGTTTGGCGCTTTTATCCGGTGTCTTTTGCAGTATTCCAGCATTTCCTTTGCTCCTTCAAATCGCTTTAACACGTGCTGGACTACCTTGCTGCCTTCTCTCTTGCTTTCGACCAGAAGATAGTAAACGCGACCATCAACGACTTGTTTTTTTATATACGCCATGTAATATTGTAGTGACAAAAGTTTTATAAAATTAAGCTATTTCCGTGTCACTACATTTTCTGGTCGCGCGCGTTCGGAATCGTGCATAAGTTTAAATATTTTTTCTAGAAAAGTGTGTGCATGAAAAAGGCGGATTATCTAAAGGACGAGATTAAGCACGTCGACATCAAGTCATTTGATTCGACGCCGATTATCAGGCAGTACGCAGACATGGCGTTTCAAGCGCGTACGTTAGCAAGGGCAGCGGACATCTACGACCGCATGCTTGGGGAAAAAAACTGCGGCATAATTCTTTGTTTAGCCGGCTCAATTTTCAGCGCAGGCCTGAAGAAAGTCGTCTACGACCTGGTGGACAACAACATGGTCGATGCAATCGTCTCAACTGGTGCTTTGATCGTTGACCAGGATTTCTTTGAAGGTTTGGGCTACAAGCACTACAAGGGCACCTGGAAAGTTGACGATGATGAGTTATTCAAGAATCACATTGACCGCATATACGATACTTTCATAGACGAGGATCATCTGCGCGACTGCGATTTAACAACAGCAAAGATTGCAGATTCTTTACCGCCAAAGCCCTACTCCTCAAGAGAATTCATTTCAAAGATGGGCGAATACCTGGTGAAGAACAACAAGGGCGAAGGCAGCATTGTGCGCCGGGCCTATGAAAAAGGCGTGCCAATCTTTGTTCCTGCATTTTCCGATTGCAGCGCCGGCTTTGGTTTAGTCTATCACCAGTGGAACAAGAAAGGTAAGCCGAAGGTTTCCATTGATTCGGTAAAGGATTTCCTGGAGCTTACAAAGGTGAAGCTTGCAGCGGGCGATACAGGGCTGTTCATGATTTCCGGCGGTGTGCCGAAGAATTTCGCGCAGGATGTAGTCGTAGCAGCAGATGTTCTTGGCAAAAATGCGAAGATGCACAAGTACGCGGTGCAGATTACTGTTGCCGATGAGCGCGACGGAGGCCTATCAGGCAGCACATTGCAGGAAGCGCATTCCTGGGGAAAAGTTGACCAGGAATTTGAGCAGATGGTTTATGCCGAAGCGACTCTGGCAGTGCCTTTGATTACCAGCTATGCCTATCATAGAGGCAACTGGAAAAAGCGAACAGCTAAAAACTTTAACAAGCTTTTGGATAACGACGTTTATTAGGAAGTGAAAAATATGGATTTTGTACCTAAAAAAGTATTTTTCGTAAAGGGAGATGGGGTCCACAAGGATAGGCTTGCTTCTTTTGAGCTGGCCTTGCGTGACGCTGGCATTCAGAAATGCAATCTGGTCTATGTTTCAAGTATTTTTCCGCCTGGCTGCAAGATTATTCCTGCCCAGAAGGGGCTGAAGCAGCTTAAGGCCGGCCAGATTACCTATTGTGTGATGGCAAGAATCGAGACCAATGAGCCGAACCGGCTTATCGCAACGGCAATCGGCCTGGCGATTCCGCATAATAAGGAAGCCTACGGCTATCTGTCAGAGCATCACTGCTACGGTGAAAAAGGAAGCATCGCAGGCGAATATGCAGAAGACCTGGCAGCAACCATGCTTGCAACAACTTTAGGCGTTCCGTTTGACTCGGACCAAGCGTGGGACGAAAGAAAGCAGGTGTACAAGGCAAGCGGGCATATCTTCAAAACAACGCACGTTTGTCAGTCAACAGAAGGCAACAAGGACGGCAAGTGGACAACCACTATCGCAGCTGCGGTTTTCGTGATGGAATAGCCATGACTAAAAAAGTGCCATTCAATTTCGGCGGGCTGCCAAAAGAGTATGCAAGCTACGGCAAAGCGAAGATCGTAGTGCTGCCGTTGCCATTTGATAAGACCAGTACGTGGGGCAAGGGCGCAGACAAGGGCCCTAAAGCTATTATCGAAGCTTCAAGAAACATGGAGCTCTATGACATTGAAACGGCAACAGAAGTGTACGAGCAGGGCATATTCACTGACAAGCCGTTGAATGCGGCTACGGCAGAGAAGCTTGCTGCTGTTTCGCATGCGAAAGTCAAATCTTTGCTGGCAGATGATAAATTCGTTGTCTGCCTTGGCGGAGAGCATTCCATTTCCGCAGGCCCGCTAAAGGCGCATGTGGAACGCTATCCTGACATGAGTGTGCTTCATCTGGATGCGCACAGCGATAGGCGGGACAGCTACCTGGGCAGCAAATACAATCATGCCTGCATCATGGCCCGCGCCCAGGATATGTGCAAGACCTGCGTTTCTGTCGGCATCCGCAGCATGGATTCAACAGAGTTGCAGCGCGCCAGGCGCGACAGAATATTCTATGCGCATGAACTTACTGCGGATTGGATTCCGCGAGTTGTGGCGTCGCTTACCAAAGACGTATATATCACCATAGACCTGGATGTTTTCGACCCGGGCGTCATGCCGTCAACCGGTACTCCGGAGCCAGGCGGCTTAAGCTGGCAACAGGTTAATTCCCTGATGAATGCAGTTTCAAAATCCAAGAATATAGTTGGCCTGGATGTGGTAGAGTTGGCACCAGGCAAATTCAACAAGGCGCCTGACTTCCTTGCGGCCAAGCTTATCTATCGCATCCTCAGCCAGAAATTTTCAAGAGGTTTTTAAACCTCGCAGGAGTAGGTAAATTATGAATCAGAAAGGGGAAGGCAGCGAAAATATTAAGAGCGCAGTCAATCTGACAAACTATCTTTTTTCCCTGCCGTCAATTACAGTAATATTCCTAGCCATGGTTTTAGTGGCATTGCTATTCGGCGCAGCGCTGAATTTTCCGCCAAAAGCTGATTTTATCATCAGCTCAATCTTTGACGGTTTGTTTTTGCTGCTTGCTCCTGCAATTGTAACGGCAATAGTGGTAAAAGTATTCATACGCAAGATTCCGCTAAAGAGGATTCTGGCGACTGCTGCGGCAGGCGAGCTTATCTACGGCCTTGCCTATCTGTTCTCCTCATTTATTTTCAACATCAATCCGTTCTACGGCCAGATGGCCATTTTCGTAGGCGCTGCCTTTGTCTTCGTAATTTGGTATCTTGTCGCGCGTTTAGTCTTCATACTGCGCTATCGTTCTTTGCTTTTTGCCGTATTGCAATTATGCTTTTACCTGGTTTTCCTGTTCAACACCCAGTATGCCATGTTCCTTGGCACTGACTCAACCATGGCGCTTGCGGCGAAAGCCTACATCTCCTCATTCATACTGCTTGGTGCCATATTCCTGATATTCTACCTGATAAACGCGCCGATGAAAAAGACATTCGGCGTAAGCAGCACCGACGTATTTACTTTATTTATTAGCCAGTGGATTTACAAGAAAAATGATCTGGAAAAAGCATTTGAGAAGATAGGCGAAAATGCAAAAACGCTTATCGGCGTCATCGGCTTCAAGCGGAAAAGCGGCACAGTGCTTTTCCTGGTGCCCTGCGTTCACTTTGGGCCGTTTGGCAGCCTGGGAGGCAGCGAATTCTCCAATCTGATAGCCGAGGCAGTGGACAAGAAATTTGGAGTTACATCATTTGTCTTCCACGGCACTGTAACGCACGACCTTAATCCCACTTCAGCATCTGAAATAAGCAAAGTCGTGGCTGCAGTTGATGTGGTGCTCAAGCGGGCCAAATATTCTGTTAAAACAGCTGCATTTGCAGTTGGTCGAAGTGCAGAATGCACTGCCGAAGCATTGCATTTCGGCGATAGCACTTTCATTGGCGTCAGCCGTGCGCCAAAGCTAACTGAAGATATAAACTTTGGTTTAGGTCTTTCCATGATGCTGGCTGCAGAAAAGAAAGTTGCAAATGCAATAATCGCAGACCAGCACAATGCAGAGCTGGGTGAAGTCACCAGCTTTGAGCCTGGCAGCGTGATAGGATATAACTATCTAAAGGCAGTGGAAGCGGCAGTTGCCAAAGTGCCCAAGGGTGAGAAGCTGCAGATTGGCATTGCCAGGCGCCAGCCGCAGTCTTCTGCCGTGGGCCGGGCAGGCATAAAAGTCGCAGTAGTTTCATCCTCTCCTACTTACGTAATAGTTCTCATAGATTCCAATGGTGTCACTCCGGAATTCAAGGAAGTAATTGAAAAGAGCGTAGGCGCGCAGCACAAATGCCGCGTAGGCGTCTTCACCACTGATACGCATGAGACGAATGTTGTCCGTGGTGTGCTTAATCCGGTCAGGGAAGAGCAGGAAATACTTGATCAGATTGTAGCAGCAGCCAATGAAGCGTTTGAAGACATGGAAGATGCCACTGCTTTCGTGGACAAGGAATGGTTTGACATCCGCGTCATAGGCGCCAAGCATTCCATAGAAATAGTAAGCACTGTCAACTCGGTAGTTGCCGTTGCTAAAATTGCCGTACCGCTTATTTTAATCGGCGGCGTGCTGGCCATACTTGCCATAATGTCAAAAGTTCCGCTGAGTTAGCCAAAAACCTGCCAGTTTGTTCTTATTTTTAAACCAAAGCTATCCATCCTATTCTATGGAAGGAAATGTGGAAGACGCAGTGGTGATGGACCAGAAGACTTTCAAATCGCTTACGTCAGACACGCGCGTAAAGATACTAAAGCTGCTTAGGAAACGCAATTACACACTCTCCGAGGTTGCAGAGCAGCTAGGAATATCAAAGGCATCGGCCAAAGAGCACCTGGACGTACTAATTGACGGCAGGCTCATCGCCCACGTTCCTTCCACAAACATCTGGAAATACTATACCCTAACTTCAGACGGCAAAAAATTAGTAGGCGAAGAAGGCCCGAAGCGCGTCGTGGTGCTGCTGGCTACTGCGCTTATCGGTTTCATGCTAGTAATGTACAGTTTTTTCCCGTTTGTTTCGCCCATGGATGCGGCTCCGGCAGTAGCAGATTCCTATGACGGAGAGCCTAAGCTCATGGTAGCTGCAAATGCAACTGCTGATTTCAATACCTATACTGAGCGGACCATGAATTCTCCGGCGCCATCGTCAGAGCAGGCAGCAGAAGATAATTCCGGTGCTATGGCACTTACAGCGCAAAAACCGGATTTCATCAAGCTGGCAGTAGGCGCAGCAGGCGTGCTCATGATTATAGTTGCGCTGTTTGCTTTGCTTACCAACAAAAGAAAGGAGAGTGTGATATGAAACTTGCAATAGTTGCGCTGCTTGGCATGCTGCTTTTCGCAGGATGCATCCAGCCGCCAGTGAATCAGGATAATGGTACTGGAATAGCAAATCCAGCCTCTGTGTTCTGTGCAGAACATAACGGCACATTGGAGATCAGAACTGACGCCTCCGAAGCCCAGTATGGCGTGTGCTCTTTTGCGAATGGCGCCACTTGCGAAGAGTGGGCGTATTTCCGCGGCGAATGCAGCCCGGAAAGGCCGAACTACTGTGAAAAGGATTACGACTGCGCCTGCGGTGTGCAAAAAACCACGCAGGATTGCTTCTACGGCTCCAAGGATTTCGTGGACGTGACAAAGCAGTGCCCTGATTTCTGCACCGGTATAGCAAACCACCTGGAGATAAAGTGCATCAAAAACCAATGCACGCAGATGCGGAAACCGATTCAGGATACTTCGAACTGCAGCAATCTCTCAGTGGATTCCTGCTCTTCCGAATGCGTGGTATGCCCTCCGTGCGCTGAATGCAGCTCAATAGGCTGCCATAGCAAAGCATTCTGCGAAAGCATCGGGTTCAACGACACGTGGTACAGCAGTATGAATTCCTGCGATGCGACAAAGCCCTGTCCTACTGGCCAGGAATGCTATGCTTTCCCGAATGAAACTGCACCCCGCTGCTTTACTGGTGACCCTTGCTCAGTCTGTCCATCAGGCAAATGTCTTCAGCTGGAATCCTATCCACCGCAGGTACGGTGCACAGACTAGACCTTTTATTTTTTTCCCTTCTTATTTTAGTTATGGTTAAGAGGAAGCCAGCTTGTGCCATCGAAAAAGGATTGCCACAGGTGAAAGGCAAGAAATGCAGCCACTGCAAGGCTGCTGCGGTTATTCATCTGCCCTACGCTGACCGCTATCTTTGCAAAAACCATTTCTTCAAGCATTTTGAAAAGTCGTTTTACTCCACCGTAGGCGAATTCAAGATGGTTAGGAAAGGGGATAAGGTCGCTTTGGCCTTATCCGGCGGTAAAGATAGCGTCACTTTGCTGACTATGCTTGTTGCGCTTAAGAAAAAAGTTCCCTTTGAGCTTATTGCGGTTACCATTGATTTGGGCATAGGCTGCGATTACAACCGCACTACAATGCAACTTGTCGCTTCTGAGTGCAAGCGGCTTGGCGTGAAACATCATATGTTCAAGCTGAAGGATGACCTTGGCTATACGTTGGATGAACTGGTGGCAAAGACAGATACAAAAAATCCGTGCAGCTACTGCGGAGTGGCACGCCGCTACTATCTCAACATCCATGCGCGCGAGCTGGGCGCAGATAAGCTGGCCATAGGTCATACGCTCAATGATACTGCCGAGACTGTAATGATGAATGTGCTGCGCAACGAGCCGCAGCGTTTGTTCCGCTATAATGAGCATCTTGTTAGTGACAGTCGCTTCGTTTCACGTATCAAACCATTTTTGCGTTTGCCTGAAGACGAAGTAGTTGCCTACGGCAAATTAAAGCAGTTGCCTTTGCTTGACAAGAAATGCTGTCCCTATTCTGTATTTGCATTCAGGAAATTCGTGCGGCTGCAGCTGGAGGAAATGGAAGGCCGCTATCCAGGCACCCGGTTCAAGGTTCTCAACAGCTTTTTATCAATGCAGAAAATGTTCAAGGAGCTGCCGGAAACGAAGCAACTGCAGCTAAGCTATTGCAAAACCTGCAGGGAGCCGAGCAGCACTGATTACTGCAAACTATGCCAGCTGAAAGAGAAACTTCGCAGCTAATTATAGTGTCAAAAAGTGCAGTAATCCGTATATTTATAAACTCTTTTGTGTAGAATAATGGTTGCAAATAGTTATGAAATATTTTGAGGTGGAACTATGAAATTTGTACATTACCAATCGGCTAGAGTTAGGTCTGAGGATGTCAAGAAAGAACCGGAAACCCGCAAGGACGGCGTTTTCAAAAAATTTCTCTTAACAGCACCATTGCTTTTTGCATTTGCCTGCGGTGATTCGCAGGTTGCGCAGCCGCCTATAACCATTATTGTTCCAGAGCAGAAACCTCCAACTGTAATTGTGCAAGTGAATGGAAAGAGTGACAAGGATGCAGGTGTTGTTGATGCTGGCGTGCCAGATGTCGGCATGCCGGATGTTGGCGTATTCGATGCAGGTGTACCTGACGTTGGTGTGCCAGATGCAGGTATTCTTGATGCAGGAGTACCGGATGCAGGTGTGAAGTTTTCCCTTTGCGGAAAAACTGATGAGACTGTAATTGGAAAGGACGTTACAATCTCCCAGGGCGATGGCCTTATCCTTAATGATAATTATTTATTGGAATACGCGGGCGCAAGCACTTCGGGAAATGCAATCTTCAAAATTGTTGACAAGGCAACGCTCAGTCCATTGGAAAGCCTTGAGATTTCGAAGGATAGCGATTATTCCATAAAAGATGCAGCTGCCAATGTCCTTGTGGTCATGGCAGTCTGCTCCATAAATTCCGGCATAGATTACGGAGAGAAGTCGGTCACCGTTGCGTTGGACAGACAGCTGGATAAATACGTTGCAGGCGCGCAGCCAGTAGAATGCACTGGTACCACTATGGCTAAAAACCAGATCGTATACCTAGACCGCGGCGTCATCATGGGCTATGCCGGCAGTGCACCAGAAGGCGAGGTATTCAGACTTTTTATTGCTGAACAGCCAGGCGGCATGACCTATCTGGGTGACACAACAATCAAAAAAGGTTCTTCCGGTGACATCGATTTGCCGCCTTCAGGCGGTCAGCTCACGATTAGGGTCGAATTATGTGATACGCCTGTTACTGCTGATACGGTGGTTATCAAAAGTAGTGGAATCGTACTTGTGCCTCAGGATTCTCATTTCGCAGGGGCAGAAACTAAGTGCGATGTTGCGCCATTAACTGTTACCTGTGGCCCGGCTACGCCTAACCTTAGAGAAGCTAGTCTCGTATTCCGTGACGATGATGCCGGCAAGAGTTACCAAGAGGTCATGACAAAAACCCAATTGCCTGATGGCAGCATTCAATACAAAATAGAATTCAAATCCCCCTTTCCAAACGGGCAAGATGGCCTGCCTATCTGCACAACACCGGAAAATGGGGATTATGCAGCCTGTGGCGGAGTAGGCGATTATGCGTCTGCCAATCATAACCTAACAATCGAGTTCATGGGTGAAGACTATCAACTGGTCGGTCTTAATCCTGACGGCAATTTCGTCCTTGGCAAAGTGATGTCAAAGGCAATTCTAGATGTGGGCGACAAATTTTGTTTTCCATTTGATGGCATTGGATGCAGATTGGAGTCCGTGTTTGTGCCTTCTGATGGAACCGTGAGGGCCATTATTACATTTGAAGACAAGGATGGGCAGGTTCTAAAGAAAGAAATGTTTACCCAGGCTGATCCATCTTCCAAACCGGGAATTGGGTACGGTGTTGACAACAAAACCTCCACAAAAATATCGAGAATAGCCCCGGGCTATAGTTTCGAATCGATCTGGGTCGACATGACTCAGTTATGGAACACTGTTGAGCTAGCCAATTCTTGGGGCGTGACGTTTAATGAGTACTCGCTTTATGGAATTTCCGACTGGAACGTTTCCATTGACAAAACGGCCGATGGCAGGGTACTGTCCATAACCATGACCGCACCAGATGGAACTCCGTTCCCTGTGTGCAAATAATGTTTTTCTTTTATTTTTACAGATGCATTCGTTCGATGCTGACGGCAAGGCCTGTTTTCATTTTCAGCAGCTGGTCTTTGTCTGCAGCTGCCTTGCCGATGCCGGCGAATTTTCCTGATTCAGAATAAAGCTTGACTAATTCGTCTTTTTTTACGCCATCGTCTATGCTGGCTACTGCCGGTGCCATGAGCTGCGCGCCGTTCTTTATGCTTTGTAGTGCGTTGTCTCTTATTACGACTTTCTTCAGTTCAATATAATCATCAGGCTTTTTTATCATTTTTTCAAGCTGCTGCGGCTTGCCGTGCTTGTAAAGCCACACCGCATCAATCAAATCCTGCAGTTTAACTGCCTGCTGCTCGGTTATCTTTCCTACAGCAATGCGCCGTAGCTCTTCCATGCGCGCTCCGCCGATTTTCTTTCCCATGTCTTCGCAAAGTGTTCTGATGTATGTTCCTGCATCCACTTCTGCTTCGAAGAGCACGAGATTGTCTTTGCGCTCAAGAAAATTAATGTAATAGACAATCCGCTTGCGCGGAACTTTCCGCACTGCGCTTTTTTTCGGCGGAGTTTGCGTTAATTCGCCGGTGAAATCCTTGAACAGCTGCCTAAGCGTTGCATCGCTTACGCTTCTGTCTTTTATCTTCATGATGCAAACGTAGGTTTTCTTTCTGCCTGCAATGTAGCCCAGCAGCTTCGTAGCCTTGCCGATGGCAATTGGCATAACTCCTGAAACATCTGGATCCAAAGTGCCTGCATGGCCGCTTCGCCTAACACCAAGCAGTTTTTTCACGTAAGTAGTAATCTCGTGCGCCACATGGCCGTAGGGTTTGTCAAGAATAATCAGTCCATTATCTATTTCCGGCATTATAACGCTCCACATCAAGGTTTGTGCGCTTATAGGCACTATTCTCACTGCAACTACGCGTATTAAATTTCATCCAAGATTTAAAGCTTGCTTTTTAGTGTTGTTTTTTATTACAAAAGATGTATTTTTAAGGATTTTGGTCCCTAACATAATAATACGAAGAAGTGTATCTATGGTTGCACAAACTCAATTTCATGGAAAAGAATTGGTGAAAATGCAGGTTCAGGACCAGCCTAAGAATCTTTTAGTGTTGAGGCGCTCTAGAACTACAAGGCTTTTTGATGTTCATCCGTTGGTTGAGGCGTTTAATGCAGAACATGGAACCAACCTGAAAGTCGTATCTCATAAGGTAGCGGATGTTGCGCTTACTGTCGGAGAAACCTGGAGACGCATTGTGTCAGGAGCCGGCTTCGTGGTTGATGCTTCTATTGCCTTTGAAAAACGAGGAGCCAAATTGGGAAAAGAGATGATTTTTTTTGCTCAGGACGAACCACGAGTGGTTTTAGCAACAGGCAGATACAAAGGAGAAAAAGATGTTGCATTGGTAACTAAGGGTTTGACATATGCAGATGTTGCGTATACAATAAATGGCAAACAACGAACCCTTCAAGAGCTTTTACAGGCAGAAGGCATCGATTATCTGCTTGCATTAAGTATGAGAGAAGTAAGTGAGATTCGGCAGCTTATGACAGATGACAGATTAATCCTGGTTCCGAATTTCTCCGGTCCGAGTGGCTGGTATACTCCGCATTCCGAGACAGGAGTTCCTCACGGCAGAAAAGTAGACGCAAGTTCAGACGCCAGGTATCTCTACAGATTAAATGATTCTTCCTATGTGGGTCTTCTGGTCCGCTTCGGCGGCTGCGGCAGGCGGAGCATCGACGCGTACTACTGGCCGTCCTACGGATTTGGGGTGGTAGCAGAAGTCCCCGAAGCGGACGCGCCGAAAATTGAGGCGCTTCTTGCTTCTAATTTTCGAACCGAAGAATTAGCTGGCGTGGCGTTTCAGCAGAGACCCTGATACGGTCGCAAGGCTAAAAGAGTAGCAGTCTATTTTTTCTTCTCTATTACTTTCATAGCCTGCACAAGCAGCTCTTCCGGCTTGCTTTTGCCGCCCTGAAGCTGCAAATCAAATTTGCTGTCATCGGTTATGTCTATCTTGTAAACGTCATAGTAGCGTTTGATATTCTGCTTATCCCGTTCAGCAACGTGTTTCTTTGCTTCTGCCACAGTCATCTTATCGCGTCTGGCAACGCGCTCAGCGCGAATTTCCAGCGGCACGTTAAGCTTTATGCGCACGTTTGCGTCAACCATCCAGGGCCCAAGCCACGTTGTGACAACGCAGTTGTTGCCAGCTGCCCTAACCTGTTCCTTGAGCAGCTCATCAAATTTCTTATCTATATTGTGATCTGCTGCTGCGTTCTTCTGGAATTCCATGAGCGATATTCCTTCTTTTGCAGCCAAGTCTTTGAAAGTAGGATCAACCATCTTGTAGCCTAATTTCTTGGCAATCAATTCGCCCAAGGTGTTTTTTCCGCTGCCGGTGAATCCCCAAACTGCGATTATCATTTTTTCTCCTCTTTTTTTGCCATCATGCCGGCGACCGCAGAGAATCCAAGGCTGAATAGCAAAGAAATGGAAATGAACCACCAGTAGGGCTGATAGATCGTTTTGACATTTATCAGCGGTATGGTGAATGGCAGGTCAACGCGGAATTCGGTTCCGCTGTCCAGCAGGGCATCAACTTGAAGTGCGTTTGGCGGCGCCGTTGCAGTTATCAGCACCTGCTCATTATCTTTGTAGATTTTCTTATCTACTGTAACTGTCATGGGAGCGGCGGTTGCCGGTTCCACGTGCGTATCGCCCGTATCATACCTATAGTAAAATAAAGTATAATTTGTCCCCAGCGTATTGCCTTCTTTCAGCGCATGCGCAGTAACGCTCCATTTGCCGTAGCTTGCGCCAGTCATATTGTGGCAGCCGCTGTAGATGCCGTCCGCTGCTATTTTATCGCAGCCAATGCCATTATCATTAAGATGAACTGTTATATCATCCAGCACAACCGGGTTGAATGAATTCACTACCCATATCACCGCAAGGAAAACCATGGTTATCACAAGCATTGGCTTGAGCTGGCCCATCATCATCTTGTTCATGCGCGGCAGAATTTCCATCTGCTCTTTCATTATCCTGTCCATGGCTGCCTTATCATCGCTCTTTTTCGCCTGGTTATATTCATTGCTAAGCCGTTTGGAGTCTTTTTGCACATCCTCCATTTCCTTCTTGTTAATAAGGCGGTTCTGGATCTCCCTGACGCCGAAACCGTAGATGATTGCGATTACCGCAACAATTGCAATATAAGTAGACAAATCCATGAAGTTTCTTGAACGCGATATTTTATAAATATGGCTTATGCGCCAGGCATAAATCGCTTTAAAAGATTTTCCGCCGAAGTAATAGGATGGCAGTTCAACCTAAAAATGATACAAGCGCAAAAGACCTGATTGATTTTGTGTCGCAGCCGTTTGCCCAGTGGTTTAATTACATAAGGGAAAACTACGCGACGTGCTATATCGGCCTGCTGAAGATAAACGTAGCAAAGCTGCTTGTGCAGTTTGGCATATTGCTTCTATTTGCTATCATCGGAGCTGTGGCTGCCTACGGCCTTAGCCAGCTCGGCATGACAGGATTGACCTCGGGCCTAATACTTTCCGTAATAGTTGCGGTTTATTTCGTCATCATCATAATAGTAGCTGCCTGGCTAGGCAAGGCAGTCAGCCTTACATCGCTATTCTTCGTTAAGTCCCAGCTTGAAGGCGGGCCATTCAGCATTCTGGAAACATTCGGAAAAATAAAGTACAAAGTCCTGAAATTCCTGCTGCTGGAGTTCGCAATCATGGTGCTTATGCTTTTGCCAGGTGTGCTTATCTGCGGGCTTATCGTATTCGCCACAGGAGGATTGGGCGCCCTGACCGGCGGCGCGGCAGGCGCAATGGGTTCTGCGTTCCTGTCTTTTATACTATCCTATATGCTGTTCATCGGCTATGCCATAGTCGTTTCCATCTTATTTTCGTTTTTATTCCAGTTGTGGGCGTACAACAACCAGCTTGGAGAAATGCCGTTGGTGGATTCGCTGAAAAAAAGCGTTGCCATGGTAAAAGGCAAGCTGCTTGAGGTTGCGATCTTTAGCCTGCTGCTCGGATTAGGTGCACTGCTGCTATCAATCCCTGCAATCGGGTACGGCTTTGTATCCCGTATGGCCATGGAAGTGTTTTCCCTGGTGGCCATGAAATCAGGAGGTTTCATCGTATATCTCGTGGTGATTGTTGTTTTCACCCTACTAAACATTGTTATCGGCACTATACTGCAAACGCTGGTGGAACTGCTTACCGCACCGACGGAGTATCTGTTTTGGAAGCAGATGGGCAAACAGAAACCAAAGTAATATAAATGATATTATTCTAACAATCAAAAGAAGAGGGGTATACTATGAAAAGACTTGTCATTTTAGCTCTACTGTTGAGCATTGGATTTTTTGGTTTCGGCTGCATTGAACCGCCGACTAACCAAACGATTAATACCACTAATATAACTACCACGCCAACTATAGTTGTGCTTTTCTACGACCCGGCAGGCGGCGGCATGGAAGAGCAGCTTGCTGCCAGGACCAAGGCGCATCTGCCGAACGTGCAGCTAGAGCTAAAATGCTCAGATTTCACCAAGCTGGTGTACAACCAGTCAAGCGAATCAGAGCAGACCTGCGTTTTAAAGGACGGACAGGCAATCTATGATGCAAACATGCAGGCGCTCCAGCAGCAGCTTGAGAATGGCGCCTCCAGTCCCATATTCGTTGTTTCAGACGGCAAATACACGCAGGTAATACCAACTATTCATCCGCTGGGAATGGCAAAAGCCATTTGCGCAGTGCAGAATTTCCCAGACTGTGCTTCACTGCCGGCAGCAACGCCGCTCAAGGCAACGCTCTACGCAGTTAACGAGTCAGACGCGCTTTTCTTCACTTCATTCATTACATCCCTGGGCAAAAGCGGCGTGCAGGTTGATTCCACAACCAAAATAGCAGACGCAGCAGACAAGTCAACTCTCAATACGCAGACAGGCGCAAAATTCCTGCCTGTGATGATGACGGAAAATGCAGACAGCGACACGCAATTCGTGCTTGACCTTTTCGTGGAGCAGATGGCTTCTGGCCAGGCTCCGCTTAGCGGAAAGAAGCTTGGCTCAGCCTACGCATTCTTCGTGCCAAGCGGTTCAGCTGCCTACTATATGGGCAACGATCCGTTTGTCAATGCTGTTGCCTACGTGCCAGTCGGCCAGGAGGCTGCATTCGCAGGCGTTTTCGACGGATTCTCCGCAGCAGGAGTGCTGCTCAACGTTTCCTACGTTGGAGCGAATGCAACTACTGCCGCGGCCTTAGCCAATGAAAGCGGCGAACTTTTCCTGCCGATTTTAGTTATTTCAGCTGACAGTTTGACAGCAGGCCAGCAGACTGCGCTTGATGCGCTTGTCAGCAAGCCAGTAGCTGGCAGCGTTACGCTGTACATGAAGAAAGTCAATGGCAAATACTACGGCTACACTTCGCTTTCCAATCCGGAACTCTACGCAGGTGGCAAGCTGAAGAACGTCACCCTTGATTTGTTCATCATGTCGCACTGCCCGTATGGAACGCAGATGCAGAAAGCATTTATTCCTGTTGTCGAATTATTCAATGGCACAGGCAAGCTTACGGTGAACAACAAGTTCGTGAGCTATACGATGCATGGCGACCAGGAAGTGACAGACAACCTGATTGAGTACTGCGTTGGCCAGAAAGCTTCGGTAAAGCAGTGGCCATTCCTCCGCTGCTTCGTGGAAAGCAACGGTGATAGCAATTTGTGCATGGCGTCGCTTGGCATTTCCAAGCCGGAAATAGACGCCTGCGCTGCCAATGCCAGAACGCAGTTCAACGTTGCAGGAACGAACTTCCCGATCTACGCGCAGGAGAACACAAAGTATGGCGTACAGGGTTCGCCAACAGTTGTCTTTGCAGGCAAGCAGATGAGCATGGAGCGCAATTCCGAGGCAATCAAGGAGTTCGTTTGCGGACTTCTTGAATCGCCGCCGGCAGCATGCAACAATACTTTGAGCACTGCAAATGCAGGAGCAGGCTTCGGCCTGGTTAATTCGACAGGCACAACCGGCAGCACCGCATCCTGCGGTTAATCTTTTTTTCTTTTTCTTATTTTTTTAAAGGCGGGCAGTAGGAGAATAAAGATAGGGAAAGCACAGCCAGTGCTATCAGCATTGACATAAGCGCATTACTGGTAAGATAGAAATACAGCGCACCGATTACTGCAGCCACGATTGTATAGTTTATTACCTTGTTCTGGAACGCGGTATTCAGCTTTTCGTACTCAGGCATGCAGCTTTCGCACACGCCTACGCTGCCAGTACTTTTCGCTAGGCGCAGCGCGCGCATCACTGCCACGTACCTGCTGAAAAAGGCATCATCCATATCCAACGGAGTTGCCTTGCCGATTTTGCCGCAAAGGCTGCATTTCATTTTTTCCATTTGTTTCACCATATTGCACTAAAATA